>JBIKYB010000253.1:0-7409 GCA_044355475.1 Prosthecobacter sp.
GAGCGGTGTAGAAGACGGTGACGGCGTATTCTTCGATGATCTTCCAGAAGCGGTCGTTCTCCGGCCAATTCGGAGCGCCTTCATACATGAGGCAGGTCGCGCCGAGTGCCAGCGGGCCATAGACGATGTAGCTGTGACCGGTGACCCAGCCGATGTCGGCCGTGCACCAGTACACATCGTCATCGCGGAGGTCGAAGACGTATTTGCAGGTCATCTGCGCATGCAGGAGGTAGCCTGCGGTGCTGTGCAGGATGCCCTTGGGCTTGCCGGTGCTGCCGCTGGTGTAGAGAATGAAAAGATCCGCCTCGGAATCGAGCGCCACGGGCGGGCACTTCGCATCGACGTATTCGAGTTCGCGATGCCACCACACGTCGCGGCCTTCCTCGATGTGGATGTCCTGGCCGGTGCGCCGATACACGACCACGGTCTTCACCGAAGTGTCGCCGCTCTTGAGGGCGTCATCGACATTCTTCTTCAATGGCACCACGGCACCACGCCTGTAGCCACCATCAGCGGTGATGACGATGGACGCGCCGCAGTCAAGCACACGGTCCTTGATCGACTCGGCGCTAAAGCCGCCAAAGATCACGCTATGCACCGCGCCAATGCGGGCGCAGGCGAGCATGGCGATGGCCGCCTCGGGAATCATCGGCATGTAAATGATGACGCGATCACCTTTCTTCACTTTGTGGCGCTTCAGCACGTTGGCGAAGCGGCAGACTTCGCGGTGAAGCTGCTGATAAGTGTAAACGCGTTTCTCGCCGGGTTCGCCTTCCCAGATCAGCGCGGCCTTGGTCTTGCGCGGGCCGTTGAGATGACGGTCGAGGCAGTTTTCGCTGACGTTGAGCTTGCCGCCGGTGAACCACTTCGCGTTCGGGCATTTCCAATCGAGCACTTTGGTGAATGGCTTCGTCCATTGCAGTTCCTTCGCCTCACGGCCGAAGAACTTGTCCGGGCTTTTCAGCGACTCGGCATGCATCGCCTTGTACTGCGCCATGCTTTTGATGCGGGCCTTTTTGGCAAAGTCGGCGCTCGGTTTGAACACACGGTTTTCGACGAGAAGGCTCTTGTTCTTGGAGGCTTGGGCGGGCTTGGCGGCGGCTTTCTTGCTCATGGCTGGGATGGTTCGGCGATTGGGAGGCGCAGATTAGAGGCCGGAGCCGCTTTTGCGCAAGGCGAAGCTCACCGGGTCAACTTCGCCTTGCCACGCCGCCCCCACGCCCTAGGATGGCGGCTCTTTCGTCATGTTCCTCCCGCGCATCTGCCTGCTTCTGCCCATCTCCGTTGCTTTCACCACGGTCACGGCCCAGACCTACTCCAACCGCATCGTCGCCGTCGTCGATGGCGTGCCCATCGCTGCCTCCGAGGTTCGGGACACGATCACCGCCCAGGAGCAGATCCTGCGCTACCAGTATCAGAACGACCCCGCCCGCCTGAACCAGGAACTGGCCGCCGTTCGCGCCTCCGCCATCGAAAACCTCATCGACCGCGAGATTCTGCTGGCCGAGTTTAAGAAAATTGGCGGTGTCATCAAAGGCCAGTACGTCGATGACGACATCAACACCATCATCCGCGAGAGCTTCAAGGGCAACCGCGACGCCTTCGTGGACGAGCTGGCCAAGACCGGCATGAGCGTGAAAAAATTCCGCGAGCAGCGCGAAAAGATGATCATCACCAACGTCATGCGCGCCCGCCATTCCGGCGAGCACCCGCCAGCCACCCCGCGCGAGGTCGAGGACTACTACAACAAGAATGTGGACAAGTGGCGCGAGGGTGACCAGATCAAAATCTCCACCATCACCATCCCCAAGTTCAGTGGTGAAGCCGGTTCATCCCCCGAAAAGCAGAAAAAGCTCGCGCAGGAGCTGCGCTCGAAAATCCTCAACGGCGGCGACTTTGCCGCCGCAGCCAAGGCCTACTCCCAGGACAGCCGTGCTGAAAACGGCGGCTCCTGGGACTGGATGGCCAAGACAGACATGATGCCCGCCATCGCCAACGCGGCCATGGCCTTGAAAACCGGTGGCGTCGGTCCTGTGCTCGACCAAGAGACCAGCTACATCATCGTCGCCTGCGACGCGAAAAAACTCGGCACAGCACCCCCGCTCGAAAAAATGCGCCCGGAGATCGAAAAAATGATCAACCAGGAAAAATCCAAGGACAACATCGACAAGTGGATGGAGTCCATCCGCAAGAAGCATGTCATCAAGCGTTTCTAAAAAAACCGCCAGCCCGCCCTTTCTGTGATCCAGATCGTTTTCAACGACATCAGCGCTTCGGAGCTCTCACAGCTCCCCACCCAGACCCAGTTTCACCTGCTGGAGGCGCTGAACATCCAACCCGCCGACATCGACGAAGCGATCCTCGCCAAACGCTACGGCGTCTTGGAGCGTGGCGGCAAAAAATTTTACCGCTGCCGCGCCGGTGACCACCGCATCTACTTCGGCATCGTCGAAGGCAACGTGCGCGTTCACCGGGTGCTGCACAAAAACACCCTCACCGACTTCCTCTTCCGCAGCAACCTGCCCGGCGGTGGCGAGGACGAGGAGTTGAGCAAATCCAAGAACTTCTGGCACCTCATCGACGAGGGCGCGAAGACTTTGAAGGTCGCCTAGGCTCTCTGAATGACGAATTCCGAATGAAGGAATGACGAATGGGCCCTGCAATTCGTAATCATTCGTCATTCCGCATTCTGGTTTCGTCATTTTCCTCATGCTAACCCTAGACGCTCTTCTTTCGGATGAATCCCTGCGCCAGCGGGAGTTTCCGGTCATCAAAGACAGCCTGTTCCTTGCCCATGCGGGCGTCACCATCCTGCCGCGCCGCGTCACACGCACGATGCAGGATTACCTCGAACAATGCAGCCTGCGCATGCAGGAGTATCCCGAGGCCTGGCGGGCGGTGAATGAGACCCGCGTTGTCGCTGCGGAATTGATCGGAGCCAAAGCCAGCGAGATCGCGCTCATCGGTCCAACTTCGGTAGGCCTCAGTTTGGTCGCCAACGGCCTTCCTTGGCAAGCGGGCGATGAAGTCGTCAGCTATCTCGATGATTATCCCGCGAATGTTTATCCCTGGAGTGATCTCGAACGTCATGGTGTCGTTTTGAAACGCCTCAAACCGGTCGCTCTCGGCGAAATCACGCCCGAACTCGTCGAGGCGGCGCTCACGCCGAAAACCAAGCTCGTCGCGCTCGCCTCCTGCCACTTCCAGAGCGGCTACCGCATCGAAATCGACCGCATCGGCTGCCTGCTGCGCGAGCGTGGCGTGCTGTTCTGCCTGGATGCCATCCAAACCGTCGGCGCGTTCGAGACCCGCGTCGATCACGTCGATTTCCTCTCCGCCGACTCGCACAAATGGATGCTCGGCCCGATGAGCGCCGGCATTTTTTATGTGCGCGAGGAATTGCAGGACATGCTCCGCCCCAGCCTGCTCGGCTCTTGGAACGTGCGCAGCCCGAACTTCATCGCGCAGGAAGAAATCGCCTTCGAACGCGGCGGTCGCCGCTACGAACCCGGTGCCCTCAACATCTCCGGCATCCTCGGCATGAAGGCTGGCATCGAGCTGATTCAAGAAATCGGCCTCCCCGCCATCAGCGCCCAGCTTGTGAACCTCAAAGCCCGCCTGCATGCCGGTTTGCAGCCACAAGGCTTCACCTTCCTCGGCCCCGATCCGCACAGCATCCACGCCTCGGCCATCACAACCGTTCAGCACGCCACACACTCGCTGGAAAACATCTCCAAGCACCTCAACGAACACGGCATCACCCCTTCCCTGCGCCACAACCGCGCCGGGCAGCCACTGCTCCGCTTCAGCCCGCATTTCTACAACACGGAAGCAGAGATGGATCGCGTGGCGAAGGTGATTGGCGAGGTGAGTTAATCCAGCCAGCAAAGATCTCGACGACTAATTTAAAGTTTACTTTGAATACAAATTTGTATTTATACGGAAATGTATTTTGACAATCAGTCAGGGTCACATCACAATCCGACGCCATGAGAAACATCACCGGTTCCCCCGTCGAGCACGACGACTTCTTTGATCGCCCTCGCGACCTTGCCCGCCTTCAGCGCGAGCTGGCAAACAGTTCCAACCTGCTGCTTACCGCTCCCCGACGTGTCGGCAAGACATCCCTCGTTCTACGTCTTTGCGAACTGGAGCGTCAAGCAGGACGCAGTGCCGTCTTCATGAATGTCGAAGGCTGCCACGACGAACTCGCCTTCGCCGAAAAGCTGGTGGACACGCTCAACGAAAGCGGCCTGCACCCCGAGACTCTGGGCCGTATATCGCTCCTGTTTCGCAAGGCCCGGCAGGCGTTCAGCGGCATGAAAGTCGGTGCCGCCGGGGTGGATATGGAGATGGGCTCCGCCGAAGACCCGGACCACAGCACGCTAGGACGGGCGTTGGAGAGCATCTTCCGCAAGATCGAATCCTCAGGAACGAAACTGCTCCTCGCCATCGACGAAATGCCGGAGCTGCTCCTGGCCATGAGCAGGCAGGATCACGGCACGGAGCGAGTCAGCCGCCTGCTGCATTGGTTGCGAGCTCTGCGCCAGACGCATCGCCAGCACGTTCGCTGGATTTTCCTTGGGAGCATCGGCCTCGACAGCTTTGTCGATGATCGCAACCTGAGGAAGACCATCAACGACCTCACCGGTCTCAGTCTTGATGCGCTGACTCCAGAGGAGGCCGATGTCTTCTTGGCCCGCCTTGGCGAAAGCAATGGACTGCCGCTCGCTGCTGAACAGCGCGCCCTCATCATCCAGCACGTCGGCTGGCCGCTACCGCATCACATGCAGATCGTCTTCCATGCCTTGGTCGATGCCGGGGCCCGACAGGCCGATGCCGCCGCAGTTGAGGCCGCCTTCGCACATCTGCTGCGTCCCGAGAGCCTCAGCCAGTTCGACACCTGGCGTCAGCGACTCGACGAACAGTTCAGTCAAAGCGATGCCACCGCCGCAAAGGATGCTCTGCGCCACCTCTGCCAGCATGCGAATGGCCGCACGCGTTCCCAGGTGCTGAATGCCCTCATATCCACAAGGCAGGCCGCTGATCCAGCGACTGTCGAGGACCAGCTCGCACGGTTGCTACTCATGCTCCAGCGCGATGGCTATCTTCTGGAAAGCAAAGGCCGCTACACCTTTCGCTCCTTCCTCCTCCGCGAATACTGGCACCGCCGTGAAGTCCGATGAGCACCACTCCCTCCACCCTCGCCCTTCACCAGCTCTCGCTGTACAACACCGGACGCATGTCTCCGGAGCAGGTCATTCTGGCCTTCCAGGCACGTCAGGATGTGCTCCAGCGTATCCTCGCCGATCTGGCTGCGGAGAAGCCGAAGAGCCGTGCCCAGCATCACATCCTCGTCGGCCAGCGTGGCATGGGAAAGACGATGCTCCTCGCCCGCATCGCTGCCGAATTGCGCACGAACACGGAACTCGACGCCAAGTTCATCCCGCTTGTATTCGCAGAGGAGCAATACGCCGTGGACCGTCTCTCGAAGTTCTGGCTAAACTGCCTCGACTCCCTCGCTGACGCCCACGAACTCACGAAGGAAACCGCCGCCGTCGCCGAAATTGATGCCGAGGTCGAGCGCCTGACCAAAACCACCGTGCGTCCGGTCAAAGACGACCAGCCCTTCGCTGATGAAGTCTATGCCGCCTTCGCCAAAGCCGCCGCCAAGACCGGCCAGCGTCCCGTTCTCCTCGTGGATAATTTACAACTCGTCTTCGAGCGCCTGGAACCTCCTCAGCAGCATGCCTTGCGCGAGCTGCTCATGCGTCCTGGGTCACCCATTCTCATCGGAGCCAGCCCCAGCCCTCCGCCGCAGAGCCAGGACTACGGAGCCGCCTTTTACGACCACTTTAAGGTCCACTACCTTCGCCCGCTGGAGGAAAGCGAGATGCGTGATCTCCTCATCCACCTCGCCGATAAATCGGGCCGTCCTGAAGTGCGCCAGCGCGTGCTCCAGCATCCGCAGCGGCTGAAAGTCTTGCGTCAGCTCACCGGTGGGAATCCACGCACCACGCTCACCCTCTTCTTCCTTTACGCCGAGGACTTCGCGCCCAGCGTCTTCGGCGATTTGGAAGGCCTGCTTGATCGTGTCACCCCGCTTTACAAGGCCCGCTTTGAAGAACTCACCGCGCAGCAGCAGGTCATCACCAGCGCCATCGCCAACCACTGGGATCCCTGCACCGCTGCCATCCTCGTTCAGGAAACGGCCTTGCCCGCCAGCACCATCAGCGCCCAACTCGATAGACTGGAAAAAGATGGCACCATCGAGCGCGTGGAACTCTCTGGCATCAGCAGCCAGGGCTACCAGATTGCCGAACGCTTCTTCAACATCTGGTTCCTCATGCGCAGCGCTTCCCGACGGAAACGCCGCGAGGCCGAGTTCCTCACCCGCTTCCTCGAAAGTTTCTACGAGCCACCGGACCGCACCCGTCTTGCCCGCATGATGCTGGATGAGGACTGTTTCAGTCCAGACCGTTACCTCCTGAGCCGTGCCGCCGCTGCAGCCACCCGCAATCACGACCCCGAAACTGCCGCAGAGTTGGAGCGCCACACCGAACTAACCGCCCTGCGCGAGCAAGCCCGCGCCGCCCGCGCCCGCCTGCATGAACTCATCGACTTCGACAGCCTTCCTCCCGCAACCTTAGCCTTCGACGACCTGCGCCGGAAGCTCGAATCCCTCATCACCGTAGAGGCCGAGATCAGCCCCGAAGTCTTCGCCAAAGCGGTGCTTGGGGACCGCTCCATGTTTGTAAACGGTGAGCGTGAGCAACTCGCAACTCGCGCAGGAAAGCTGAAACCAAAAGAACTCAAGACCCTGCTAGAAACCATCGCAGCTTCCCGTGCTGCGGATGTTCGAAATTACGACCAAGCCACCGTCGACTGGTTCTCCAAACGCCTCGCCACTGGACAAATTCGCAGCCGTTTCGACGTCGAAGATTGGAACCGCGCTTTTCATCAGGCCGAAGGGAAGGAATGTATTCAATTGATGGTAGATGCACGACCAGATGGCTTTGGCACTCAACTGACAGACTCCAGCTTCGAATACATCCGTGCCACCCTCCGACCCACGACCAAAGCTCCAGCTTGGCGGTGGTTTAAATGGGGCTACGACCTCCACTACAAGCTCGGCCGCCACGCCGAAGCCGAAACCGCATGTCGCAAAGCTATTGCCCGTGATCCGAATAATGCCCGACCATGGCACTGTCTTGGCAGTCTGCTGCAAAATCAATTCCAACGCTATGCCGAAGCTGAAAGCGCCTACCGCGAGGCCATCTCCATTGATCCGAAGGAGGCCTTATATTGGAACAGTCTTGGCAACCTGCTGCAAAACCAACTCCAACGCTACGCCGAAGCTGAAAACGCCTACCGCGAGGCCATCGCTATTGATCCAAAAAACACCTGGC
>JBIKYB010000050.1:0-22830 GCA_044355475.1 Prosthecobacter sp.
TCGGCGGTTTCGCCCTTTTCAGGGTTTTTGGCGATATCGAGGAAGGCACGCGTGAGGACGATGCGAAAACTATGGGCGTTTCCGGCGGTGTGAACGCGCAAAGAGTGACGGTCGGCCTCGCCAAGCAGGATTTGGAACTCGAAGGTACCGTCTTTCATGGCGAGCGGTCCGGTCAGGGCGCTGCCCTTGACGCCGGCCCGGCCAAACATGGCGTCGTCCCGAGCGGTCCATGCTTCCTTACCCTGCGAGGATTTGAAGGTTTTCACATCCACCGGCTGCGCGTTGGCGAGCGGAGGCAGCACAACCACCTGCGTCTTTGGTTTGACGCCTGCGGGCGGGAGTTCACGGCTGTAACCGCCGTCGCGATAGCGATTGAGCAGCGTTTCGAGTTCCTTCACAACTTCAGGATGCTGCGCGGAGACATCGCTGGCCTCGGCGATGTCCTGACGCACGTCGTAAAGCATGCGTTGCATCTGATTGGCCCGGGCTTTTTTCGCGGCGGGCTTCACATCGTCGGCAGGCACGCCTTCGATCCATTTCCACGGTCCTTTGCGGATGGCAAAGTTGCCGTCAGCACCGTGGACGATCACGTCGGGGCGCAGTGGGCCTTCGTATTTCGTGCCGAGCCAGGCTTTCGAGACATCGTGGCTGTCTTCGGCGGCCTCGTCGGCCTTGGGCAACTTGGTGCCGGTGATGGCGGCAATACTTGCGAGAGTATCGACGATGCTGATGGTTTCATCGCACACGGTGCCTGCGGGAACATGACCGGGCCAGCGCACGAGGTAAGGCACGCGGAAGCCGCCTTCCCACACATCGTGCTTTCCACCGCGGAACGGCCCCACGGGCTTCAATCCGGCGGTTTGGGCCACGTTTTGCGGCGTGTCGCCGGTGGGTTTGTTCACGCCGCCGTTGTCACTGGTGAAGAGCACGAGCGTGTTTTGCGCGAGACCCTGTTTGTCGAGCGCATCAAGCACGCGGCCCACGCTGAGGTCCAGGTCGCTGATGAAGTCGCAAAACGGCCCGCCTTTGCTTTTCCCGGCGGTTTGCTTGGAAGGTGTGATCGGATTGTGGACGGCCACGGGCGTGAAATAGACGAAAAACGGCTTCTCCGCGCTCTGCTGGCCGATCCAGGTCACGAGCTTGTCGGTGAGCGTGCCCATGACCTCGTCGTCGATGCGTTTGGGGGCGTTGAGTTCGAGGTTTTTGACCGGCTTACCCTTCTGTTGGCCCATGGTGACGTAGGGCGGGCTGGGCGAGGAAGGGCTGTCTTTGTTCAGGCCATAGACCCAGTGGTTCTCGACATAGACGCCGCTGAGATCGCCGTGATTGGCGGGGACGCCGAAGTGGTAGTCAAAGCCGATTTCGAGCGGCCCGGGCTTCAATTCCTTCGTGTAATCACACTTGGCCTCCGTGCCGTAGCCGAGGTGCCATTTGCCGACGGCGGCGCAGTTGTAGCCCTGGTTTTTCAACATGGAGGCCACGGTGAGGCGAGTGGTTTCGATGTGCAGCGGGGCGGTGGTGCCGAGCACCTCGCTGATCAATGACGTGCGCCAGCAGTAGCGGCCAGTGATCATGGAGTAACGTGTGGGCGAGCACACAGACGAGGTCGTGTTCGCATCTGTGAAGCGGCGGCCTTCTTGGGCGAGGCGGTCGATGTTTGGCGTGCTGACGAGCTCTGGATTCGCGCCGTAACAGCCGACGCTGCCCCAGCCGAGATCATCGCTGAGGATGACGATGACGTTGGGCCTTTCATTGGCAAAGAGCCAAGGGCAAAGAGCGGAGAAGAGAATGAGGAAGCGGGTCATGGCGCGGGAACGTGGCGGATGGCCGGGACTTGCAGCGCATTCCACGGAGCAGGTCAGAAGTGAGAGGTAAGATGTGAGAGGTCGGAGGAGGTGCCCGGCTCAGCCTTCTGACTTCTCACCTCTCACATTTCACCTCCGCCCCCTCCCCACCCCGCCTTTCCCATTGCGGCAGCGGCGCGGTGCGGCACAATGCCGCCCGCCATGCCGACCCGTGCCGCCATTTCCTCCCTGCTCTGCCTTCTCAGCCTGTTCATGACCGGATGCGAGACCGGCTCCTCGCCAGCCTCTGGCCCCCAGGCTGAAGCACGCCGCCGTCAGATCGCCATGGAGCCGCGCGGGGATTATTACATCGGCCGCCGCTTCCACATCCCGCACACGCACTTCTGGGGCTACCTGCGCAGTCCAGGGCAGGACTGGAGCACGGCCCGTCTCGTCATCATGCAGGAGCGCTTCATGAAAATCCCGAATCGCCTGCCAGAGCAGCCGAACGACGGCGGTTACGCCTACGGCGACGACCACAACACCGAATACCGCATCTTTGGCCGCTACACTGGACGCCGGGTGTTTGATCCGAATAGCAACATGATCCTGCCGGAGTTCGAACTGCGCCGCTGGGAAGTGCTCAACGACAGCCCCGGTTGGCTGTTCAGGCCCAACGAGCGCTTCAATGGCAAGCAGCTCCTGCGTGGCGAGCCCGGCTCGGCACCCTAACGGGAATGACGAAACCCGAATGGTGAATGACGAATTTCGGAGCGTCCCTCGTCATTCCGGCTTCATTCGTCATTTTGATTTCGCCATTCGTCATTTTCCCCCATCATGCCCACGACCGATCTGATCGCCGATCTCGAATGGCGCGGCCTGCTCAAGCAGTGCAGCGACCTTGAAGCCCTCAAAGAAGCCCTCAAGACGCAGCAGACCTTCTACTGCGGCTTTGACCCCACGGCAGACAGCTTGCACATCGGCAACTTGCTGCCGCTAATGGCGCTGCGTCGCGTGCAGGAGCATGGGCACAAAGCCATCGCCATCGTCGGCGGCGGCACCGGTTTGATCGGCGATCCCAGCGGAAAGGCAAACGAGCGCACGCTCAACACGCCCGAGACCGTCGCCGCGTTTGTGAAGCGCATCGAGGCGCAAATCAGGAGCATCCTCGTTCCCGACAAGACCATCATCGAGAACAACGCGGACTGGATCTGCAAACTCAGCGCCGTGGAACTGCTGCGGGATGTGGGCAAGAACTTCACCATCGCCTGGATGCTCGCGAAGGAATCCGTCAGCGCCCGTCTGGAGAGCGGCATCTCGTTCACCGAGTTCACCTACATGATTTTGCAGTCGTACGACTTCGTCGTGCTCAACGAGCGCCACGGCTGCACCGTGCAGATCGGCGGCAGCGACCAGTGGGGAAACATGACCGCTGGCATCGACCTCGTGCGCAAAATGCGTGGGCAGCAGACCCACGTCGTCACCTTCCCGCTCATCACCACCAGTTCCGGCAAAAAATTTGGCAAGTCCGAGGCTGGTGCCATCTGGATGGACCCCGCGAAGACCAGCCCGTACGCCTTCTACCAGTTCTGGGTGAACTCCGAAGACCCCGACGTGCCGCGCTTCCTGCGCCAGTTCACGCTGCTCACGCACGAGGAGATCGAAGCCATCGAAGCCGAGCACAACGCCAACCCCGGACAACGCAACGGCCACAAACGCCTCGCCGCCGAAGTGACCCGCATGGTTCATGGCGAGGAGGAGCTGCAAAAGGTCATCCTCGCCTCCCAGGCACTCTTCGGCGGCGCGGATCTCGCCACCGCCGATGTAGGCACACTCATCGAAGCCACCGCTTCTGCTCCAAGTACCGAGGTCGATCTCGCCAACATCCCGCAGGTGGCCGATTTCCTCGTCACCCTCGGCCTCGCCACCTCCAAAGGCGATGCCGGCCGCCTGATGAAAGGCGGCGGCTTCTACATCAACAACCAGCAGGTGGACGCTGGCTCCGTGCCGACACTGACCACCGAGCATTTCCTCGGCGGCAGGCTCTGCATCCTGCGCAAAGGCAAGAAGAGCTACGCCACGGTGCGTGCGGCGGGGGTTTGAGTCACTCGACGATTACGACATCCTCAGGTCGGAGAAAGAGGTCGTACTCGCTGCGTTTTTCGATCAAGACGGCCCGGGTGTTCACCAGGATGCGTTTGTTGCCTTGCGGGGTCTTGCGGACGATGACGATTTTCGGGATGGCTCTCTCGGAAACATGCCCGCCCGCACGCTGAAGCAGTCTCCTGACAGTGAGTTCCTGGCCGTCGAGCAGGTCGTATTTACCCTGTTTGGAGACAAAACCAAAAAGGATGACAGAAGGAGTCTTTTTGACACCAGGATCAAGTATCTCATCATGACTCGGATGCGGGCGGCTATGAGCAACCAGCACCGAGACGACCGAAACCCCGGCATTGCCCAGCCTAGCTTTAATTCGGAAGGCAAGAGCTTTTGGGGTCATGCCGACTGCCTTCATCTGGCCGAAGTTAGGCACTTTAACCTCGCCGCTAGCCGATACCAATTCGTCATACTGGTGTTGCTTGTCCGTCTCGATTTTAATAAACAACACGTCGCCCGTTTCGATCTTGTACCGGTTATCGAGCACATCCATGCTCGTCAGGGTTGTGACGGGCGGCAAGAGTGCTTTTTCTTCACCTCTGGCAGCGGAAGCCAGAAGCATCGAGCAGAGCAATGCATAAAAGATGGATCTCCTTGGCATGCGATACAGCCTATCCAGCCCCACCGACAAGGCGCAAGCCAGATTTCGGCGGACGAGGGCGTCCGCGCTCCGATCCTCCTCCTGGTGAAAAGATTCAATTGGCCGCTCCTGCGTAGGTTTTCAGAGCCTCACCTGCAACAGTTCTGATTTTGAGCGCCTCAGAACTCCGTCTCTCGCGGTGTGACCTCCGAATCAGCCCTGGTCCACAAACACCGCGCGCTTCCAGATCGGCACACAGGTTTTGATTTCCTTCAGATACCAGCGGCAGAGGTCGAAGGCCTCCGCGCTGTGCTTGGTGCGCACCTTGATGATGATGCTCGGCTGCTCAGCGGCGACGAAACCGAGGCGATGCTGGATGAAGACCCGATGCGGGCCGTGCTCGCGTTCACCGCGTTCGACGAGCTCCTGCAGCATCTTTTCCGCCATCGGTCGATACGCGGTGTAGTCGATGCCGCGGATCGTTTTGCCGTCCTCCTGATCGCGCACTGTGCCGAGAAACTGCACCTCCGCGCCCTCGCCCGATTTGAACACGGTCTGGGCGGGCTGGATGGATTCTTCGTTCAGGATGAAGATGGGCGGCATGGGCCAGAATAAACAGCAGGTTGGCCGATGGCTCATAAAACTTGTCTGCCAGCGCCGCTTTCTGATAGCGTTGGTTTTCAACCAGCCATGAAAAGTTTCCTTTTCGCTCTCCTTGCCGCCTCCAGCCTGCACGCCGCCACGCATATCACCTGGAAGCGCCAGCAGCTCCATGGCGATTTTTACTCCGAGGGTGCCGCCATCGGCGACATCAATGGCGATGGCAAAGCAGACGTTGTTGCGGGGCCGTTTTGGTGGGAAGGGCCGGCCTTCGAGAAAAAGCACGCCTACTACGAGCCGAAGATTTTCAGCATCAATGGCTACTCCGACAACTTCTTCGCCTACATCCACGACTTCAACGCTGACCAGAAGAACGACATCCTGATCCTTGGCTTCCCCGGCAAGGAAGCGCGGCTGTATCTGAACGTAGAACGAGATTTCCATCTCGTTCAGGAGGAGGGAACGAGTTCGAAAACTCGTTCTACGTATTGGCCCATGCACATCGTCGCCGACGTGGTGGACAACGAATCGCCCGTCTTCACCGACATCACCGGCGATGGCAAACCGGAGATCGTGTGCAGCACTGGCGGCAGGCTAGGCTACTTCGAGCCCAACTGGACTAAGCCCACTGACAAATGGAGCTTCGTGTATTGCAGCGAAGATCTGAAGATGGGAAGATTCACTCACGGCCTCGGCGTCGGTGACGTGAATGGAGATGGGAAGATGGATCTGCTTGAGGCTCGGCGCTGGTGGGAGAATACCGGCATTATTGATACGAGTGGCGTCAAGATGCACGCATTCACGCAACACAACTTCGCTGCCGGAGTCGGCGGTGGGGCGCAGATGTTCGCCTATGACTTTGATGGCAACGGCACGAACGATGTCTTCACCGCCCTCGCCGCGCATCGCTACGGCGTGGCCGTTTTCCTCCAGAACAAACCCGCGCCCGACAAGCCGACTTGGACCCGCGTCATGCTCGCCAGCGAGCAGCCGCAGGACAACGACTACGGCATCGTCTTCTCCCAGCCACATGCCGCACACCTCGCCGACATCGACGGCGATGGCATCCAAGACATCGTCACCGGCAAGCGCTACTGGGCGCACAACGGCCACGACCCCGACGAGCGCGGCCACCGCGTCATCTACTGGTATCAAACCAAGCGCGAGGCAACGGGCGGGGTCGATTTCGTCCCGCTCCTCGTCGATGCCGAAAGCGGCGTCGGTGTCGATGTGCAGGTCGGCGATGTGAACGGCGACACGCTGCCCGACATCGTCGTCGGCAACAAAGCGGGCGTTTACATTCTCACGCAGCAGCGTGAGGAAATCAGCAAGGACAAGGCGGAGCTGCTTCGCCCGAGGAAGATGTATGGAACTGCGGCGACCATGGAGGGCCGACGAGTCGTCGGCCAAACCGGGAAAGGCGACGAGTCGTCGCCACTCCAAAATCCCACCGGCCTCATCCCGCAGGCTGAATACGCCATAGGCCAGTCGCCTGCGGATGCGCTGAAGTCCATCCAGCTCCCCACCGGCTTCAAAGCCGAACTCATCGCCGCCGAGCCGGATGTCGTGCAGCCCATCGCCTTCACGTTTGATGAGCGCGGCCGCATCTGGGTCGTGGAAGGGAATAGCTACCCGCAGCCCCGCGAGGTCGGCAAAGGCCAGGACCGCATCAAAATCCTCGAAGACAAGGACGGCGACGGCACCTTCGAGACGAAGAAAATCTTCTGCGAAGGCCTGAACCTCGTCAGCGGCATCGAGCTCGGCTTCGGCGGCGTTTGGGTCGGTGCCGCGCCGTATTTGATGTTCATTCCCGATCTCGATCACGATGACCGCGCGGACGCCTTGAATGGGACACATGCGTCCCATGTGACTTATAAGACCTATGCGTCCTATTCGCAGGTGCCTGGGGTGAACTTCACCGCCCACATCCTCCTCGACGGCTGGGGCACCCAGGACACCCACGAAACCCTCAACTCCTTCATCTGGGGCCCGGACGGCTGGCTGTACGGCTGCCACGGCGTGTTCACGCACAGCCGCGTCGGCAAACCGGGCACACCGGATGATCAGCGGCAGCCCATCAATGCCGGCGTGTGGCGTTACCATCCCGTGCGGCATGAGTTTGAGGTCTTCGCGCATGGCACCAGCAATCCGTGGGGGCTCGATTACGACCAGCATGGCGAGTGGTTCGTCACCGCCTGCGTCATCCCACATCTCTACCACATCGTCCCTGGCGGGCGGTATCAGCGGCAGGCCGGGCAGCACTTCAACGCGCACACCTACGAGGACATCAAGACCATCGCCGACCACGCGCACTACGCCGGCAATCCGCGACCCGATGTCACCTTCGACAAAACGACCGGCGCAGGCGTGATGAACAACGACACCAACGCGCTCGGTGGCGGTCACGCCCACTGTGGCCTCGCCATTTATCAGAGCAGCCTCTTCCCGCCGACCTATCGCAACCAGCTCCTCTTCGGCAACCTTCACGGCCATCGCCTCGTCGCGAACTACACCGACGTGAAAGGCAGCAGCTACATCGGCAAGCACGCCGCCGATTTCATGCGAGCGAACGACATGCACTTCATCCCCGTCACGCAAAAAGTCGGCCCGGATGGGGCGCTGTATGTGAGTGACTGGTCCGATCAGCAAATCTGCCACCGCGGCAGCGGCGCAGTGGAGCATTGGGATCGCAGCAATGGGCGGATTTACCGGGTGACGTATGCCGGCCCTCCACACACTTCTGACAGGTCGTACCTGTCCGACAAGTCCGACTTCCCCAAGGCTCCCTTCGATCTCGCGAAGGAACCGGATGAGAAACTGGCCCGACTGGCCGTGGAGACGGAGAACGAGTGGTTTTCCCGGATGGCGCGGAGGGTGCTGATGGATCGAGCCTTTTACACAAAGGAATTGGAAAGCGATCATCTGATTCGTGCAATACCCCAAGCGACGCCTAAAGCCCTTCTCTTGAAGCACTGCGTCGGTCTTAGCGGCTATTATTTGAACCGAGATCCCAAGATCGTTCCCATCCGTGAAATCGCTGCGCTTGAGTCCCAAGACGAGCGCACACGAGTCTTGGCGATTCGACTCTTAATGAGCATGGATTTGGTTAAAACAGAATACGAATGGATCATTAAAGACAATTGGATGGCAAGAGCACAGCGTCTTAGCAGCATGGCAGCTTCAGAGACAGCTTCCATCGTCCGCCGCGAACTCGCCTCCGCGCTTCAACGCATCCCACAAGATCAACGCAAAGACCTCGCCACCGCCCTCCTCAAGCACGGCGAAGACGCGGATGATCCGATGATCCCGCTGCTCATCTGGTATGGCATCGAGCCGGTGGTGGCGGCGGATGCGGCGGTGGGGTTGCAGCTCGCGAAGGTGTCGAAGATGCCGAAGGTCACGGAGTTCATTTATCGCCGTCTGGCGGGCGAGGAGGCGGGGATTCAGGGGCTGCTCAAGCTCGCTGCAGAGTCGAAGGACGCAGCGCTGCGGCAGAATTTGCTCACCGCCGTCGTGCAGGCGGCTCGCGGCGGCAGCAAAGTGTCCCAACCGGCGAATTGGGCGGCGATGCGAGAGAAAGTGGCTTCGGCTTTAGCCGAATCCGGGGATGCGGCTCAAGCCGCAACCACTTTGTTGCTCGAACTCGAAGCCCACATGGGCATCGAGGCGGCTTTGAAGCCCTTTCGCGATCAACTCGCCCTCGCGACCGCAAACCCATCGGCGCGTGAAAGCGCCTTGAAGGTGCTGCTGCAGGCCAAGGATGCCGCCACGGCCAAAATCCTGCTCAACATTGTCTCCAACGGCTCACCGGCCTCCCTTCGCCGACAGGCCATCCAGGCTCTCGCCTCGCTCAAAGATGCCGAAACGCCGAAAATCCTCGGCGCGACCCTTCCGAAGCTCTCCGCGAACGAATTGCCCGATGCGGTGAACACGCTCGCTTCGACCAAGGAAGGCTCGAAAGCGCTCTTGAAGGCCGTGGAGGCCAAAACGGTGCCTGCGACGGCTTTGTCGCCGTTTTTGGTGCGACAGCTCACGGCCTTCGACGACGCGGAGATCAACGCGCTCATCAAATCCGCCTGGGGCGATGTGAACGCGCCGAAGGCCGATCTCGGCGAGCGGACGAAAAAATACAAAACGCTGCTCACACCCGCCGCTTTGGCCAAGGGCGACCTCGCGAAGGGCAAGATGCTCTACACGGCCACCTGCGGCCAATGCCACAAACTCTTCGGCGAAGGTCAAAACGTCGGCCCGGACATCACGGGCAGCAATCGCGCCGATTTGAACTACCTGCTCGAAAACGTGCTCGATCCGAACGCCGTCATCGGCAAGGCCTACCAGCTCAACCTCTTCACCATGAAGGACGGTCGCGTGATGAGCGGCGTCATCAAGGAGGCCAACCCCGCCGCGGTGAAGATCGCCATGATGGGCGGTGTGGAGTTCACCCTGCCCCAGGCGGACATCGCGAAGCGGGAGGTATCGAAGCTCAGCACGATGCCCGAGGGGCTGTTTGATGCTTTGCAGCCGGAGATGGTGGTCGATCTGGTGAAGTATTTGCAGAGCGGAGCGGGAGGCACGCTAAAGCGTGAACAACGTACGGTTGAAGGGGCACTCGAGGGCGAAACGATGAAGGTGCTCGAAATCACTGGCGGCAAAACCGGTCGGCAAGGCATGGGCGGCTTCGGCAGCGAGTGGAGCGGTGCGGCGCAGCTCTGGTGGACCGGCGGCAAGCCGGATCAAAAGCTCACGCTGGCCATTCCGGTCAAAGAAGCGGGCAAGTACACGCTCTACGGTGCTCTCACGATGGCGCGGGACTACGGTGTGGTGAGCATCGCTCTCGATGGGAAGCCGGTGACGTCCTCCTTCGATGGCTACAACGGCCCCAAGGTCATCCACACCGGTGAAAAGGAGTGGGGCACGCATGAACTCACCGCGGGCGAGCACAAACTGACCTTCACCCTCGCTCCGCCGAATCCCGATGCCGTGCCGTCGAACATGGCCGGCCTCGATTATGTGCGGTTAGAGAAGAAGTGATGCGCTATGGAAGCAATCTTCGAGGGCCTGATAGCTGTGACGGTTTTGCTCGTGGAGCTGATTGTCTCGGTCTATCTCGCGTTGCTGGAAGTCGCCGTGCAGATCTTGGTGGCTCTCGCCGGCTGGATTTGCGCCCCATTTTGGTCGAAAGAGCATAGGCGGGAAGGAGTGCCGGATCCTTGGAAGATCGCGATCAGGAGGACTGCTGCGGTGATTTTGATCCTCGGCATTATGACCGGCTTGTGGTGGGGATGGTTGGCATTCGGTAAACCGGCCATCAAACCACCGTCAGATCCACCTGACCAAGAGACTGAGTCGGACGGAATCTCCAGGAGAGTTTGGAAAATGTTTGAAGAGAAACTCAAAGAACAGGGAACCGCCCAGCCATGATGCGTGACCTCCATTCCACCAAGGCCATGTGGCTCAAGGGCTGGCTGTTTCTGATTATCGGCCTGATGTCAGCGGCCATCCTGCTCATCGAAAATTGGAGCTGGCGCACGGCGTTGCTGCTCGTGCTGTGCGTGTGGGGTTTCAGCCGTGCTTACTACTTCGCGTTCTATGTCATCGAGCGTTGGGTGGACCCGAAGTTCAAGTTCAGCGGGCTGGGACACTTCATCTCGTGGTGGTGGCGATCACGGAAGTGATCAAACCAACGCCAGCGCTTCATCAAACCGAGCAATCAAGTCCGCCGTCTCCTCCAGACCGGCAGAAACACGGATGAGCCAGCGGCTGACGCCGACGCTTTCGGTCCAGTCGAGTTCTTCGTAGTGCGCGAGCAGCGTGTAGGGACATGCCAGCGTGAAGTTCGTGCCGAGGCTGGGGCCTTTGCACACGCGTAAGGCGTCGTAGAATTTCGCGCTCGTTTGCTCGGGGTTCTTGAGCGTGAAGGAGAACAGGCAGCCGTAACCGCCGTTCTCGCGGCGGATGAACTCGTAGCCGCGTCCGCCTTCGCTCTTCGCATGCCACACGCGATCCACCTTTGGATGCGTGCGCATATGATCGGCGAGCGCCTGCGCGTTGCGGCTCATCGTGGTGGCGCGTTGCGTGAAGTCGCGGCTGTTGAGTTCGAGCGCCACGGCATCGCCGCGCCAGAGTTCGTGGTCGGCGTGCGCAGTCAAAAACGCGGAGAAGGCCGCGTGATGTGGCGATTGACGATTCAATACAACGCTGCCAGCCAGAACATCGCCCGCGCCGGAAAAACTCTTCGTCAGGCTCGTGGTGACGACATCGGCGACGCGATGCGCGTTGGCATGGGCGACGGTGGAGATGGTGTCATCGACGACGATGGGCGCGCTCGGCTGGGACTCGGCGCGAATCGCGAGCAAGCGCTCGAAATCGACGCAGCGCAGCAGCGGATTGCTCGGTGCCTCGCAGAACAGGCCCGCCAGCGGCTCGTTTTGCAGCAGCGTGCGCAGTTCGTCGTATTCGCTGTCGTTGATGAGCGGCAGGAAATGCGCGCCGCTGCCGAAGAACTGCTGCAGCTTCAACACATCGACATAGGGGAAGTCGAGCTGCGCGGTTTTGCGGCCCGGAGACAGATGCGTGAGCATGCGATGCACCGCAAAATTCGCCGCCATGCCAGAGGGGAAGAGAAACACGTCCTCCGGCTGCTGTCCGGCGAGGTGCGCGATGCGTTCGCGGATGATGCGATTCGCTGTTTTGCCTTCTTCGATGCTTGCGGTGCTCTTGTGTTCGCCGAGCGCGTCGCAAGCCTGCCGTGTGCTCACGCATTCGCCGCAGAAGCGCCAGAATTTGCGTGCCTTCACATAGCTGTCCGCAGGAAACACCGCGACGCCGAGCTGATGCGCGGTCCATTCGATCACACGACCGGTTTCGATGAACTGCACACAGCGCTCCGCATGCACGACACGCGGAAACACGAGGCAGCGCTCGCCTACGGCGGCGAATTCCTTTTCCGCAGCTTCAAACAGCCGTGTGATGGCTGGTGGGCAGCAGAAACGCGGGTAGCCGGATTTGAACTTTGAAACGATCTCCTGATCGCCCTCTTCGTAGCCGATCACATGCTTCCACAACGGCAGACACACGGATACGCCGAGTTCGTGATCAGGGATAGCCTTGCCGAGGTCTTCGGCGTTGCAGAGAGGGTGTTTGAAGAGGTCGGTCATCAAGAGAGGGGCATGTCCTTACTTCTTCGCCAAAGCCCGGTCAATATCCGCCCACAGATCCTCGACGTGCTCGATGCCGACGGAGAAGCGTACGAGGCCGTCGGTGACGCCGGCAGTTTCGCGGGTTTCCTTCGGGATTGAGGCGTGGGTCATGCTGGCGGGGTGGGCGACGAGGCTTTCGATGCCGCCGAGGCTTTCGGCCTGCGTGAAGAGGCGCAGACGGCGGATGAAGGCGAGGGTGTCGGCGTAGCTAAGGCCGAAGTCGGCGAGGAGCATGCCGCCGCCGGCCTTCATCTGCTTTTTGGCGAGCTTGTATTGCGGATGGCTGGTTAGGAAGGGGTAGTTCACGCTGCGGACGCTTTTGCGGCCTTTGCGTGCCTTGCGCTCCTCCAGCCGCTTCGCGAGTTCGAGTGCGTTCGAGCAATGGCGCTCCATGCGCACGGCCTCGGTTTTCGCGCCACGGGAGATGAGCCAGGCGTCGAAGGGGCTGGGCTGCAAACCGATGGCCTTCTGCGCGAAGATCATTTTTTCCTGCCACTCGTCGGAGTTCGTGCAAACCGCGCCGCCGAGGCTGTCGCTGTGGCCGTTGGTGTATTTCGTGGTGCTGAGCAGGGAGAGGTCCGCGCCAAGGTCGAGCGGCTGCTGGAGCAGGCTGGAGGCGAAGGTGTTGTCCACGGCGACGATGCTGCCGACGCTGTGCGCGGCGGCGCTGAGAGCCTTGATGTCGAGGATTTTCAGCAGCGGATTGGTGGGCGACTCCAGCCAGACGAGCGCGGGTTTGAGCTGGGCGATGAGGCCGTAGTTCGAGGCATTGGCGAGGTTGGCGTATTTGATGGTGACGCCGAAACGACGCAGCACTTTTTCAAAGATGCGGTAGGTGCAGCCGTAGATCTGCTGCTCGGAGAGGATCACATCGCCTGCTTTGAGAGAAAACAGGATGGCGGAGATGGCGCTGAGGCCGCTGGCGAAGACGGTGCAATGCTTCGCGTTCTCCAGGCTGGCGAGCGTGCATTGCAGGTTGCGGAAGTTCGGATTGCCGGAGCGGGTGTAGTCAAAACCGGTCGGATTGCCGGTCTCGAAGGTGGAGGTCATGTAGATCGGCGGGATGACCGCGCCGGTCTCGCTGCGGTAGTCCTGGCCGACGTGGATGGCGCGTGTTTCAAAGCGTGCGTCGGCGGGAAGGGTCGGGTCTTCTTTCATGCGCGATGGATGCCGCAGCAGATTTGGCTTTGCAAGGCCGCTGCGCTCATGCTTTATGGTTCAACTCTGATCTTTTCATGCCTGATTCCACCGCTCCTCGAAAATTCCGTCGTGTTCTTCTCAAACTCAGCGGTGAAGCGCTGAGACAGCCGGGCAGTACGGACAACATCTCCCCGCCCATCGTCGAGGACATGGCGGCGCAGATCAAGGCGGCTCATCAGACCGGCCTCGAAATCGCCCTGGTGGTGGGTGGCGGCAACTTCTGGCGCGGTGTGACGGCCAGCAACAAGGGCATGGAGCGTGCCACGGCAGATTACATGGGCATGCTGGCCACGGTGATGAACTCACTGGCCCTCCAGAGCATGCTGGAGGCCATGGACGTGCCTTCGCGGGTGCAAAGCGCGATCAAGATGGACAACGTGGCCGAGCCCTTCGTGCGCCGCAAAGCCATGCGCCACCTGGAACTGGGCCGTGTGGTGATCTTCGCCGCCGGCACGGGCAATCCGTTCTTCTCCACCGACACCACCGCCGCGTTGCGCGCCAGCGAGGTCAATGCCGAGATCGTGCTCAAGGCGACGAAGGTCGATGGCATCTACGATTCCGATCCCGCCAAGAACCCAGACGCGGTGAAGTTTGACCGCATCAGCTTCCACGAGTGTCTCACACGTCAGCTCAAAGTGATGGACTCCACCGCTTTCTCCCTCTGCATGGAAAACAACATGCCCATCGGCGTTTTCAGCATGAACGAGCCGGACAACATCCGCCGGGCGCTCGTCGGCGAGCACCTCGGCACGCTGGTGGATGCCAAAGGCTGAGCGAAATCCCAACCTGACACTGATATGGACCCTGAATTGACGATGATGGAGGCCGACGAGGCCATGACGAAGGCGGTCGAGCACGCCATTCACGAATTTGCCACCGTGCGCACCGGCAAAGCCAACCCCACCTTGGTCGAAAACATGGATGTGCATGTGATGAGCTACGGCAGCCACATGAAGCTGAAACAGCTCGCCATGATCACCACGCCGGACGCGCGGCTGATCCGCATCGAGCCGTTTGATTCCGCCACGCTCCAAGACATCGACCGCGCGATCCGTGAGTCGCGTCTCGGCCTGAATGGCAGCATCGAGGGGAAAGTCATCCGCCTGCCAATTCCGTCCCTCACCACCGAGCGCCGCGAGCAGATGGTGAAAATGTGCAAGACCCTCGGCGAAGACGCCCGCGTGCGCGTGCGCTCCGCCCGCCGCGATGCGCTCGAAGCCATCAAAAAGGGCGAGAAGGACGGCCACATCACCGAAGATGACCTCCACCGCATGGAGAAGGAAATTCAAACCATGACGGACAAGAAGATCGCCGAGATCGACCAGCATGTGGCCTCGAAGGAGAAGGAGATCATGACGGTGTAGGCTATTGCCTGTTCCAGGTTCCGCGTTCCAGGTTCAAAGTTCCGAACCGCCAGGCGCCAACCTTGAACCTTGAACTCAGAACCTTGAACCTGACTTGTGTTCCCCGCCTGCGACTACCTCGATCTCACCCACACGAAGCATGGCATCCTGTTCCCGGATGACTCGCCAGTGTGGGCGGCGCTGACGCGGATCGAGTCCTACCTCGAATTCCGGCTACAGCGCGAGATTCGCACGCAGGTGCCGCCGGGGGCGTTCATTGGCGAAGATGTGTTCATTGATGAGGGCACCACGCTGGAGCCTGGCGTGGTGATCAAAGGCCCCGCCTGGATCGGGCGGAACTGCCAGCTCCGCGCTGGCTGCTACATCCGCGAGAACGTCATCATAGGTGATGGCTGCGTGCTCGGAAACTCGTGTGAGTTCAAGAACTGCGTCATCTTCGACGGCTGTGAGGTGCCGCATTACAACTACGTGGGCGACTCCATCCTCGGCCACAAGGCGCATCTGGCCGCAGGTGTGATCCTTTCCAACGTGCGGCTGGACCGCCTCGAAGTCACCGTCAAGACCGACACGGACATCCTGCCGACCGGCCTGCGGAAATTCGGTGCCATCGTCGGCGATTACGCCGAGATCGGCTGTAACAGCGTGATCAGCCCCGGCAGCATCATCGGCCGCCGCAGCATTCTTTATCCACTGAGCCACTTCAGCGGCGTCCTCGGGGCTGATTTGATGCTCAAAACAAGGCAGACGCAGCAGGTGGTGAAGCGGAAGAAGTAGGAACCGGGTGAATACATCTTCCTTGGCGGCGTCAGACAGGACTCCACGCTCATGAATGCCCGCTTCCGCTCCCTCTTCGCTGTCACCGCGTTTCTTCCCCTGGCCAGTTGTGAAAAGCCGGTGCCGCCCGCCATCAGTGCGGTCACTGAGGCCTCGCCCTACAATGCCGCTACCGAGAGCCAACTCGCTGAGGCCCGCGATGCCTTGCAGCGCCAGGCGTTGGAGATCGAGACGAAGACCGCACTGATGGACAAGCAGCTCGCCGAGATGGAGCAGGCGCTCAAGGATCGTGAGAATGCCGAGCTGCGCGGTTCTTTGGAGGCATTGAAGCAGCAGAACGAATCTCTGCGGGCGCAGGCAGACACCGCGCGGCAGCAAAGCCAGGCCGTCACGCAGCGCCTCGCTACCACGCCTCGTGTGAACGTGACACCGCAGGTTTCAGCCCCGCGTGATCACTCGCTTTTTTATGATCAGCTCGCCCCCTATGGCCGCTGGATGGATGTGAGCGGCTACGGTTACTGCTGGCGGCCCACCCTCACCACGGCGCGCTGGCGGCCGTATGTGGATGGCTGCTGGGTGTGGTCGTCCATGGGCTGGACCTGGCAGTCCAACGAACCCTTTGGCTGGGCCACCTATCACTATGGCCGCTGGGTGAATCTCTCGCGCCACGGCTGGGTCTGGGTGCCCGGCAGCGAATGGGCACCCGCCTGGGTTTCCTGGCGTCAGAGCCGCGATCACGTCGGCTGGGCACCGCTGCCACCGGATCGTGGGTCCATCAGCGGTGTGTATCGTGACTGCGACACGCAGTACAACCTCGGCCCATCCAGCTACACCTTCATCACCACGAATCATTTCGTGCAGCCGAGCTACACCACCTACTGCGCCCCTGTGACGCAAAACACGACGATCTTCCAGAGCAGCGTGAACGTCACTCAAATCGTCCGCTGCGACGACCAGCCCCGTCGCGGCATGTTTCAGCATCACGGTGGCCCGCCGCGTGCCCAGATGGAACGGGATTGCGCCCGTCCCGTGCCCCAGATCCAGCTGCAGTCGATTGCGGCCAGTGAGATTCCAAGATCACGCCCCGGCCATCGCCGCCCTGAGGCCTTGGCACAGCCGGTCATGGTCGAACTCCCGCTGCTGAGAGCCGACGCACCTGCCATGCGTCCTCAAATGGCCGAACGCGTCGAAAAACCAAGACGTGTGGATGCCTTTGAAGGCATCCCGCAGCGCGTCGCGACCGAGATTCGTGAAACCATCGCCGCAGAAAAGCTCACCGCCACCGTGCAGCAGCCTGTGGCTGTGATCGAAACAACTGCGCCGCTCATCGTTGCCCAGCCTGTGGAAACGCCTGCCATCGTGGTCGGTGCGCCAGTGGTCGAGCCAGCCTCTTCGGAAACCGTGCGTCCTGCTATGCCGATTGAGGACAAGCCGATGACTCAGCCTGCGGCCCCCGTCGCAGCCGTAGAAACCAGCGTCACATCCACCCCGCCCGCCATAGTGCCCGCAGTGGTGGATCAGCCAGCGGCCACAGCCCCATCGACTCCTCCCGTGGTCACAGCGGCAGAGCCAGAAAAAACGCCTCCAACTACCGTGGTGATGCCTGCGGAGCCTGTGATTCCAGCTCCAACCGTTACCGTGGAAGCCACACGGCCCACCGTTTCGGTCGTTCCCGTCGAAATTCCCTCCTCTCAGCCACCCGTGTTGCAAACCATGCCCGCTGTGACGGCAACGCCAGTTCCGCAACAGAACGAACCACCCGCCCAGCAGCCTGCCGCTGCCGAAAACATGGCAGTGGAGCAAGCGGTGGCAGCAGAAGCCGAAAAAACACGCATGCAGGCTGAAGCAGCCGCCATGCAGCAGCGTCAGCAGGAAGAACTCGCCGCCCAGCAGAAAGCTGCGGCGGAGAAAATGACGACCAAACAAGCTCAGATCGCTGCCGAGACTGAACGTGTCCGCCAGCAGGCCGAAGCGACGGCCATGCAACAGCGTCAGCAGGAGGAGCTTGCCGCCCAACAACGTGCCATGTCGGAAAAAGCTGCGGCTGATCAAGCATTGGCCGCTGCCGAGACTGAACGCGCCCGCCAGCAGGCCGAGGCAAATGCCATGCAGCAACGCCAACAAGAGGAGCTTGCCGCACAGCAACGGGATATGGCCGAAAATAGGGCCGCAGAGCAAGCCCAGGCCGCCGCTGAAGCGGAACGTGCTCGTCAACAAGCCGAAGCTGTCGCGATGCAACTTCAGCAGGAGGAAGCTGCCCGCCGCGCCCAGGAAATGGCCCAGCGTGAGGCGGAGGAGCTGGCCCGCCGTCAGGCTGAGGTCGAGATGCGTCGCGCTCAGGAAGAAGCCGAGCGCCGTGCGCAAGAAATGGCCCGTCAACAAGCCGAGGAGCAAGCCCGCCGCGCCGCCGAGGAGCAGATGCGCCAGCAGCAGGAGATGGCACAGCGTCAGGCTGAGGAACAGGCCCGCCGTGCCGCTGAGGAGCAGATGCGCCGTGCCCAGGAAGAAGCCCAGCGCGCTGCTGCGGAGGCTGCCCAACGTGCCGCCCAAGAAGCGGCTCAAAGAGCGGCAGAGGCAGCGCAACGCGCCGCTGAAGATGCCGCACGCAATCAGCCGCAGACGGGTTCATGAAGACTTGGTCCATGCCATGTCTGCCCACCGCTTGAGTCGAAAATACGTACCATTCAGCCATGATGCCGGATAGAGAAGGCTTCTTCCTCGTTACCTCGGGGTCACCTGCTAAAGTCCACGCTGCGAGGGCGTAGTCTGCAGCACCATGACCAACCGCCGCCGTTTTCTCGCCACCACCGCCCTTGCACTCCCATTCATCGCCCGAGGGGCCGCCCCTCTGGCGAAAATCATTGATACAAAGATCATCTCACAGCAGCCGGAGTTTTATCATGGCTGGCCGACGGTCGCGCAGCGTGCGAATGGCGAGCTATGGGTGACCTGTTCCGGCGGGCGTGAGGCGCATGTCTGCCCTTTTGGGAAAGTGGTGGCCATGAAATCGAGCGACCACGGCGGCACTTGGTCCGCACCGCAGGTGATTTACGATGGGCCGATTGATGATCGTGACTCAGGCATGCTGGAAACCGCGAAAGGCACGCTGCTGGTCACCACCTTCACCTCACTGGCCTACGAGGACTCCTACAAAAAGGCCACGGCGATGGCCGAGCTCACACCGCAGGGCTGGGTGTCAAAGGCGATGCCTGCGGAGCGCTATGCACGCTGGAAAGCCGCGCATGAGAAGCTCAGCGATGCCGAACGTCAGGCCCAGCTCGGTGAATGGGTGCTGCGTTCCACGGACGGAGGCGAAACTTGGTCAAAACCGATTCCAACCGTCGTGAATAGCCCGCATGGGCCAGTTCAGCTCAAAGACGGTCGCCTCCTCTATGCCGGGAAACAACTGTGGACGGCGGAGAAGAAGATCGGCGTGGCCGAGTCGAAGGACGACGGACTCACTTGGCAATGGCTGGCCGATATTCCCACACGGCAGGGAGACAGCGCGGTGCGTGGTTACCACGAGTTGCATGTGATCGAGGCCGCTGATGGCACGCTCATCGCGCAGATTCGCAATCACAACGACGCGAGCAAAGGCGAGACGCTCCAGTCCGAGTCAAAAGACGGCGGCAAAACATGGAGCGAGCCACATTCCATCGGCGTCTGGGGCCTGCCTTCGCATCTGCTGCGGCTGCGGGACGGCCGCCTCGTCATGACCTACGGCCACCGCCGCAAGCCTTACGGAAACCAGGCGCGCATCAGCTCGGACAACGGCCAGACCTGGGGCGAGGCGATGATTCTTTCGGGTGACGGAATCGGTGGTGATCTCGGCTACCCAAGCACGGTGGAGCTGCCAGACGGCATGCTGCTCAGTGTGTGGTATGAAAAAATGACAGAGCCGAAACTGGCCGTGCTGCGGCAGGCGACATGGCGGCTGGACTGATGCGTGTCCTGTTAGTTCTCCACCTTCACCAGGGCCACGCGGCGATTCTTCGCACGACCTTCTTCGCTGCTGTTGCTAGAGATCGGGCACTGGTAGCCCACACCGCAGGGCGTGAGTCGTGAAGCAGCGGATGGAACGCGTTTGCTCAGCGCGGCGACGACGGATGCCGCGCGGTTTTGGGAGAGCTCGATGTTTCCTTCAAACTTGCCCACGTTGTCCGTGTGGCCGACGACGAGCAGGCGCAGCGCTGAGTCGGACTTCAGCAGCTTCGCCACTTCATCCAGCGTGGCATCGGATTCCGGCTTCAGGGTGGCGGAGCCGGTGTCAAAATGGAAGCCGTAGAGGTTCACCGAACCCTGCTGAAGGATCCCCGAGGCCATTTCTTCGGCTTTCACTAGCACCATCTTCTCCTCCATGGCTTTCGTCTCGATCAGATCGACCGCGATCACAGGCACGCCTGATTTGGGCTGCAATGTCTTGGGCATGACCTGACCCGCTTTGTAATTCGCCACGAACAGCGCCAGATGAGCGCCGCCTTTCTTCGCGGCGAGGTAGCGAGCACCTGGGTGACTGATGGCAAATGTGCCACCGGGCCGGTCTCCAAAGAGCGAGTGAAACAGAAGACCTTTGCCAGCGCTCAGTTCCTCGCCCGTGCCATCCCACAGCGTCTCCCAGCCACCCGCAGCGAGTTCGCTCTGGTAGTTTCTAAAGACCTCCAAAGCCGTGCGCTGAGGATCATTGCTGATGTAGGTCACCTTCGTCACCTTGCCCTCCAGCGTCAGGCTTTTGGCAAAAATGTTCACGTTCGGCTTCTTCGTCAGCTTGCCCAGAGGCAGCGTGTAGCTGTCGAAGGCTTTCTCCTCATAAAACGTGGTGCGTGTGCCCTCATAGCGCTTCAGGCCAGCAGGGTCCTTGGAGCCAGGAATGTCCGCCGTATTTTGAGCTGGCAGCAGTGTCGCAAAGCCGGTGAAAAGAGCGAAAAGAGAGAACAGACGGTGTTTCATAGGATGAGGTGAGGACGAGCGAGCAGCAGAGACAAGCCAAATTGCCGTAACGTTCAGCAAAGAAGCCAGATAAGACATAAAGGACTTTCGCCGGACTCATTCGTCAAGCTCGGCACTGCACCGATCCTTTGGAGTGGGTTCTGAGTCTTGGAATGACGCTGAAATCATCCAGCGTCACCAGATTGCTTTTGACGAATCTGTCTGTGACAGGCTAAGGGCGGCGTGTCCTTCCACACCCCGCATCTCATGCGCAAAACCTCACTCCTCCTCTCCCTCGTTCTGGCCCTCGCGACGCTCAACAGCTGCACCACCGTTCAAGACGAAAACGACGCCGCGCTCGATGCGTCCATGGACGAGCAGGCTCAACTGGAAAACGATCTCGCGCTTGATGAGGCCATGGATGAGCAGGCGGCCCTGGAGCGCTCTCTAAGCCGCAGCCGCTGACCAGCAGCAATCCCTTGCCGTCAGCGCAACGCGTTCCATGACGGGCGATGCGGTTCCGCAGGGACATTCGGGTGACGGAACCTCGTTGAGGTTCATGATCCGGCGGGGATCGTGGGTGGTGCGGCTCCTAGGAGAGCGCTCGCTATCGCTCGGCACTCCTGGGCTGCATGATGCAAGCCCGTTGGGCTTGAACGGCTACACGAGAATGAAAATGGCCAGATTGCTTAGCATCCCTCCGATCTTACCGCTCAGGCAGGAACAACGCGAACGACCTTATCCAGCCCCGTAAACGTGATCATGAATCTCTGTCGGGCTGCCGGGAATTCTGCGCTAGTCACAACATAGGTCACCAACAACTCTGCACCCGGACGAAAAACGCTCACGTGATTCTGCGCATCCGTCTGCGGCTGGAAGTGCAGTTCTTGCCCATGATGGCCATGAACAACAATAAATGAATCGATCCCTCTTTGGCTTTTGGGACCAATTCGAACTCCTTGCAGCAAGGTTCCCTCCCACTTCAGCTCACATGTGTAATTAGAACCAACGCGAGTCCCTGTTCTCGCGTCTACGATTTCGTCGATGTAAGCAAAACAATTCGTAGCAGCCTTCTTGTGATGAAGATTCTTGGCATTGATGTGGTAGTGGGACACACGCCTGACGCCTCCAGGGCCTGTTTGAGTGTCGATGTTGCCGTTATCTACCGACGCAAAAACCTCGAGTCGATTTCGTGAGGTCGTGCACCATTCCCTCGACTCAACTTTCTGCTTAACACGCCCGTAAACCAATGCGGCCAGCTCTGAACGACGCCGGAACGTAGTGGCATTAGCCATGACGGCGCTAATCACTCCGGTTAATGGCTCAACGCCATACTCACGAAAAGCCAGCATTTCCATGCCTTCGAAGCATGCGATAGCGAACTCTTGGTGACTGAATAGCGATCCTCGGAAGACTTTGCGGCCCTTCAATCGTGTAGTCTTTACTCGTGTCGATCTGCGAACAATCTCTTCACGCGTGAAGTCGATGAACAGATAGTAGTCAGCCTCTCGAAGCTCAGAAAAAATGTTTTCCGTTAGAGATTGAACATTCTGTTTTTCGACGGCATAAAAAACGTCAAAGCCTAGCTCTTGCAGCTTAAGCTCAACCTCTTTCGCCCACCTAGGCTCGCCAAAAGCGGTGTTCTGTCCGCAACTCAAGAAGAGCTTGGCTTGTCGAGGCAATTCCATGGGGGTTGAGATTCGGAGAACTCGGCTACTTCACCAACCTCACCAGCAGATCCTTGCTCTCGACGCTTTCGCCGATTTTGCAGCAGATCTCGCTGACGGTGCCGGCTCCGGGTGAGGCGACGGCGGCGAACATTTTCATCGCTTCAAGCGTGAGCAGGGTTTCGCCTTCCTTGACCTTTTGACCGACGCTGACAGCGATGCTGGCGACCATGCCGGGCATGGGGGCTCCGACTTGGGTGGCGTCGGCGGGATCGGCTTTGGTTTTGGTGACGGCGTTTTTGGCGAGTAGCTTGTTGGTGACCGTGGTGTGGCGTGGGTAGCCGTTGAGCTCGAAGATGGCGGTCTGCTGGCCGTTGGCGTCGGCCTCGGTCATGTTGAGGAGGCGGACGAAGAGGGTCTTGCCTTCTTCGAGGCTGATGTGGATCTCTTCTTTGTCCTGCAGGCCGTAGTAATAGGCGGGCGTGGGCAGGGCGGCGACGTCGCCGTAGGTCTTGCGGAAGTCGGCGAACTTCAGGAAGACATCGGGATACATGAGGTAGCTCCACACATCGTCTTCGG
>JBIKYB010000051.1:0-22766 GCA_044355475.1 Prosthecobacter sp.
GCTCGAATGTTGAATCGAGGGCTTCGGGAGTCAGGGGACTTGCAAGAGGTCATTCGGGCTTCGGGTTTCATTCGTCATTCTGGTTTCGTCATTCCCTGCTTCGCAGGGTCATTCCTGGTCGTCCCACAGCACCCAGGTGTCTTTGCTACCACCACCCTGGCTGGAATTGACGACGAGGGAGCCTTTTTTGAGTGCCACACGGGTCAGGCCACCGGGGACGACGTGAATGCGGTCGCCATAGAGCACATAGGGCCGCAGGTCGATGTGGCGGCCTTCAAAGTGATCTCCCTGGAACACGGGATGGCGCGAGAGCTGAAGCACGGGCTGCGCGATGTAGTTGCGTGGATTGGCACGGATGCGCTCGGCGAATTTTTCCTGCTCCTCTTTGGTGGAATGTGGCCCCATGAGCATGCCGTAACCGCCAGACTCGTTCACGGCTTTCACGACGAGATTCGGCAGGTTGGCGAGGATGTACTCGCACTCCTTGGGATCGACACCGAGGTAGGTGGGCACGTTTGGCAGGATGGGGTCCTGATCGAGGTAGTATTTGATCATCTTCGGCACCAAGGCATAGACGGCCTTGTCATCCGCCACGCCGGTGCCGATGGAGTTTGCCAGCGCCACATGGCCGCTCTGGTAGGCTTTCACGAGGCCGGGGACGCCGAGCAGCGAGTCTTTGCGGAATACGAGCGGATCGAGGAAGTCGTCGTCAATGCGGCGGTAGATCACATGCACCTGCTTCAGGCCTTTGGTGGTGCGCATGAAGATGCGGTCGTTCTTCAGCACCAAATCGCGGCCTTCGACGATGGGCACGCCCATTTGTTTCGCCAAATAGCAGTGCTCAAAGTAAGCGCTGTTGAAGACCCCGGGCGTGAGCACGACGATGTTCGGGTCGATGACGCTAGGCGGGGCGAGGTGGGCCAAAGTTTCGCGCAGCATCGAGCCGTAGGCGTCCACCGGGCGCACCGGCAGGCTTTGCAGCAGGCCGGGGAAGGTGCGCTTCATCGCGTTGCGGTTCTCCAGCATGTAGGACGCTCCGGAGGGGCAGCGGCCGTTGTCCTCCAGCACATAATAGTCGCCCTTGCCATCCCGCACGAGGTCGGTGCCGCAGATGTGGATGTAGATGCCATGCGGGACTTTGACGCCCATGAACTCCGGGCGGAAGTGCGAAGCGGACTCGACGAGTTCACGAGGAACGATGCCGTCGTTGATGATTTTCTGGCCGTGATAGACGTCGTCCAAAAACATGTTCAGCGCGGTGATGCGTTGGATCAGGCCGGACTCGACGCGCTCCCATTCCTTGTGGGGAATGATGCGCGGCATCAGGTCGAAGGGGAAGATGCGCTCCGTGCCCTGGTCATCGCCATAAACCGTGAAGGTCACCCCCTGCCGGAGGAAGACGGCGTCGGCAGTGCGCTGACGCGCGGCATATTCCGGAGGTGTCAGCGTGCCGATGCTGCCCATGATTCCGGCGTAATGCTCCCGGGCGGCATCCGGGGTGGAAAACATCTCATCAAAAAAGCTACCTGGTTGGTAGTCGTTAAACAGGGACGACATGGCGATAAGTAATAGCAGGGCTTGTGCCAGAGTTTGGGCGGCATTGCAATCTGCTTCCACTTCACGCCGGTCCCGGCTGGTTTGAGGGCTTGATTCACCGGGTGGCTTTCGCCTAGGCTGCACTCGAATGAAAAAAATCCTCCCTTTCGCCTTTTTCGCCACCGCCATCCTCTCCCTGGCACAGTCGCCTGAGTTTAAAGAGCAGTTGATCGACGGCGAGGTCGGCATCGGCTACGGCCTTGCTGTGGCGGATGTGAACGGCGACCGGCAGACGGACATCCTGCTGGCTGACAGCAACGCGATCGTCTGGTATGAAAATCCGACGTGGAAGAAGCACATCATCACGGACAAACTGACCGAAAAGGACCACGTCTGCCTCGCCGCACGCGACATCGACGGCGACGGCAAGTGCGAGATCGCCGTGGGCGCGGAGTGGAACCCTGGCGACACGGTTGGCAGCGGCGCGGTGTTTTATTTGATCCCACCAGCCGACCGAACGCAGAAGTGGGAGCCGGTGAAACTCACGCATGAGCCGACGACCCACCGCATGAAGTGGGTGCGCAACCGCGCTGGCCGTCATGACCTCGTGGTGGTGCCACTGCATGGCCGGGGCAATGACAAGAACGGCGAAGGAGCCGGTGTGCGCACGCTGGCCTACCACATGCCGGATGATCCGCGCAAAGAATGGAACACCACGTTGGTGCAGGGCACGATGCACAAGACGCACAACCTCGACATCATCCCCGCGCCCGGCACCCAGGCGGAGAGCCTGCTGATCTGTGGACGTGAAGGTGTCGTGCGCCTCGACCAAACCGACAACGGCTGGAAAGAGCAGTGGATCGCGCAGCATCCGAAGGACTCCACCGAGCTGCAAGGCGCGGGCGAAGTGCGCTACGGTGCCTTCGCTGGCGGCCAGCCTTATGTGGCAACGATCGAGCCGATGCATGGCCACGAGCTTGTGATTTACACCCCACCCTCCGACGGTCCGAAAAACGGCCCTTGGCAGCGCCGGGTGCTCACGAGCGATCTTGTCGATGGTCATGCTATCGCCACTCATGATCTGCTCGGCTTGAACAACCGCCAGATCGTCGTCGGCTGGCGTGCACAACAGAAGATCGGCAAGGTGGGGGTGAAGCTGTTCTGGACGACGAAGGAGGACGGCAGCGGCTGGAAGAATGCTTTCATCGACGACGGCGGGATGGCCTGCGAGGATGCTGTTTGCGCGGATTTGGATGGGGATCGTGATCTGGAGATCATCGGCGCGGGTCGCCGCAGTAAGAATCTCAAGATTTACTGGAATCAGCGAAGCCAGTGAAAATAAAATCCATTCACTGGCTCTAGCTGTTGGGTTGCGCAGGCGCGGATCATGCTTCTAAAATCCAAGCTCTCATGAAAACCCTGCGCCTCGCCACCCTTGCTCTTGGAGCGCTTCTTTTCAGTCAATGCACACTGCCAGACATGACGCTGCTCTCCTCACGTCGTGAGTTGGTGCGTCGTCCTTTGCTGGTCATGCCCGCTGTCGCCTCCCAGCCGCCGCTCTATGTCTGGCATGGCAGCGGCACTCCTGGCCCACTGAGTGTAAACATCGACCTGAGCGAGCAGAAGGCTTATCTTTTCAAAGGCGGCCAGAATGTCGGCTGGACCTATGTGGCTTCTGGGCGCAGCGGCTTTGCCTCGCCCACGGGCACCTTCCGCATCACGGAAAAGATCGTGGACAAGCGCTCCAACCGCTATGGCATGATCTTTGACCGCAACGGGAATGTGGTGAACAGCAACGCGACCGCTGGCGTCTCGCGTGTTCCTCCGGGAGGACGCTTTGTCGGTGCCAAAATGCCCTACTGGATGCGCATCACCAACTACGGTGTGGGCATGCACGCCGGGGCGATCCCGCGTCCTGGATCACCCGCGTCCCACGGCTGCATCCGCCTGCCGCGTGACATGGCCGAAACGATCTATCAGCACGCCAGCGTCGGCACTCGGGTGACGATCATGCATTGAGGGGGGAGGTTTGCGGTAGTTGGCAATGGTTGGCTGTTGTTTGCCATGGTTGCCGGAACAGCCAACTTCAGCCTTCCGTCCGCATCGCACCTGCCAGAATCCCCTCGAACCGCCGCATCCAGGCCTGCGGATCAGCCTCCCGCAAGAGCCATTGGCGGCCGGCATGTCCGATGGCTTGACGTGCGGTGGCGGGCTTGGCCTCCATCTCCAGCACATCATTCACGAGGCCGTTCACGCTCCCTGGCTCATGCTGAAGACCTGTGACGCCATGCTGCACGATTTCGGTCAATCCGCCGGACTTGGCCCCTAGCACGGGCTTGCCATAATCATACGCCTCATACACCACGAGACCTAGCGGCTCCCACCAGGTGGACGGCACGATCACCGCCCGGCAGCGCCGCAGGGCCTCGCGCTTCGTCTCACCGCCGGTCTGGCCGAGAAAACCGATGTACGGGTTTGTCCGCATGCGAAGCTGCACCACCTGCTCCAGCGGCCCCTCGCCCGCGATGTGCAGCAGCGGCGTGCGGTCACCTAGCTTTCCGCGCAGCACATCCCACGCATCCAGTAGCGTGGTGATGCCCTTCGTTTCCGTCAGCCGTCCGAGAAACAAATAGTAGCCCGCGTCCTCCGCCTCAGGTGCGCTCGGCATGGCGTGCCAAGCATGCCGCAATGTGTGGATGCGTGAGGCAGGCAGCGCCCCGGCATCGACAATTTTCTGCCGCATGAAGTCCGACACAGCGATCCACGCCTTCACGCTCTGCAACCACCCGCTGCGGTGCAGCATCTTCAGCATCACCGCAAACAGGGCGCTCTTCACCACCGAGTTCTGCCACGCCCCGGCGAAAATCTCGTGCCAGTAACTGCCGTACAACGCGTCTGGCAGCAGACGGCCCTTCACCTGCAACGTCCCACCGACAGAGAACGGGCGGTAGTTGTGCAGAAACTGGACGACCGGCAGGTCGCGTTGCAACGCCGAATGATACAGCGCTGCCGAGCCCACCGGGTGAAGATTGTGAAACACCGCCGCCTGGGCACCGCTCGCATCCAGCGCTGTCTCAAATCGCTCGCGTGCCTCGCGATTGTAGAACAGCCGCGCTGCCTGCTGAAACTTCGACGGAGCCTTCTCACCAGTCCATTCCGCGCTTTCAAAACCACACCAAGTCATGGGATGCGTGGCACCAAGATCTTCGTGGATCTGCCCCACGATCATTTCTTCGCCGCCACGGAAGAGGTAGCGGTTAAAAACATGCAGCAGGGCGCAGGATGAATGAGGGGTAGTGGGAACCATTGGAAAAGGCAGTCGGACGCACAACAGACGCCGTCATCAGCGGTTTGCCAAGCAGAACACGGGCCACGCCGCACGTCGGGCTTCATCGCAGAGCTTTCTTGCCTAAATTCACGCCGCGTGATATTCCCGTGCGGTTATGAGAATTTTCACCCGCCGCGCCTTCGTCGCTTTGCTTGCCCTTGTGGCGGTCGCGTCTGCGCAGGAGGCCGCCATGCGTCCGTGGAAGGACACGCAGGGCCGCATCATTCAGGCTGCCTTCGTCAGCGCCACGCCCGAAAACGTCACCGTACGCATGGCGGACGGCAAGGAGCATCAGATCGCCCTCACGCGCCTCAGCGCCGAGGATCAGGCCTTTGCGAAAAGCCAGGCCACATCTCAGCCGCCCGCGTCCTTGGCTGCCAAAGCCAACGAGCCAACGAGTGATCGTGTTCCGGTCGAAAAACGTGTCTGGCCGCAGAATGTCATCGTGCCGTCCGGCTCCATTGAAATCCAGCCAGTGGAGGAATCCGCTCCGGCGCGGAAGTTTGTGTACCGTTCCGAGGCCTTCGAGTTCACCTCCCAGGCAAAACTGGCCGGCAGCGTGATGAAGGAAGTCGCCCGCACCTTCGAGTCCACCCGGAAACTCATCACCGACCTGCCCTGGGGCGTCGTCTGCCGCCCGCCAGAAGGCATGGAGCGCTACCAAGCCGCGCTTTACGAGACACGGAACGATTACATCGCCGCCGGTGGCCCGCCAAACTCCGGCGGTGTCTACATGACCGGAGACAAAATCTTCAAGGTGCCCTTCCCCAGCATCGGCCTCAAGCTCCTCGGCAAGACCTACGCCAAAGACGCCGACTACGATGGCGGCACCCTCATCCACGAGATCACGCATCAGTTGATGCACGACTACCTGCCCTTCCTACCCGTCTGGGTCATTGAGGGCACCGCCGAATACACCGAGATGATCCCCTACAACGTCGGCACCTTCCGCGCTGACTCCCACAAGTCTGGGTTGCGGGATCACATCCAGGAGATGATCAAGCGCGGCTATAGCGCCAGCATCGGCAATCTGGAGACTCACATGACCATGAACCGCGGCCAGTGGTCTGGCATCGCCGACTCCTCCAACCGGGCCATGGGCGAGCTCTACTTCCGCTCCGTGTTGATCCTCTATTTCTTCTGCCACCTCGACGGCCAGGGCGGAGCCAAAAAACTGCCGCAAGGCCTGCGCTTCATGAAGTTCCTCGACGCCGTGCATAACGAGACCGAGGCGCTGCGCACCTTTTTCAAAGATCCCCGCGTCAAACGCAGTCACGACGGCAGCTTCACCTACCCCACCAGCTTTCCCCCGCCGGACATGAAGCCCGAGACCGGCCCTTTCAAGCACCTCAAGCTTCTCTTGGATGACCGCAGCTACTCGCAGATCGCGGAGGAGATCGTCGAGGGCTACAAAAGCATCGGCCTCAAGGTCTCCGCGAACTGAGCGCTGCCAGCTCGACAGCCACCTCCGCCTCATGTAGGCCGACATACCCGCATCGCAGGCCCCAGTATCCTCGATTTCACCGCTAAGAGGCAGAGGAACTGAGAGACACGGCCTACGGAACACGCGGCATCAGATTCAGAGCCGCCTCAAACTCATTCTTTCCGTGTCATTCCGCGTGTTCCGTAGGCGTCCACATCTATCTTTCCTCCGCTCGACCCCGCCGCTGCGACGAATATGCCCAGGCTATTTGCCTGCGCTTGAAACTGCCACATGTGCATTTCCGATAGTGCGCCGTGCGAAAACGGGCTTCACAGAGGGCGTTGGTTCTGCCTACCATCGTGCCAACCATGAAACGCCTCCTCCTTAGCCTTGCCCTGGCTTCGTCATTCGCCATTCCTCATTCGTCATTCGCGGCGGAGCCGCTGCGTGTCTTCATCCGCGCTGGCAAAAAATCCCACGGTCCCGGTGCGCATGATTTCCCGCAGTTTTTCAAGGAATGGGTGCCCATGCTCAATGAACGCGGCGCCAAGTGCGAGGGTGGCATGGAATTCCCGACGAAGGAGCAGCTCGACAAGACCGACGTGCTCATCCTCCACGCCCAGGAGGCTGGAAACATCAAGATCGGCGATGAGCGGAAGAATTTGATGGAGTTCCTCGCCCGTGGCGGTGGTATCGTGACGATTCACGCGGCGGCGGTGTCGAAGGACCACGATTGGTTCAAGACCATCATCGGCGGCTCGTGGCACTTTGGGCAGACGAAGTGGCTGGAGGCCCCGATGAGCCTCTACTTCACCGATCACGACAACTCGATCACGAAGGACATCAGCAACTTCGACATCGACGACGAGATCTACTACGACATGGATTTGCTGCCCGAGGCCAAGATCCTCGCTGCCGCCTACACGCCGAACACCCCGCAGCTCAAAGGCGGCAACAAAGAAGCCCAAGCCCGCGCCGCCGAGGCCGTCGCGAAAAAGAAGGCCGTGAACATCTACGACATCCAGCCGCAGGTGTGGACTTATGAGAAGGAAAAGTATCGCGCCTTCACCTGCATCCCGGGCCATTACCATCGCAACTTCAGTCACAACGGCATCCGCACCCTGATCCTGCGCGGCATCGCTTGGGCCGGAAAGCGCGAGAACATCGACGAACTCTGCAAACCCACCGAGCTGGGCGATGCGCTGCGCTACGTCGAGGGCGGCTGCCCCAGCCCACAGGAGCTTCCGAAGGCGCTCGAAGTGCATCCGGAGTTCAATTTGAGCCTTGTCGCCGCCGAGCCGCTGATCAATAAACCCATGAACATCGACTGGGATGAAAAAGGCCGCCTGTGGGTCGTCGAGACGCCCGAGTATCCGAACGGCCTCCGCCAATCAAATGTGGACGCGTGGAAAGACAGCGGTGCCAACCAGCCCGGCCACTACGACCGCAAACCGCTCGATTGCGTCTCCATCCTCTCCGACACGAATGGCGACGGCGTCATGGACAAAAAAACCGTCTTTGCCGACGAGATCGAGCTGGCCACCAGCAGCGTGTTTTACAAAAACGGCATCATTGTCTGCGCCGCGCCCGATGTCTGGTTCTTCGAGGACACGAACGGCGACGACAAGGCAGACAAGCGCACGAAGCTCTACACCAACCTCGGCAATCGCGACACGCACGCCGTCATCAACAACATGCGCTGGGGCCTCGACGGCTGGGTTTATGCCACGCACGGCTATTCGAGCGATGACGTGAAGTCCGGCGATGGCAGCAAGGGTTTCGGCCCCATCGGAGCCGGTGTCGTGCGCTTCAAGCCGGACGGCAGCGCCTTCGAGCAATACGCCTCCCGCGGCGGCAACACCTGGGGTCTCGACATCACCAGCGACGGCCAGGTTTTCTACACACAGCCCACGAGCGGCAATCACTTCATCCACGTCGTGCTGCCGGAGTATGTGCTCGCCAAAGGCAAGCTGCCCGGCGTCATGGGCACGAACGGCATGCTGCCGAAAGAGCCGACGTATCCCGCCATGCATTGGGAGCAGCAGGCCTATGTGCAGATCGACCAGGTCGGCAGCTACACCGCCGCCGCCGGTTGCGCCATCTATGAAGGCGGTGCCTGGCCCGCGAAGTGGAACTACGGCTACTTCACCACCGAGCCCACGCTGAACATCGTCAGCCACTTCATGGTCGAGCCCGATGGCGTCACCTACAAAGCGAAGCGCGAGCCCGGTCGCGAGCAGACCGAGTTTATCCGCAGCAAGAACCTCTGGTTCCGCCCCATCGAGAATCGTGTCGGCCCCGATGGCGCACTTTACATCGTCGATTTCTGCAATCAGGCCGTCATTCACAACGACACCCGAGGCCCCACCCACGGCCCCGCCAACGCCGCCGTCCGCCCCGACCGCGATCACTACTACGGCCGCATCTGGAAGGTGCAGCACAAGGAGGCGAAGGCTCCGAAAAAAGTCGAGACTGTGACTCGTGGAGCGGTGCCAGCACAAGGCAGTAAAGCTCTGCGGGCCTACGAAGCCGCCAAAAAAGCCGCAAACGCCGACAAGCTCCTCCAAGACTTCGCCGCCGCTCAAGACGACTGGACCCGCAGCGCTCTCATCGCCGCCGCTGCTGACAAACCCGCCGAAGTCATCGCTGCTGCGCTTTCTTCATCTTCTCCGGAGTCGCTGTCCAACTTCGTCAGCGCTCTTCTTCCCGCCGCACTGCCCGCGAATGCCGAAAAACTCATCACCGCCTGCGCCAATGCCGATGCGAAAGCTGATCCGATCAAGAACGCCATCCTGAGCTTGATGGCTGCAGATGCTTCTCGGCTTGGGGGAATGCCTCTGAATTTGGTGAAGCCGATGCAAACGCTCCTCAATTCCGCTGGCACCAGCTTTGCAGCATATCGTCTCGCCCAAACATGGGAAAGCGATGACCATCTTAACGGAGACATGAGTGTTTTGCAGGAAGGCTGGTTGGCTGAACTCAAATCACCCGAATCGAAAGACGAACGGCGAATCGAAATCTGCCAAGCCTTGGGAGGTGAGGCTGTTGATGCTTACATTAAGTCAACACTTGCAGACACTACTGCCTCTGACTCTTTGCAGGGGTCTTTAGTGGATGTCCTCGGTGCTCGCGCCGATGACAAACTCGACAAGCTAAACGAGGTGGTTCCGACCCTCAAAGGTGCTCAGTTTAACAAAGCTTTTGAGCATATCATCAAACGCCCCGAGGCCACCGGAGCCCTGCTCGATGCCGTGAAGGCCGGAAGCATCGACCGCGCGATTTTTGCCCCCGGCGATGTCGCACGTCTGCGCTCGCATCCGAACAAACAAATCGCCAAACGCGCGAACGACCTCTTCAAGGTCAACAACGCCGCGAAGGATGCCATCATCGCCAAACTCGTGCCGGAGGTCGAGAAGCCCGGAAACGCCGCTCAGGGCAAAATGCTCTTCACCGCCGCCTGCGCCATCTGCCACAAGCTGGGCGACATCGGCGTCGCCGTCGGCCCGCCGCTCGATGGCATGGGGGCGCATGGCCCCGCTGAGCTGCTCGTTCACATCGTCGATCCGAACCGTGAGGTCGATCCCAGCTTCTGGGCCTTCAACATCACCACGAAGAAGGGCGAGACGCTCGTCGGCGTCGTCACCAGTGAAAACAGCGCCACCGTCACGCTCGCCACGCAGGTCGGCCTGCGCGAGATCGCGAAGAGCGACATCGACAAGCGCGAAAACACCCGCCGCAGCCTCATGCCGGAAGGTCTCGATGCGCTCGGCCCCGAGCCGCTGCGCGACATCCTCGCCTTCATCTGCGGCGATGCGATGAAGCAGTTCCGCATCCTCCACCTCGCCGATGCTTTCACCGCCGACAGCCGCGACGGCCTCTTCGCCAGCTCCGATCCTCGCGGCGGCCAGGTGAAGCTCACCAAGTTCGGCAACGTGAAGGTCGAAGGCGTGCCATTCTTCATCCAGGACCCCACGAAAAGCTCCACTGGCGGCAATTTGATCGTCCTCAAAGGCGGCCCCGGCAAAGACAACCACTCGCAGACCTTCCCCGCGAAGGCCGAAGTGGCCATCAACGTCGCCGCGAAGCGTCTGCAACTCCTCAGCGGCGTCTCCGGCTGGGGTTTCCCTGCCGTGCGTGACGAAGCGCCCGCGCTCAAAGCCACCGTCGTCTATGAAGGCGGTGAGAGGGAGGAATTCACCTTCCTCAACGGCATCCACTTCAGCGATTACATCCGCCCCGTCGAAGTCCCCGGCTCCAAAGGCATCGAAGGCCTCGCCGACGGCCAGGAGCCGCGCCTCCTCACGCTCGAACTCACGAAGAAAGCCGTCGCGAAGACGCTGATCCTCGAAAGCCCTGCGGGGAATAAGACACCGCCGGTCATCATCGCCGTCACGGCGGATATCGAAGGCAAAGGGCCGAAGGCTCCAAGTGATGCGGGCACTCCTGCCCGCAAAGGTGACGCTCCAAATGCGGGCAAGAGTGCCCGCACCACTCCCGAAACCGGCCCCAAAGAAGGCGGCAAAGGCGATGGCCCGCTCATTCCTGCCGCACCCGTGCAATGGGAAGCTGGTAAAACACGCGTCCTCGTCATCGGCGGCGGTTCCTCGCACAACTTCAAAGACTTCTTCGGCACCACCGATGTCGCCACGCTGAAAGCCGCCGGATTCACCGTCCACTACACCGAAGACCGCGACCAAGCCGCCGCCGAGCTGAAGAACGCCGACGCCGCCATCATCAGCGTGAACCGCAAATTCTTCGACACCGCCGCCTATCGCAAAGCCCTCTTCGATTTCGCCGCCGCAGGCAAAGGCATCGTCATGCTCCACCCCGGCACCTGGTATGGCTTCGCCGGCTGGCCGGAGATCAATCGCGACATCGTCGGCGGCGGTGCTCGTGGGCATGACAAAATTCATCCCTTCGATGTGAAAGCCGTGAAAGCCGATCATCCTGTGATGAAGGACGTCCCCGCCAGCTTCACCGTCGAAGACGAACTGTATTATGTGAACGCCGAAGGCGCCCCCGAAGGCACGAACCCCATCGAAGTCCTCGCCGAGACCAGCAACAGCGACAAATACCAAAAGCCGCACCCGAGCGTGTGGGTCACCAAACACCCGAAAGCACGTGTTGTCGGCATCGCTCTAGGTCACGACGCCCGAGTGCATGACCTGAAGCCTTACCAGCAGCTCCTCATCAACGCGGCGAAGTGGACGAGCGGAAAGTAGTCCCGTTGCGCTGCAACGGGTGCTATCATCGCACGCCCATGGAACTCTCCGCCCTAGACGACAAACTCTCACAACTCAACGCGCTGCGTCCGCTAGATGCTTCAAGCGTGCGGGCATTGCGCAGTGTGTTCGAGTCATTCGAGACAGAGTTGATCGCCACCAGCAATCAGATCGAAGGCAACACGCTGACGGTTCGCGAGACGGCCATGGTCATCGAAAAAGGGATGACCATCAGCGGCAAGCCGCTCAAAGATCACCTCGAAGCCCTCAATCACAAAGCCGCGCTCGATTACATCAAGCAGGTCGGCGCAAGCCGCACTGCTATCACGCAGAAGGAAGTGCTGCGGGTCCATGAACTGGTCCTCACGCGTCTGGATGACGAATGGGCTGGACGCTACCGCAACGTTCCGGTGCGCATCGTTGGCAGCACTCATCTGCCGCCCAATGCGCTCAAGGTGCCTGATTTGATGGATAACTGGGAACGAGAGGCAAAAGGCAACTGGTCCGCCACGCACCCCGTGCTGCTTGCCGCTGATCTGCACGCCACGCTGGCGGGCATTCATCCCTTCATTGATGGCAATGGCCGAACCTCACGGCTGGTGATGAACCTCACGCTCCTACGGCATGGCTGGCCAGTCATCGTCATTCCCAGCGAATCCACGCTGCGCCTCGCTTATTATCAAGCGCTCGAAGACACTCAAACCAGCAAGCATCCGAATGCGTTCCGCGAATTCATCTGTCAACGCGTCGATGACATGCTCGACCGCTATTTGGACGCCCTGAAGTAGTCCCGTGGTGCTCCGTGTGTTCGCTCCCGATTCCCGACTTGCTGCAAGGCAGGATCGCAGACAGCGGTGAGGCATGACGTTTGACCCGACCCGCAAGTGGCAGATGAGCTTGGAGGACGGCACGCCTCTGGAGGTGCGCAGTATCCGGCCGGAAGACCGGGATCTCATCGCGGAGGCGTTTCGTCGGCTGTCGCCCGAGGCGGGTTACTTCCGCTTTTGGATGCGGGTGCGGGAGCTGAATCCGCGCCTGATCGAAAGCCTTTGCACGCCGGATCAAAAAGATCACGTGGCCTGGGTGGCGATGCATCAGACGCGCGACGACATCCCCGGCGTGGGCGGCGCGTCGTTTTGGCGTTTGAAGGAGGAAGCGGAGGCGGCGGAGGTGTCCTTCACCGTCGCGGACGAGTTCCAAGGGCGCGGCGTCGCCACGCTGCTGCTGGCCGTGATCTGGGAGCACGCGCTTGGCCTGGGCATCAAGCGATTCGTTGGGCATGTGCTGCATGAAAACATCGCCATGCGTGCCTGGTGGGACGCGCTGGGCGCGACCGAGCAGGAGGCACCGCGCCACTGGCTGAGCACGTTGATTTTGGACGAATCGCTTTTGCAGGACAATCACCCAGGCAACAGCCTACGCATGAGGCTGGCGCAGGTGCGGGCTTGGATGGGCGGAGACAGCGACCCGCTGTAAAACAAGAAGGGCGGGAGATGACTCCCGCCCTTCGGCATTCAAGATGTAAGATGCGGGTGATGAATTACTTCACGATCCCGAGCAGCTCGACTTCAAAGATCAGCGCCTCGTTCGGGCCGATGTCGCCGCCTGCACCCTGCTCGCCATAGGCAAGCTGGGAAGGGATGTAGATGCGCCACTTGGAGCCGACGGGCATGAGCTGAAGCGCCTCGGTCCAGCCTTTGATGACTTCCTGCACGCCGAAAGTGATGGGCATGCCACGCTCAACGGAGCTGTCGAAGACCTTGCCGTCGATGAGCGTGCCATGGTAGTGGACGTTCACCTTGTCAGTGGCGACGGGCTTGGGGCCGTCACCAGCCTTGATGATTTCATACTGGAGACCGCTGGCAGTGGTGGTCACACCTTTCTTCGCACCGTTCTCGGCCAGGAATTTGTCGCCCACGGCTTTGGAGGCCTGGCCGCGCATGGCTTCTTTTTCGCGCATGCTGTTTTCAAAGGCCTGCATGGCGGCCATCAGCTCCTCCTGGCTGAATTTGGGCTTCTCGCCGCCGAGGCCGGATTTGATGCCTTCGACCAGAGCGGTGACATCAATGGCGATGCCCTGGCCTTTGAATTGCTCGCCGAAATTACGGCCGATGAAGTAGCTGACTTTGTCCATGGGCACGGTGGTGGGGGCGGCAGGGGCTGCGGCCGGCTGCGCGGGTTTGGTTTCCTGGGCTTGAGTGGCGGTGACTGCCGCAAGCGCGGCGCAAAGCAGGGCGATGGTGGGTTTCATATTGGAGGCGCGGAGACTACGCGTCCCGGTTGGACGGTCAATCAAAGCCTTAGGAGCGTGGGAAAAAGCCGTTTGACCCCGTCCCCCGCTTGAACCACTATCGCCGCCCTTCAATCCAGAAACCATATGCCCGCTAAAATCTACACTGAAAAAGACGCCAGCCTTGCACCGCTCAAAGGCAAGACCTGCGCTGTGATCGGCTTCGGCTCCCAAGGCCACGCCCACGCCCTGAACCTCAAGGAGAGCGGCGTCAAAGTCATCATCGGCCTCTATCCGGGCTCCAAGAGCCGCGCTGTGGCAGAAGAGAAGGGTCTGAAGGTCATGGACACCGCCGAAGCGGTGAAAGCCGCTGACGTCATCTTCTGCGCCGTGCCGGACACGAAGATCGGCGGCGTGTACAAGAAGGACATCGCCCCCCACCTCACCAAAGGCAAAACGTTGCTGTTCTCCCACGGCTTCGCCATTCTCTACAAGACCGTCGTCCCGCCGAAGGATGTGAACGTGATCATGGTGGCCCCGAAAGGCCCTGGCCACATCGTCCGCCGCCAGTACACCGAAGGCAAAGGCGTCCCTGCCCTCATCGCCATCTATCAGAATGCTGACAAGCAGGCCAAGAAGATCGCCCTTGCCTGGGCGCACGGCATCGGCGGCACCCGCGGCGGCGTGCTCGAAACCACCTTCAAGGAAGAAACCGAAACTGATCTCTTCGGCGAGCAGACCGTACTTTGCGGTGGTGCCAGCGCCCTCGTCCAGGCCGGTTTTGAAGTGCTCACCGAGGCTGGTTACAGCCCTGAGATGGCCTACTTCGAGTGCTTGCACGAATTGAAGCTCATCGTGGACCTCATGAACGAGTCCGGCATCGCTGGCATGCGTTTCTCCATCTCCGAGACCGCCAAGTGGGGCGACGTGAAAGTCGGACCAAAAATCATCGACGCTTCCGTCAAGAAGCGCATGAAAGCCGCCCTCAAGGACATCCAGACCGGCAAATTCGCCAAGGAATGGATCAAGGAGACCGAGACTGGCTACAAGACCTTCAACAAGCTGCTCAAGGACGGCGAGAAGCACCCGATCGAGAAGACCGGTGCCCGCCTCCGCAGCCTGATGCCCTGGATCAAGAAGCGCGACATCAAAGGCCAGCAGGCCAGCTACTCGTAATTTTGGGAGTGCGGATGCCCGCATCCGCACAAATCAATCAACACAAAACGCGGATCGGCAACGATCCGCGCTTTTTTGCGCTCTTACGACTTGTCGTGCGTCTCGTCGATGGCTCGTGCCGAGGCTTGGCGTGAATCAGGCGTCTTGAACAAGATCGCGACGCCGATGGTGACGAAGGTGCCGAGCGTGATGCGCCAAGGGAAGGACAGCACGAAGGGCTCCTTGATGCCCACTGCGTTCTGGATGCCGAGCACGTTGCTGAGGAACAGCACGGCCACGATGCCACAGACCATGGCGATGATGTTGCCGGTGTCACAGCCGCGGGTTTTCGTGAGCACCGCGAGCAGGAACACCCCAAGCAGCGAACCAAAGGTGAAGCCGAGAATGCCGAGCACGAGCGGCAGGATTTCGACCTTCGGATTGTGCGCCATGAACCAGGCCGTCCAGATGCCGACCACGATGATCAGGAAGGCGAAAAACACCGTGCTCCAGCGCAAAACGGCGATGCGCTTCGAGTCTGGCGCATCCGCAGGCAGTCGTGGCAGGATGAAATCGCGCGACAGGCTGGTGGCGAGAGCATTGAGCGCCGTGCTGAGCGATCCCATCGCCGTCGCGAGGATGCCTGCCGTGACGAGGCCGCGCATGCCTGCGGGCATCTCGTTCATGATGAAGAAGGGGAAGACCTCGCGGCTTTCCACCGGCAGCGCCGCGTTCGGATGCGCCAGATAGTAGGCTTTGAGCAGAACGCCGATGAGGATGAAGGCCGAGACAATCGGTAGATCGACGATGCCAGAGAGAATCGTCGCGAAGGCGCTCTGGCGGCGGTTTTTGGCCGTGAGCATGCGCTGCACGGTGTCCTGATCGATGCCGTGCGTGCTCATCGTCACGAAGGTGCTGCCAATGATCGCGGCCCAGATGGTATACTCGCTGGTGAAGACATTCTTGACCCATGCCCATGCGCCTGTTTCAGCCGGCTTGGCGAAATCGAAGAAGACCGGATTCTTGATCACATCCGCCACCGCTCCCCAACCGCCGGGGATTTTCATCAGCAGATAAGGAATCGTGAAGCCGAGGGAGGCCACGAGCACGCCTACCTGGATGAAATCCGTCCAGATCACCGCTCGGATGCCACCCACGGAGGTGTAGAGTGCGGTCAGCAGCGTGACGACCACCACCGCGCCTGCGTAGAGCCAGAATTTCGTGTTCGCATCCACCGCGCCGCCCTGCCACATCGCCACAGCGAGCACGAGAATGATGGCGGAAACATAGAGCCGAGTGCCCATCGCCAGCACGCGGGTGAACATGAAGGTGATGGAGGCGAATTTCCGCGTCACCGGTCCGAACCGCGTCTCCAAGAACTCGTAGAGCGAGATGACGCCGTGCCGGTAAAAGATCGGGATAAACAAGAAGCTCACGATGATGCGCGCCAGCACCGTGCCGATGGCAAACTGCGCATAGCTCCAGTTCTGCCGACTGTAGCCGGACTCGGGAGCACCGAGAAACGTCGCCGCGCTGATCTCCGCTGCCAAAATGGACGCCAGTACAGCCCACCAGGCGATCTGGCGGTCTCCGAGCGTGAAACCTTCCACACTGCCGCTTTTGCTGCGCTGCGACAGCCCGATGCCGATGATCAGGGCGAAGTAACCGAGGATAACGAGCGCGTCGAGGAGGTAGGGCATGGCGTTTGTGGGGCGAAGTCTCGCCGCAAATCACCATGCCCGTCAAGCTCACAGGCTTCGGAGCGCCTTTCTCCTGTGGGCGCTCACCTTTTCGAAGATTACGACTTGGTCAGGTTTTTCGTCTCAAGCCTTGGCAGCGCACGCACGATCACACGCTCCTGCATTGAGGTGCCGCTGGGGGAAACCACGGTCACTTCCTCCAGCACCTTGCCGACATCTTTGTTGGTGAGCGGACGGTTGATTAGCCTGCGGGTCATCACAGTGGAATTCCCAAGCGTTTGGGTGGTGACATGGCCCCGGAGTGTGGGACTCGTCTGCGCATAGGATTGCGAGGCCAGGGTGGATGCGGCCGAGGGCACCAGCGCGGAGCGCACCTCGGGGGAGGAGCATTGAGTCATCAGCACGGTGGCAAAACAGCAGAAAAGGATGGTTGGTTTTTTCATGGTTGGGGATGATGCATCAAGCGATCAGCTAGGTTGGATGACAACTGGCCGAGGATGTTCAAAATCCTCATCCTCAAAAATTTGCGCCTCAATCGAAACGCAGCTCGGCTCAATCCAGAAGCAACCAGCCTCTCAAGTAAGCATCGACTCCGTCTGCGCCAGCACATCGCCAAACGGGATGCGGTCCAGCAAACCAAAGCTGGGGTGCCTGCCGAGGCGCTCGCGGCTCGTCGCGGGGCTGGTGAGGCCGCAGAGGAAACGGGCGAGTTGGCGTGACGACCGCAGCGCGGCTTTGCGTTCGGCGATGACCTCGCGAATCGCAGCAACGTGCTCGACGGTGATCGGCGGGGTGGATGATTGAGGAATTTCGCGTGGAGAATCGTCGGTGAGCCCCTTTTCGCGCTCCTTGCAGCTCGTGCAGGTGCCGCAGTCGGTCTCCATGGCTTCGCCGAAGTAGTTGAGCAGCCATTTCGTGAGGCAGCCACGATGCTGGGCGAAGCTCAGGACTTCGCGCAAGCGCTCGACATCACGCTTTTCACGCTCGGCGAAGAGCTGCTGCATCTTTTTCGTGATCTCCTTCGGATCGCGACGATGCGCGTCTTCCGCGAGGCGATACTTCTGGCGGCTGCCGCTGGGCTTGAGTTCGATGTCGCCAGATTCCTGAAGCCAAGTGAGCGCTTTGAGCACACGATCACGCGGTTCGTTGAGTTCCGTGGCGGCTTCGTCGGGATTCAAGGTGATCCACTTGGTGCCACGCTTGCCGCATTGAAACAGACAGCGCAAAAAGGCCTGCCGCTCGGGTTTGTGGCCCGAAAGGATGCGCTGCTCGGGCTGGATGAAGCGGAATTGATAACTGGCGTAAAAGGAGCCGAGCGGACGCAGGATGCCGTCGAGTTCGAGGTTGGTGATGACCGTTTCGATGACGAGCGGACGGATGTCCGTGGCATGCGAGAGGTCGTACATCGAGATGTCGAACTCGCCACCTTGCAGCAGCAGGTGATCGAGAAGCTGGCGGATGGCCTGCGGCGTGGGCGTGTCGCCAAAGGTGAAGTTTTCGAGCACGATGCAGTCATCGGCGCAGGCCAGCATCTGGCAGACGGACGTTTTGCCATCGCGACCGGCGCGACCGGTTTCCTGCGAGTAGTTTTCGAGCGTTTTCGGCAGGTTGTAGTGATACACGGCGCGGATGTCGGCTTTGTCGATGCCCATGCCGAAGGCGATGGTGGCGACGATGACGTCCGTCTGCCCGTTCATGAAGGCATCCTGCGCGGCATGACGATGTTCATCCGGCAAACCGGCGTGGTAGGCGAGAGCGTTGACGCCACTCTTCTGCAAATGCGTGGCGACGTGCTCGGCGGTGTTTTGCAGCGTCACATAAACGATGGAGGGCACCTTGCGCTTCAGCAGCAGCTTCGTCAGCACCGGCAATCGTTGCTGCGCGGTGCAGGGCGTGATGCGGAAGTGCAGATTTGGCCGTAGGAACGAGGTCTGCACATGATCCGCCTGCTCAATGTCAAATGCGCGACGAATGTCCGCCGCAACCGACGGCGTGGCCGTGGCGGTGAGGGCGAGCACGGGCTTGATGCCGAGTTCTTTGGCTACAAGCGCCAAGCGCAGGTATTCCGGGCGAAAATTGTGGCCCCACTCGGAGATGCAGTGCGCTTCATCGACCGCCATCATCGAAATTTTGAGGCGCTTGAGCCGCTCGACGAAGTTTTCATTCATGAGCCGCTCTGGGGCGATGTAGAGCAGCTTCAGCGTGCCATTGCGCATGTCGTCGAAGACTTGCGCCGCTTCATCGGCCGAGAGCGATGAATCCAATCGCGCGGCAGCAATGCCGCGTGCCCGCAGCGCCTGCACCTGATCCTTCATCAGTGCGATCAGCGGCGAGATGACGAGCGTGACGCCGTCCATGAGCAGCGCAGGCAGTTGATAGCAGAGCGATTTTCCTGCGCTCGTCGGAAACAAGGCCAGAGAGCTGCGACCAGCCAGCAATGCCTCCATCACCTGCCCCTGCCCGGCACGAAAGGCCTTGTGGCCGAAGTGCTGTTTGAGTGCGGCGGGGAGATCGTGAGGCATGCGGCACTCATGGCACATTCAGGCTTCTGCCTGCAATGCAAACCTCACCGGGTTCGTTCTCTCGTGACCATGAAGACAACCCTGCTCTCCCTCCTTGCCCTGTCTGCCGCTGCTTTCGCGGCTGATGAAGGCTTCACCCCGCTGTTCAACGGCCAAGACTTTGCCAACTGGGTCGTGCCCGAGGGGGACAACGGTCACTGGAAGGTGATCGACGGTGTCATCGACTACGACGCATGCAGCGCGGCACCGGGGAAGGACAAGAACCTGTGGACGGCCAAAGAATACGGCGATTTCACGCTGAAGATCGACTGGCGGCTCAAACAGACCACCGGTCTCTACGACATGCCGGTCGTGTTGCCCGATGGCACGCACAAGCTCGATGAAAACGGCAAGGAGATCAAAATCCCCACGCCCAACGCCGACTCTGGCATCTACCTGCGCGGCGTGGGCAAGTCGCAGATCAACATCTGGTGCTGGCCCGTCGGCAGCGGCGAAGTCTATGGCTACCGCATGGACAAAACCATGCCGCCTGAAGTTCGCGCCGGTGTGACACCGAAAGTGAAGGCCGACAAGCCGGTGGGTGAGTGGAACACCTTTGAAATCACGATGAAAGGAGATCGACTTACGGTGGTGCTCAACGGCCAGACCGTGATCGAAAACGCCCAGCTTCCTGGCGTGCCTGAGAAAGGCAAACTCGGCCTCCAGCATCACGGCGGTAAAAATGCGAAAACCGGCGAGCTTTCGGCTGCCTCCAGCCTGATTCAGTTCCGCAACATCTCGATCAAGGAGCTGTAGTGGCATGAGACGGGCTGCTTTGCGCATTTTCCTACCGATGCTGGTGCTGGCAGTGCTGCTGATCATGGCAGGCTGCGCCAATCGCGTGCCCAGCCTGCCCGTGCCGCAGGGAGTGTCAAAACACACTGAAAAACTCGTGCTCCAGGGCAAGTCCGTGCCCGTGGACTTTTACCTGCCGCAAAAGGTGGGTGAAGCACCGGTGGTCATCGTCGCGCACGGCTTCACACGTCACCGTCGCGTGATGGCAGGCTGGGGGAACTTGCTCGCCACGCAGGGAATGATCGCCGTGGTGCCGAACTTGCCCGCCTTCGCGGACCATGAACGCAATGCACGGGCGATTTCGGAGCTGATCGCGCTTGTGCATGAGCCGGGGCGGCTGGTCAAAGCCAAGCCAAGCGGTGCGGTGGCGCTGGTGGGCCATTCCGCCGGCGGTTTTGCCACTTTGCTGGCAGCGACTCGTGAAAAAGACGTGCGTTGTTGGATTGGCCTCGATCCGGTGGACTTTGGCGATCATGGCCTACGGGCCGTGCAAGCGTTGAAAACACCGGCGCTGATGCTGCTGGCGGAATCCGGTTCCTGGAACCGCCATGCCAACGCGCTGCCCTGGCTGAACGCCAGTGCCAGTCCGCTCATCGCGCTGCGCGTTCGCGGCTCCACGCATTGCGATGCCGAAAATCCCACCAGCCGACTCGCCGAAATCGCCTGCGGCACGACGGATGCCACCCGGCGTGCGGTTTATGAGCGCCACACGCTCGCCATGCTGCGGCAGCATTTGTTTGGCGACGTGACGGCGACTCGTGCGCTTGCGCATGACCCAGACGTTGTACCACTGCCATCACGCAGAGCCGATTCCACTGCAAAAGTGGAATGAATCGGTCAGCGCTCCCGTTTTCACGCCCCGATTTTCACGCCATGAAGCCTCTCGCCTGTCTCGCTCTGTTCTTATTTGTTCTTTGCCCTGCGCTCAACGCCGCAGACAAACCGAACGTCCTCTTCATCGCCATCGACGATCAAAACGACTGGATCGGCCATCTCGGCGGTCATCCGATGGCGAAGACGCCGAACATCGACAAGCTCGCCTCACGCGGCACCACCTTTCTCAATGCGCACTGCAACATGCCGCTGTGCAATCCCTCCCGCACCAGTCTCCTGCTCGGCCTGCGCCCGACCACGACAGGCATCTACGGCCTCTCGCCGTGGTTCCGCACGCTGCCCCAATGGAAGGACCGCGTGGCGCTGCCGCAGCACTTTGAAAATAACGGCTACCTCACTGCGGCCACCGGCAAAATCTACCACGGCGGCACCGGCAGTGGTGGAGGTGGCGGCAAAGGTAAAAATGCCGCCAAGAAGACCCCTGCCGCCAAACCGGAGTTCATGCGCACCGCACCGTTTGGCGGCGTGGGCACCAAGCCCCCGCAGAAGCTCATCCCACCCGCACCCATGGGCGATCATCCCGCCATGGACTGGGGCGTGTGGCCGAAGGACAACGACGACACGGGCAAAGGTGATTACCAAGTGGCTAGCTGGACCGTCGAGCAGATCAAGTCCGCGCCCAAGGACCAGCCCTTCTTCATCGCCGCCGGTTTCTTCCTCCCGCATGTGCCGTGCTACGCCACGCAGAAGTGGTTCGATCTCTATCCCGATGACGACAGTGTGCTGCCGAAGATCCTCGAAAACGACCGCCAGGACACCCCGCGCTTCTCCTGGTACATTCACTGGGAGCTGCCCGAGCCGCGCCTGAAGTGGATCAAGGAGAACAACCAGTGGCGCAATCTCGTGCGCAGCTACCTCGCCTGCACCAGCTTCGTCGATTCCCAGATCGGCCGCCTCATGACCGCTCTCGATGAAGCCGGCGTGGCGGATAACACGATCATCGTCCTCTGGGGAGATCACGGCTGGCACCTCGGTGAAAAGGAGATCACTGGCAAAAACACGCTCTGGGATCGCGGAACGAAGGTGCCGCTCATCTTTGCCGGTCCCGGCGTCAAAGGCGGCCAGCGCTGCATGCAGCCCGCTGAGCTGCTCGACATCTATCCCACACTCATCGACCTCGCTGGTTTGCCGAAGCGCGATGATCTCGAAGGCCTCAGCCTCCTCCCCCAGCTCACCGATGCCGCCACCAAGCGCGAGCGTCCTGCCATCACCAGTCATAACCAAGGCAATCACGGCATCCGCAGTGAAAAATGGCGCTACATTCACTACGCCGACGGCTCCGAGGAGCTCTACGACATGGTCAACGACCCCAACGAATGGCACAACGTGGCCGACAAGCCCGAAAACGCCGCCATCATCGCCGAACATAAAAAATGGCTGCCCAAAATCGACGTGCCACCCGCGCCCAACAGTGCGAGCCGCGTCCTCACTTACGACAAGGCCACTGACGAAGCAGTGTGGGAAGGCAAGACCGTGAAACGCGGCGATCCGATCCCGCAGTGAGCCTGCGCCCTCAACGGAACAGCTTCGGCGCGAACTCGGCCAGATAGTCGCGCCAAACCGGCCAGGAATGATCGCCAGGCGTGAGCCGCCATTCGTGGTTCACGCCGCGTGCTTTGAGCAGGGCGATGAGCTGTTCGTTGCGTCCGAGTGCGCCGTTGTCCTTTTCGCCACAGGCGATCCAGAGGAGTTTCACTTTCGCATTTGTGCCTGCGGCATCGTCGAGCGCTGGTTTGATCTCGTTTTCATCCGCCGCCCCGCTGAAACAGCCGATCCAGGCAAAGCGGTCGGTGTTCGTCAGTCCGATGCTCAGCGACTGCCAACCGCCCATGCTCAGCCCGGCGATGGCGCGTTGCTCACGCTCGGCTGAGACGCGATAGTGGCTTTCGACAAGTGGCAGACCGTCTTGCAGCAGCTCGTTT
>JBIKYB010000254.1:0-7272 GCA_044355475.1 Prosthecobacter sp.
ACGTGATGAGCCAAAAGGTTTCCGAAATGTGCGGTGGTAAACAGGTGAAGATCGACATCTTCGAGATCAAACAACCTGAGCTTGATGCCCAGCTCGTTGCCGAGGCCGTCGCTGTTCAGCTTGAGCGCCGTATTTCCTTCCGCCGCGCCATGAAGCGCTCCGTGCAGACTGCCATGGACATGGGTGCCGACGGTATCCGCCTCCGCTGCGCCGGTCGTCTCGGTGGTGCTGACATCGCCCGTGCCGAATGGTACCGCCAGGGCAAGGTGCCTCTCCAGACCCTGCGTATTCCGATCGACTATGGCTTTGCTGAAGCCCGCACAGTTTACGGTATCATCGGTGTAAAGTGCTGGATGAACCGTGGCAATGCTCCTGAAGGTGTCTCCCGTCCTTCCGGCGACCGTCGTCCGCGCAACAACGACCGTGGTGACCGTCGTCCTGGTGCTCCTGGCCCTCGTGGCGGAGACCGTGGTCGTGGTCAGGGCGGTGGCGGCGGCGGCTATGGTGCTCCCGCCCCGTCTCCTGCGCCTACCCAGGCATGATCTGATCCCACTTTTGAATTAACCCCCTTTCACCGGACCTAGACCTATGGCCCTTCTACCCAGCAGAGTAAAATTTCGCAAGCAACAGCGCGGCAACCGCGGCGGCAATGCCACCAGCGGCAACAAGCTCGACTTTGGTGAGTTTGGACTCCAGACCCTTGAGCGTGGCTGGATCAAAAACATCCACATTGAAGCCTGCCGCGTCGCCATCACCCGCTTCCTGAAGCGTAAGGGCAAGGTTTTTGTTCGTATCTTCCCGCACAAGCCTGTGACCCAGCGTCCGCCGGAAGTCCGAATGGGTAAAGGTAAGGGTTCTCCAGAATTCTGGGTCGCCGTTGTCCTTCCTGGCCACATGCTGTTTGAAATCTCCGGCGTGAACGAGGCCACTGCCCGTGAGGCCTGTCGTCTGGCCGCCACGAAGCTCGGTCTCCGTTGCCGCTTCGTTACCCGCGAAAGCCTGCACAAATAACACCCCTGCGAACTGAATTTATGAAGATCAAAGAACTCCGTGAATCCTCTGTGGAAGAACTTTCCGCACGTCGTCGCGAATTGAAGCAGGAAGCCCTCAATCTGCGCATCCAGCAGAGCGCCGGCGGCGGCCAGCTTGAAAATCCAGCGCGTCTGACCCACATCCGCAAGGAAATCGCCCGCATCGAAACCATCATCACCGAGCGCTCCCGCGCCGTCGCTGCCAAAAAGGCTGCCTGATCCCGGATCACCCCCCTGAAGCATTTTTAATATCATGAGCGAGTCCACCGCAGCAGCCCCTGCCGCCCCCGAGAAGAAAACCGTGCGCAAAACGCGCGTCGGTGTCGTGGTGTCCGATAAAATGACGAAGACCATCGTCGTTGAGGTCGAGCGCCGCGTTCCCCATCCGCAGTTCAAGAAAATCGTGCGCAAAACCTCCAAGTTTTATGCTCATGATGAGAGCGAGCAGGCCAAGGAAGGTGACAAAGTGCTCATCGCTGAGACCCGTCCGCTCTCGAAGCTCAAGCGCTGGGAACTGGTGGAAGTGCAGAAGCACTAAGCCGTTTAATTTTTTTCAAACACGAAATCTTAGAAGGAGAAACAGCTTATGTTGCAAATGGAGTCCTCAATCCCGGTGGCTGACAACACCGGAGCCCGCTTGGCCACGATGATCGGCGTGCTCGGCAAGAAAAACACCCGCTTCGCCTACGTCGGTGACATCATCACCGCCCACGTCCGCGAATCCACCCCGACCGCCGCCGTCAAGAAGGGCGAAGTCGTCCGCGCCGTGATCGTCCGCACCTCGCACCCGATCCGTCGCACTGATGGTTCGATCCTGCGCTTCGACAAGAACGCCATGGTCATCATCGACAAGGACAACAATCCGCGTGGCACCCGTATCTTCGGCCCCGTGGCGCGCGAGTTGCGCGACAAGAACTTCATGAAGATCGTCTCCCTTGCCCCCGAAGTGCTGTAATACTATGAGCCGAATCAAGACCCACGTCAAAAAAGGCGACACAGTCGTCGTCATCTCCGGTGCCGCCAAAGGTGCCCAAGGCACCGTGCTTGAGGTGCAGCCTTCCAAGAGCCGCGTCCTCGTCGAGGGCGTCCGTATGATCAAGAAGGCCATCAAGCCTACCCAGCAGAATCAGAACGGCGGCTTCCAGGAAAAAGAAGGCACCATTCACATCTCAAACGTCAAGCGCGTGGACGCGCCTGCAAAGACAGCGAAAAAGAAAGTTGCGAAGAAGAAGGTGAAAGCCTAAATCCCCGCCCCCCATTTGCTTCCCCCCTTGATCCCGTGCCACTAACGGCCCGGGCGGCGAGGGAAAGGCGGCACAGCCCGAAACTGAATCATGGAACACACCCTCCAGACCCTCTATAAACAGAAGCGCACCGAACTGCAGACGCAGCTTGGCCTCACCAACATCCACGAAGTCCCCAAGCTTGAAAAAATCGTCGTCAACTGCTCAGTCGGCAGCCAAGGCGAGCGCAAGCAGGCCATGGAAGACGCGGTGAACGAAGTCACCCTCATCACAGGCCAGAAGCCCATCATCACCAAGAGCAAGAAGGCCATCGCCAACTTCAAACTTCGTGAAGGTGAAAACATCGGTGTCAAGGTGACCCTTCGTGGAGGTAAGATGTATGACTTCATGATGCGCCTTGTGCGCACCGCCATCCCTCGCATTCGTGACTTCCGTGGTATCGCCCCGCGTTCCTTTGACGGTCGTGGCAACTACACACTCGGCGTTTCCGACCAGTCCATCTTCCCTGAGATCGAGCTCGATAAAATCAAGCGCCCCCTCGGCTTCGACATCACCTTCGTCACCAGCACCAACAATGACGATCATGCCCGTGAGATGCTGCGTGCGCTCGGCATGCCATTCCGCATCCGCACTGCTCAGCCCAAGCAAGATGGCTCCGAAGCTGCCGCTTAACCCGAACCGACTTTATCCAGCGTCATGAACGACCCGATTTCAGATTTTCTCACGCGCATCCGCAATGCTTGCTCCGCCCAGCAGGAGCAGGTGTTCATCCCCTTCAGCAAGATGAAGGCGGAGCTCTCCCGCATCCTTCATGAAGAAGGCTACATCTGGGGCTATGAGGTGGACACCAACACCACCCATCCGCGCCTCAAGCTCAAGCTCAAGTATCAGGACAAGGCTCCCGTCATTCGTAAGATTGACCGTGTCAGCAAGCCTGGTCTTCGCAAATACGTCGGCCATGACGAGATCCCCCGCGTGCTCGGTGGCCTCGGCATTTCCATCCTTTCCACCCCGCGTGGCATCATGACCGGTGCCAAGGCCCGCAAGGCCAATGTGGGTGGCGAACTTCTCGCCACCATCTGGTAAACCTTCAATCCGTCACAACCCTCATGTCACGCGTAGGCAAACAAGTCATCACCATTCCAGATAAGGTCAGCGTCAACCTAGGCGCAGACCGGGTCGTCCAGGTCAAGGGACCCAAGGGCGAACTAGCCTGGCCTCTTCCCCTCGGCGTCAACGTCGCCACGGAGTCCAGTCAGATCAACGTCACCCGCGAGTCCGAAGATCGCCGTGTGCGCGCCCTTCACGGCACCACCCAGCGCCTGATCAACAACATGATCGTCGGCGTCAGCCAAGGCTACACTCGTAACCTCGAGATCCACGGCGTCGGTTTCCGCGCCACCGTCAAAGGCAGCCACATCGACCTCCAGCTCGGCCAATCCCACGACCGCCTGCACCCCATTCCGAAAGGCGTGAAGGTCACGGTCACGGAAAACACCAAGATCGCCATTGAAGGCATCGACAAGCAGATCGTCGGCCAGCTTGCCGCTGACATCCGCTCTTACTACCCACCAGAGCCTTACAAGGCCAAGGGCGTCCGCTATGCGGGCGAACACATCCGCCGCAAGGCCGGCAAGTCCGTCAAGTAATCCCAGGAGACACCCATCATGGCCCTCACCAATCGCAAAGACATCCGCGCCCGCATCCACAAGCGCATCCGCCGCAAGCTCAGCGGCACTGCCGAGCGCCCCCGCCTCGCTGTGTATTTCTCCAACACGAACGTTTACGCTCAGGTCATCGACGATGCTGCTGGCAAGACGATCGTTTCGGCCTCCACCAAGGAAAAAGGCTACGGCGCTGGCAAGGCCAACGTCGAGAACGCTACCAAGGTCGGTGCTCTCCTCGCCGAGCGCGCCATGGCCAAGAACATCACCGAAGTGGTCTTCGACCGCGCTGGTTTCATCTATCACGGCAAGGTCAAAGCCCTCGCCGACGCCGCCCGTGAAAAGGGCCTGAAATTCTAATCCACCCGCATCCTTTTCTATTATGGCTGATGAAACAGTAGTTACCGAGACCGAAGTGGCAGTTGCCGTCGAGGCTCCGACCCCAACCCCATCTTCCGCCCCCGCTCCTTCTTATGGCGGCTTCCGTGGTCGTGATGACCGTGCTCCACGCGAAGTGGATGGCGTTGAAAAAGTCGTTCATATCAATCGTTGCGCCAAGGTCGTCAAAGGCGGTCGCCGCTTCAGCTTCAGTGCCCTCGTCGTCTCTGGCGATACCAAGGGCAAGGTCGGCTGGGGATTTGGCAAAGCCAACGAAGTGTCCGACGCCATCAAGAAGGCCACCGAGGCCTCCCGCAAGAACCGTTTCTCCGTGCATCTCAAGGAGAGCACCATTCCTCATGAAGTCACCGGTGCCCACGGAGGCGGTTTCATCATGCTGAAGCCAGCCACGGCTGGTACCGGCATCATCGCCGGTGGCGGTGCCCGCGCCGTGCTTGAAGCGGCCGGTGTGAAGGACGTGATCGGCAAGTCTCTCGGCTCCAGCAATCACGCCAACGTCGTCAAGGCCACGCTCGCCGCCCTCGGTGCCCTGCGTCCGGCAGACGAAATCCTCCGCGCCCGCGGCAAGGAGATCAAAGAGCGCAAGGCGCTCTAAACATTGAACTCTGAACAACGAATTTTCCCACTCGAATGAGACTCCAAGACGTCAAACCCCGCCCCGGTGCTAAGAAGCGCCGCAAGCGCATCGGCTGCGGCGAAAGCTCCGGCCACGGCAAAACCTCCGGCAAAGGCAATAAAGGTCAGATGGCCCGCGCAGGACGTGGCATCCGCCCAGGCTTTGAAGGCGGTCAGATGCCGATGCATCGCCGTCTCCCCAAGAAGGGCTTTAACAACACCGCTTTCCAGGACTTCATCGAAGTCGTGAACGTGGGTGAACTCAACGAAGCTTTCCAGGACGGTGCCGTCATCAACGAAGCCGCTCTTCGTGAAGTTGGACTCGTCAGCCGCAAGGCCGACGTCATCAAGATTCTCGGCACCGGCGATCTCACCGTCAAACTCACCATCCAGGGCGCGAAAGTCAGCGCCACGGCCCGTGAAAAAATCGAAAAGGCCGGCGGTTCCATCGCCGCCTGATTTTTCCTGACCCCAACCGCTTGATGGGCCGGTCCCCGCGCAGCTTTGATGCTGCCAGGATAACCGGCCCGTTTTTGCTTATCCGCCTCCTCCCATGATCTCCGCCTTCGCCAACAGCTTCAAAGTCCCGGAACTCCGCTCGCGCATCCTTTTCACGCTGGCGATGATCGTCATCGTCCGCATCGGCACCTCCATCACGCTCCCTGGTGTCGATCCTGCCGTCCTCGGTGAATGGATCAACAACAAGGCGGGGGACAACGCCTCCGGTGCCGCTCAGGTCGCTGCCTTGCTCAACATCTTCAGCGGTGGTGGCATGCAAAATGTCGCCATCTTCGCCCTCGGCATCATGCCCTACATCAGTGCCAGCATCATGCTGCAGCTCCTCACCGCCGTGTGGCCGCCGCTCAGCAAGCTTGCCCGTGAGGAAGGCGGACGCCAGAAGATCACCCAATACACCCGCATCGCCACCATCGTGCTTTGCGTGTTTCAGGCCACGCTGCTCGCGCAGTCTCTCGCTGATCCCGGACAAAACTACCTCATGGCAGGCTTACAGGACGCCATCGACCGTCTTGGCGGCAGGCCGCTCGTGCCGAACTACGGCCTCGGCTTCGTCATCACCAGTGTCATCACCATCACCGCTGGCACCATGCTCATGATGTGGCTGGGCGAGCAGATCACCGAGCGCGGCATCGGCAACGGTGTCTCCATCCTCATCTGCGTGAACATCGTTTCCGACCTTCCGGGTGCCCTCATCCAGGTCTGGCAGACCTTCGTCGGCAGTGAAAAGGCCGATCCGAAGAGCGCCTTCACTCTCGTGCTCTTGATGGGCTTCATGATTCTCGTCATCGCCGGGGTCATCGCCCTCACGCAGGCCACCCGCCGCATTGCCATCACCTACGCGAAGCGTGTCGTCGGTCGCAAGGTCTATGGCGGCCAGACGCAGTATCTCCCGCTCAAGATCAATTATTCCGGCGTCATGCCGATCATCTTCGCTCAGGCCATCCTGCTCTTCCCCTCCACCATTCTCGCCTCGATCTTCAAGGACGTAAACTGGGTGCAAAAACTGGCCCTCTACATGAGCAGCGGCTGGGTTTATTATGTGGTCTCCGCCTTCCTGATCTTCTTCTTCAGTTACTTCTGGGTCGCCACCATGTTCCAGCCCACGCAGATCTCTGAAGACCTGAAAAAGAGCGGTGGTTATGTCCCCGGCATCCGTCCTGGCAAGCCCACCGCTGACTTCCTCGACTTCACCATGAGCCGCCTCACCTTTGCAGGCGCGATCTTCCTCACCGGCTTGTATGTCATGCCCGGCATCGTCAGCAGCCTCATGCAGATCTCCAGCTCCGCCGCCCAGTTCTTTGGCGGCACCAGCCTGCTCATTCTCGTTGGCGTGGTGTTGGATGTCATGCGTCAGGTCGAAACCCACCTTCTGCAGAGCCACTACGACGGCTTCCTCAAGAAAGGCCGCATTCGCGGTCGTGTGGATCGCCTCCAGCAGGGCACCCGCACCATGGACGCCACCACGCTCGTTTGGATGTGGGTCGGTCTCGCCATCATCGTGTTGATCGGGGTGATGTATAAACTGACCCTTCAGTGACCTTTTTTGACCGCGTCATGGCCCTCATGAAATCGGGGAACATCCCCATCCGCCACGGCGCACAGCAGCAGTCCATCCGCAAGGCCTGCCAGGTCGCGCGGGATGTCCTGCTCAAGTCCGCCGCACAGGTTCGCATCGGTGCCACCACGGCCGAGATCGACCGTTTTGCCGCCGCTGAAATGAAGGCGCGTGGCGCCACCAGCGCCTTCCTCAACTACCGCCAGTTCCCCGGCAACATCTGCATTTCCGTCAATGAGGAGGTC
>JBIKYB010000052.1:0-22605 GCA_044355475.1 Prosthecobacter sp.
TTCATCAGTCGTGGCTCCATCGGCCACGGTGTCCTCTTTTATGAGGCATCGACTCTACCCTGCTACCCCGGTCTCTCCCCTCTCGGTGTCCTTTTCTATGAGGCACTGCGCATCCGACACCTGTCGGACTTTTTGCTCGACAAATCCGACACTTGTCGGCAAACTCGCGGAATATGGCGAAAAAATCACTCCCACCGCTTTCCGCCGCCGAGCAGGCGATGATGGACATCCTCTGGAAAAAGCATCCCGCTTCCGTGCTGGAACTGCTCGAAGCCGTGAACCAAGGTCGCAGCGAGCCCGTTACGCGCAACACGCTGCAAACCCAGCTCACCCGCCTCGAAGCCAAAGGCTGGATCGTGCGCGATGACTCCAGCCGCAGCCACGCCTACGAACCGGCGGTGCCCGAGCAGCGCGGCCGCACCAGCGTGCTCGCCGAGCTGAAACAGCGCTTCTTCGGCGGCAGCAATCTCGCCCTCGTCCGCTGCCTCGTCGAAAGCGGCGACATCACCGAGGAAGAACTCGCCGAGCTGCGCAAACTCGTCCGCACGAAGAAAGGAGGCGAGTCATGAGCACGGAGACCATCACTCTGCTCAATTTCATCGTTCACAGCCTCGTCATCGGCGCGGCCGCCTGGCTGCTGGTGCGCTTCGTGATCCGCGATGCTATGCGCCGCTGCATCCTGGCGAATCTGGCCGTGCTGATGTGCCTCTACAGCCCCTTCGACATCTCGATGCGCGATCTTTTTCCGCCGCAACAGCCCGTGCCCGTCTGGACACCGCTGCGCGAGACGTTTGAGGCCGACTGGCGTGTCACCGTCGCGCCTGTGATCACACCTGCCGCGATGCCTGCGGCTCCAACACCGACTTGGGATGTGAATGATGTGGTGAAGAGCCTTCGCTGGCTGGCTTGGCTCGTCACAGCGGCACTGTTGCTGCGTTTGTTGATCCAAAGCATCCGCGTGCAGCGCTGGGCGTGGCGTTTGCGTGATCTCACGCAGGCTGAAATCGATTCGCTGCCCAAAGATGCGCGATTCGAGCGCATGAGCGTCTTTGAGGGCGACGGGACGCCTTGCGTCGCAGGCTGGTTTTTTCCCGTGATCGCTGTTCCAAGCACCGCATTTGAAAAACTCACACCGCAACAGTGGCGCTGGCTCATCCGGCACGAATCCGAGCACCTGCGCTGTCACGACACCGTGGCTGTTTTGCTGCAAAACATCGTCCGTGCCTTCCTGTGGTGGAATCCTTTTATCCACGCCCTCATCGAGGAATATGCCCGCGCCCGCGAGGAGGCCTGCGATGCCGCCGCCGTTGGCGGAAATCGCGATCAGAGCGACTACGCCGACTTCCTGCTCGCCTGGGCCGCCAAGGCCGCGCCGCAGCCGAGTTGCGTGATGCCCATCGCCCATTCTCGACCGGCAAGACGGCTCAAAGCACGCCTCGTGGCGCTCATGGAAGCCCGTGGCGTGCGGAAGAAGCTCGGCGCGTTGTTCGTGCTCGGTTGCGCTACCTTCGCCGTTCTAGCGCCCTTCTTTGCGGCCTCGTTCGGCATTGCCACAGTGGCTGCGCAGGAGGCAGCAAAAGCTGACCCCAAGGACAAGACGATGTTCGTGCGGGTGTACAGGGTGGCACCGGATTTTCTCACCAAAAGCTTTGAAGGCCCCGGCGATCCCTTTGCACGAGGGGGGGGCGAACCGAAAACTGAGCGAATAACAGCGCGGCAGGTGCTCGAAAAGCACGGCATCACCTTCCCGCCGGATGCATCTGCCGTTTTCAATCCTGCCACCTCCCAGCTCATTGTGCGGAACACATTGGCGAACATCGCGTTGGCTGATTCAGTCATTGATGACCTCTCCATTCAATTCCCCCTGGTGTATCTCACCTGCCAGATGATCTCGGCGCATCGCCACTATGGCGTCCATGGCAATGTTTTGTCAGGTGACGAAGCGAAGGCACTCATCCAAAGTGTTTCGCAGAAAAAAGACATCCATCTTCTCTCGGCCCCTAGAGTGACGACTAAATTCGGTCAGCGGGCAGGAATTGAGATCGTGCGCGAGGTGCTGCCGAAAGTGCTTCCAGACGGCAGTCTTTCCGGTGACATGAAGCTTCTCGGTCCTCGAGTCTTTATCGACATGAGTCGGCCTGAGAAAGGCAAAACGACGTTGGCTGCGGAAGTTGAGTTTGGAGTCAACCCCACTTCTGAAGACCCTTGGTCTCTCAAAAACGCGGCGCAGGCCGATTGGGATAAGGTGATGTTGCACAAGATCGCAGGGCAGGCTGCGCTCGCCAGCGGCGAGACACTGCTGCTGCAGCTGGAAACTTCGAAAAAGCCACTCACGGTGCTCCTCACCGCTCAGGCTCTCGATCCGAGCGGTAAAGAAATATCGAGTTTTGATGGCGTTCGCCCAGGTGCCAGTGCACGCAGCCAGGTAGTCGCGGCAGCGGCGGCGGACAAACAAGCGAGCGAGTGGGCCGTGCGCGTTTACCAGGTTCCCGCTGGCTTCGCGCAGCACAAGCCGCCTCTCGAAGTGCTCAAGGCCGCTGGAATTAGCTTTCCGAAGGCAACCGACGCGATGCTCAAGGATGGAAAACTCACCGTGCGAAACACCAAGGCCAATCTGGAGCTCATCGAGGCGTGGATTGATGCCCTGAACAATGCCGAGGTGAAAAAGAGCGTGTACCTTTCCGTGAAAGTCGTCGAGATGAAGGGTGACTTTTTGAAGCTACTGAATGACTGGCTACCGCCACTACCCGGAGCGGCCAAAAACACCGAAGCACCGACTGTGATCACCGAGCCGTCACCTCCCGAAGTTTTGCGACAGTTCATCCTGAGTGGCATCTTCACCCCGCCTCAGTTCGAAAAAGTGATGAAGAGCATCACCGTCGTCCGCGATGCCAAGGTGGAAATACTGAAGCCCAATCCGAAGCCACAGATGTATGTCCTCCCCGCCGCCATGGGAGGTCAGGAGATGAAAATCGAGCCCATAATAGGCCCCGATGGTAACACCATCGAGCTGATCATTCGCACGCTCTCGCAGGGGCAAAACCCCGCCAGAGGCATTTCCACCTCCGTCACCATCTGGGATGGCCAGACGGTCGTTTTGGGCTCCCAGGCTTCCGAAGGCGTTTCGAGGTTCCTTTTCATCACGGGTAACCTCATCGCCCCGCTGGCTAAAAAGTGAAATCAGGTTTTGCCGCCCGGAATGGACGCCTTCATCATGCGGTCCCATGCCGCACGACCTCACTTCCGCTCCGCAGACCGATCCGCTCAACATCTACCGCTATCGCGACAGTCTCTACGCGGTCGATTTGATCTCCGCGGCACTGAGCATCGACTTTTTCACCTGGCTGTCAGCGAATCCATCTTCCTTGAGCGGCATCTGTGATCACTTTGGTTTCAAAGAGCGGCCGGTGGATGTGATGCTGACACTCTTCGCATCCAATGGCTGGGTGGAAGATCACCGTGGCACCTATCACGCTGCGGCCTCGGCCAAGGAACATCTGCGTGCAGGATCCGTGTGGGACGTGCGGCCGTATTATGCGTCACTGCATGATCGTCCCATCGCGCGGGATTATCTGGAAGTGCTTAAATCCGACAATCCAGCAGGCTGGAGCGGCGACAAGGCCTCATTCGACTGGCACAAGGCGATGGAGCAGGAGGACTTCGCGCGGAAGTTCACCGCAGCGATGGATTGCCGCGGCCTGTATCTCTCCCAGGCACTCGCCAAGAAGCTCGATCTCACAGGGCGCTCGTCCTTGCTCGATATCGGCGCTGGTTCCGGCATCTACGCGTGCGCCATCGCCGCGCAGCACACGCACTTGAAGGCCATTGCGTTTGATCAAGCACCTGTGGATCGCATCGCCGCCAAATTGATCGAGGAACGCGGCGGCGCTGATCGCGTGAGTGTGGCGACGGGCAACATGTTTGACGGCTTGCCGAGCGGATGCGACGTGCATCTTTATTCCAACGTGCTGCACGACTGGGGCGTGGACGAGGTGAAGAAACTGCTCGCCGTTTCACGAGCCGCATTGCCTGCGGGCGGCATGCTCATCATTCACGATGCGTTCATCAACGCGACGAAGACCGGACCGCTGCATGTGGCGGAGTATTCGTGCCTGCTGATGCACTCCACGCAGGGTAAATGCTACAGCACGAGCGAGTATGCGGCGCTGCTTGATGAGGCTGGCTTCACGCCAGGCGAGTATCATGACACCGCTGTCGCACGAGGCTTCATGATGGCGATTCGTCGTTAAAAATTAATTAGTGCAAAGAAAACAGCGTGTCGTATCGTCTCAGCAGTCGCTTATGAAGCAACTCACTCTGCTCTCCCTGTTTGCTCTGGCCGCGTTCGCGCGCGCCGAGACCACCATCACATTGAATGGCGTTCACAACTGCTGCCGCGGTTGCGCCAACGGCATCACCAAAGCTGCCGCTGATTTCAAGGACGTCACCGTCACGCCTGCGGGCAAGAAGGTGACGATCACCACCAAAAAGAAGTCCGATGCGAAGAAAGTCGCCGAGGCAATCATCGCCGCCGGTTATTACGGCACCATCGAAGGCGACGAGTCCGCCGCCAAAAAGCCCGCCACCACCTCCAAGCCTGAGTCCAAGGTCGCCAAGGCTACTGTCTCCGGCGTGCATCTCTGCTGCCAGAAGTGCGCCGATGCCGCGACGGACGCCGTGAAGGCCGTGGCCGGTGTGACGAAATATGACATCGTTTCCAAAGCCGAATCCTTCACCGTCGAAGGTGAATTCGCCAAAGCCGACCTCGTCGCCGCGCTGAACAGCGCTGGTTTCGCGGGCGACATCAAATAATTACCGCAACCAACAACGAGCGGGGCCGGGGTCAGCGAAAGCGGCCCCGGCTTTCTTGTTGGTAGTCCAAGCGTCCCACTTGCTGAATGCAATCGGTTGCGCTAGACCATCGAGAGCGCGGCATCGACGCTCGCGCCGTCATGCACCATGGCCATCAAAGCACGCGTGATGCCCTTGGGATTCGGATGCTGAATGACGTTGCGGCCATAGACGATGCCGGAGGCGCCTTGTTGAAGCAGCCCCTGCGTGCGCTCGAGGATTTCGCGGTCGCTCACGCGGCCACCGCCACGCACGAGCACCGGGATGCCGGAGGCCGCTTCGATGACCTTGTGGTAGATGCTCACATCATTCGTCGGATCGGCCTTGATGATGTCCGCGCCGAGTTCGACGGCCTGGCGCACGAGGTAGGTGATGGCGGTTTCATCACCATTGACCATGTAGCCGCCGGCTTTTTCATTTGGCTGGAACACCAGCGGTTCCACCATTATGGGCATGCCGTAGTAATCGGCTTGAGGCTTGAGTTTGAGGATGTTTTCGACGCACTCGGCATGCACTTCGGGTGCGCCGGGGATTTGGAAGAGGTTCACGCATACGCAGGCGGCGTCGTAACGCACGGCCTGGAGCATGCAGTCTTCGAGCATGAGGCTGAAGCGGCGGTTCTCCGGCAACGTCTTGCCGTAGATGTTCGCCACATCGGTGCGCAGCACGAGGCTGGGCTTTTCGCGGCCCGGGATCTCCTGCAAATGACGCGCCATTCCGAGCGTGAGCTGGATCGCGTCCGGCGCAGCCTCGACGAGTGTCTTCACCACCGTGCGCATGTCTTCGATGCCTTGCAGGAATCCGGCTTGGTTGAAGAAGCCGTGATCAACGGCCACATCGAAGCAGCGGTTGGACTTGGCGTTGAAAAGACGTTTGAGGCGGAAGGATTTCATGGAGGAAACTAGGGATGTAGAAGCGAAGTGGGAGGCGGTCAACTTTCACAAGGCCGCACGAAGCACTGCAATGAGTTCATCACGCGTCAGCAGAACAGGATTCGCCTTCATGCTGCTGGCTGCGGCGGCTTTGCGGGCAATTTCGTCGAGATCGGTGTCTTGGATGCCCCAGGCGCTGAGTTTGGGAATGTGGAGACGCTGGGTGATGCCGTGCAGCCATGCGATGGCATCGCCACCGAGCATTTGATCGACTTGATCGAACTTGACGCGGTTTTGGACGCGCTTCGCATTCGCTTCCCAAACGGGAGCGAGCAAGGCAGCACACACAGCACCATGCGGTGCGTGAAACATGCCGCCAATCGGTGCAGCAAAGCCGTGGACGGCTCCGAGGCCGGTGTTGGCGAGGGCGATGCCGCTGTTGAGGGCACAGAGGGCCATGTCTTCACGGGCGTCGAGATCGTGACCTTGTTGAAAAGTGCGTTCGAGCGAGCGCACGGCGCGTTGGATGCCGTCGAGGCACAACGCATCGGTCATCGGCTGCGCACGGGAGCAGACGAAGGCTTCGAGGCATTGCGTGAGCGCGTCCATGCCGCTGGCGGCGGTGACGTGCGGCGTGAGATCGACGGCGAGTTCGGGGTCGATTAAGGAAATGCGTGGCAACATTGAGAGATGCCGCAGACTGGCTTTAACGCGGTGTTCTTGACTCGCAATGACGGCGTTGCGTGTGGCCTCGGCTCCGGTGCCGGCGGTGGTAGGAACGGCGATGAAGGGCAGCGGAGCGGCTTCGAGCGGCTTGCCTTCGCCGATGACCTCAATGTAGCGCATCAAATCACCAGGCTGCGTGCTCATGGCGGCGATGGCCTTGCCTGCATCGACAACACTGCCGCCGCCGATGGCGACAATGACATCGGCGTTGAGCTGCTTGGCGAGTTCGACGCCGCTTTGGATGTCTTGAACCGTCGGCTCACCGCCAATCGATTTGCTGCCAACATAAGACAGCCGGGTTTCCCATTGTGCTGGGCGGCTGCCGGTGATGAGGAGTACTCGCTGGCCGAATTCAGCGGCGAGAGCGGGCAGTTCGCGCATCACGCCGCGTCCAAAGATGATACGCTGGGCTGTGGCGAATTCGAAACGGTTCATGGTGGTGATTTGAGCGCGTAGAGGTCTTTCAACGTGTGAACACGGACGCCAGGAAGTTTGGTGCTCGATTTGATGGAGCGGACGAACAAACGGCGGCTGATGGTGGCGTTGCGTTTGTTGGGATAGAGCGGGATTTTGGCCTCCAGTTCGTCAGCGAGCGGTTTGATGGAGGTGATGTCCTTCCATTTGCACTCGCCGAGGTCGGTCCAGCCGTCCTGGCGCACACCGACGACGTCGATCTGCGTGTTTTTGTCCCAGTACTCGCCGCACTCGAAGGCAGTGCGGACGTTTTCGGCCTGATAAATCATAGGCAAGCATTCGCGGCAGAGGCGCTCGAAGCAGCGGCCAAAGTAGGCGTCGAGTTCGGGCTTGATGATCTCGGTGAAGCCCTGCTTCGGGCCGAGCAGGCGCAGCGTGCTTTGATGAGGAAAGAGGAAGCGGAACCAGAAGCGCAGGAAGGGATCGTCGAGCGCGTAGCGCACGGTGCGCACACCGGGTTTGTCCTCGGTGAGCGGGTAGCGGCGCTGGACGTAACCGAGATCGACGAGGGTGCTGAGATGGTAGTTCAAGCCGCGCACGTCGATGCCGGTGGTGCTGGAGAGCTGCGCAGGAGCGGTCTTTGCCTGCGCCAGTGCCATGAGGACGGCGTGGTAGGGCATGAGATCGCGTAATTCCTCGCGCAGGAGAAATTCGGGCTCGCGAAAGAGCACGGAGATCTCGTCGAGAACGCGGGCGATGATGTTTTGCTCGATGGAGAGCTTTTCATCGAAGGCGAGGAGGTACATCGGGATGCCGCCGCATATGGCGTAGGCTTTGGCGTGGTCGATGACGGACCAGCGTGGATGAAATTCGGCGGCTTCGAGGTGGTTGAAGGGTCGCAGCAGGATCTGCCCGGTGCGGCGGCCGAAGAGCGGACTTTTCTTTCCCAGCACCTCGCGCTCCATGAAGCCGAGATAAGAACCGCAGAGGATGAGCATGACGCGACCGGACTTGGCCCAATGGCGGTCCCACAGCTCCTGGATGACGGAGGGCAGCTCGGTCGCGCCCTCGGCCATCCACTGGAACTCGTCGAGGGCGAGGATGAGCTTCTGTTTGCCGGTGTGGCGCTTCACGACGAGATCCAGCGCCTCGCGCCAACCACTCACGCGGGCCTGGGCGAGCAGCGGTTCATTCAGGGCGCGCGCAGCAGTTTCGAGGAACTCAGTGATCTGCGTCTCGCCGGGGGCGCGTTTGCCGACGAAGTAGATGCCGGGCTTCTTCTCCATGAAATGAACGATCATCTCGCTCTTGCCGACGCGGCGTCGGCCATAGACGGGCAGGAACACCGAATCCGGCCCGCGCCACATGGCGTCGAGCGAGGCGATCTCACGATGGCGGCCACGGAAGTTCATCACACCGGAGTGTAAGTCATCAAAACATGTTTTGTCAAAACGTGTTTTGATGACTTTGGGCGGACCCGCTTTAGCGGCTCAGCGTCATGACGCATTCGAGATGCTTGGTCTGCGGGAAGAGATCGAAGGGCTGCACGGTGCCGAGTTGGTAGCCAGCCTCGGTGAAGAGAACGAGGTCGCGCATCTGCGTGGCGGGATTGCAGGAGACATAGACGACGCCTTTCGGGCCGAAGGCGAAGAGCTGCTGCAAAAACTCGGGGCTGCATCCGGCACGCGGCGGGTCGATGAGCACAACGGTGTCAGCCCCGGCATGCGGCACGTTTTTGAAGACATGCTGCGCATCGGCGGCGATGAAGCGGCAATTCGTGAGCGAATTGATCTCGGCATTGTGCGCAGCCTTCTTGACGGCGCTCTCGGAGATCTCGACGCCGATGACTTGCTCGAAGTCACATGCGGCGCTGATGGCGAAGAGGCCGCTGCCGCAGTAGGCATCGACTAGATACTTCGCGCCAGTGGCTTTGGCTTCTTCGATGGCGTGGCGGACGAACTTGGGCAGGATGAAGGGGTTGTTCTGGAAGAAATCGCCCGCCTGGAACTCAAAGCGGATGCCGTCCACGTCTTCGACGGCGATTTCATCGTTGCGGGTGAGCACGCCGTTTTTCGCGGCACGCATGAGCAATGTGGCGCCGTTTTTGAAGGTGTCAGAGTTGGCTCGGGCACGTTCGCGCACGGCAGCAAGCTGCGCATTGAGCTCGGGCATGGCGATGGGGCAGTGCTCGACATCGACCATCGCATTGCGGGTGCGTGCACGCAGGAAACCGATGGCGCCGATGCCGCCGCTTTTCGGGCGATGAAAGTGCGGCGTGATCTTGGAGCGGTAGCCGTATTCGACTGGCGAGGGAATGACCTCGCGCACCGGATGCTCGATCTTCGCCATGTGTTTGAGCAGTTCGGCGACCTGGCGCTGCTTCGACTGAAGCTGCTCGTCATACGCGAGGTGCTGATACTGGCAGCCGCCGCATTGGCCGAAAAGCTTGCATTGCGGTACGACACGATTCGGTGCTGGCTCCAGCACTTCGATGAGATCGGCCTCACTGTAGTTCTTGTGATTGCGGAAGACGCGGCACTTCACGAGCTCGCCGGCGAGCGTGAACGGCACGAAGACGACCCAGCCATCGACACGGGCGACACCAGCACCCTCGTTGGTGAGGTTATCGATCCTGACGTCGAGTTCCTGATGGTAGGCGAAGGGATGCGGATTGAATTTGCGCGGCGGTTCCATGCGTCGCGCTATTTCTTCTCCGGGTTGTCCAGCGTCATGTAGGTGCGGCCTTTGATCTCGCCGTTGAAGGGATTGACGGTCTCGATTTTCAGCTCTTTGAGCACGGTGGCGTTGTCCACCTTCTGCACCTTGTTGACCTGGTAGCGCTTCACGACCTTGCTGTTGCGGTCGTAGGCCTCCATTTTTGCGGCACCGCCGCTGCCATGGTGAACATAAATGTCCACGACGTAATACGGGCCGTCCTTCCCTGGATTGGTGACGCGCACGATCCAGCACTTCTGCGCGCTGACGCGGCCCTCGCCCATGAGCTGCGGCCGCGGCCAATAAAGGAAGCGCAGGGAGAGATCCTCGTAATTGAAGGCCATGCCGCGCACGCTGGCCGCGTACTGATCGCCCTCGACCTGGGCGGAGCCGCCAGCGCGCACCTGATACAGCGTGGCGGGGGAGGTGTTCAGGTCGAGGTGGACGATTTCCTTCGGCGGGTTGGTGAAAAGGAAGCGCATGACCTGGTTTTCCATGGTGAGGGTCAGCGGCTCGGTGCGCCCGGTGGCATCGTCGCGGAGCTGGCCGTTCATCTTGTGGTTTTGCAGGGCGTAGCTGCGGCGCACGATGCTGAGGATTTCCTCGGCGGTTTTCGGCTGAGCGTCCTGGGCGCGCAGGGTGGCGGCGAGGAGCAGCGGGAGAAGCAAAAGGCGTTTCATGAGGTGGAAGGAAAGGAGACGGCGCTTTGACATGGTAGCGACCGCCTCTATTCAATGCCGCAACCACCATGCAGCGCCAGCGCTTTCTCTTTGCCGCCCTGGGCCTGCTCACGCTCTGGCGTTGGGCGCTCCTGCCGACGCTGGAACTCGCGCCGGACGAAGCGCTGGCGGTTTTTCGTGTGAAGCACGGCGAGATCGGCGGCTTTCGGGAAATGGGGCCACTGGTGCCGCTGCTCGCGAAACTGGGCATGCTGATCGGTGGCGCTGGCGAGTTTGGTGCGCGGTTCTTCGCGCCGTTGCTCGCACTGGCGGCTTCGCTGGCCGTGTGGCGGCTGATGCGCGGCCTGTTTGACGCGCAGATCGCCGGCTGGGCGGTGGTGATCGTGAATGTGCTGCCTGCCTTCAATCTCGCCGCCGTCACGCTGACTCCCGCCACGGTGGTGTTTGCGCTCGTGCCGTTGGCGGCGTTGTGTTTGCGTGTCGCCTTACTGCATGCGCAGCCACTGCACTGGGCCTGGTGGGCTGCTGCTGCGTGTGTGTTTGGCACAGTGCTGGCGCAACCGCCTGCTCTGGGCGTGATGTTGGCGGTGACGATGGTGTTCGCATTGCCAGAGCGGCTGCGGCATCATTTGCATGCGAATGGGTTTCTCGTGATCGTGGGTTTTTGGAGTGTAGGAATCGTGTGCTGGCTTTGGAGTGACGCGCATTGGGTTTGGCCGGAGTGGCGGCTGATTCCGAATCTGTTCCGCTGGATCGTCCTCGCCTCACCGCTGCTGCTGGTATTGTTCGTTCTCGCCACGAGGATCGCATGGGATCGCGCCACGCTCATGTCGCAGCGTAGCCTGCCATTCGCCATGCTGCTGCCGCTGGCCGTGCTGGATCTGCTCTACGGGCCGAATCATCACTGGCCTGACATGGGGGGCGTGGTGTGGATGATTTTTGCAGCCATGCTCCTGGCGCATCGCGGCACGGTGCTCGGTGGCATCGCCAGTGAGGAGAAAATCAGCCTGCGCACCGCCGCGCTCGTGCTCGCGGCATTGCAAAGCGCCTTCCTGCTGCAAACCGACCTCCCGCGCACACTCGGCCTGAAGTGGCCGTTCTCACGGCAAACGACCGCCAGCTCTGATGACACGCATTTCTTCACCGCTGATCCTTCCAAAGCCATGCGCGGCTGGCGTGAGAGCGCGAAACTCGTCGCCGCTGCGTTAGAGCAGGTCAGTCCCGATGGCTCCTGGTTCGTGATGGCCAGTGATTGGCGGCTCGCGGTCGAACTGGATCACTACCTCGGCCAAAACGAGCCGGTGAAGTCGGTTGAAGATGATTTGAGCCGATTCAAGGGCCGCAGCGCGATCTTCGTCACCGATGATCCCGCCGCAATCGCGCCACCTGAGGCGCTCAAGGCGTTTTTTGAGCGCTTTGAGGTGCTTTCCGTTGCCCGCGTCATGCACGCGGGCAACGAGGTGCGCTGGCTGAAAATCTTCGCTTGCCACGATTAGCCTCCGCCCGACTTTTGCGCCCTTTTCGTGCGCCCCATGCCTTCTTCGCCTGTACTTTCCGTCGTCGTGCCTCTTTATAATGAGGAGGACAATGTCGTGGAGATGCAGCAGCAGATCGACGCCGCCCTGGCGGGCCGCGATTACGAACTGGTGCTCGTCGATGACGGCTCGAAGGACCAAACCCTCGCCCGCATCCAACCCGGACCGCGTGTGCGCGTGATCGTGCTCGAAAAAAACAGTGGCCAGAGCGCCGCCATGCACGCGGGCATCCATGGCGCGAAGGGAGATGTCATCATCACGCTCGACGGCGATTTGCAAAACGACCCCGCCGACATTCCCGTCATGATCGCGAAGCTCGACGAAGGCTTCGACCTCGTCTGTGGCTACCGTGCCAAGCGCAAGGACACACCCTTCAAGCGCCTGCAAAGCCGCATCGCCAACTTCGTGCGTTCACGTTTCGTCGGCGATCATGTGCGCGACACCGGCTGCACCTTAAAAGTGATGCGCCGCGACTGCCGCGAGGCCTTGCTGCTCTTCAACGGCATGCACCGCTTCATTCCCGCGCTCATCCGCAACATGGGCTGGCGTGTCACCGAGGTGCCGGTGAATCACCGCCCGCGCATCCATGGCGTGAGCAAATACGGCTTCGGCAACCGCGCTCTGCGCGCTACGACCGACATGTTCGGCGTTCGCTGGCTCAACAGCCGCCGCACACGTTACAGCATTCGCGAAGAGCGAAAGGCGTAGGGCAAAGAAGCTCAGCTCCCCAGAGGACGATTCCAAGCCAACTTTTCCCGTGCATCTCGCTCATTTGCGCCAACAATCCCACGCCCATGACCTTCGCCGAGCTTCACCGCATTTATCACCAGCCTTTCTTCAACCTCCTCAAGCAGGCCCGCGCCGTGCATGACGAGCATTGGACGGACAACTCGGTCCAGCTCTGCACCCTGCTCAGCATCAAGACCGGCGGTTGCAGCGAGGACTGCGGCTACTGCGCCCAAAGCGCCCGCTACACCACCAGCGTGCAGGCGGAGAAGCTCATGCCGAAGGAACAAGTCCTAGAGCGCGCGCTCGCTGCGCGTGCCAGCGGTTCCACGCGCTTCTGCATGGGCGCGGCGTGGAAAGGCGTGCGCAAAGGTACCCAAAAATTCGACCAGGTGCTCGACATCGTGCGCGACGTTTCAAAGCTCGGCATGGAAGTCTGCGTCACCCTTGGCGAACTCGGCGCTGACGAAGCTGCCGATCTCAAGGAAGCCGGTGTCACTGCCTACAACCACAACGTTGACACCTCGCCCGAGCATTACCCGAACATCGTCAGCACCCACACCTTCGAAGACCGCCTGCGCACCATCCGCCACGCGCAGGATGCGGGCATGTCCGTCTGCTGCGGCGGCATCCTTGGCCTCGGCGAGACCATCGACGACCGCCTGAAAATGCTGGAGGTCATCTCCAACTTCAATCCGCAGCCCGAAAGCATTCCGATTAACGCTCTCATGCCCATCAAAGGCACACCGATGGGCGACAACGAGGTCATCGATGCCTTCGCCTTCGTCCGCATGATCGCCGTCACGCGCATCGCCGTGCCCAAGGCCAAAGTGCGCCTCAGCGCCGGTCGCACCAACCTTTCGAAGGAAGCCCAGGCTCTCGCCTACTTCGCCGGTGCCAACTCCATCTTCTACGGCGACAAACTCCTCACCACCGCCAATCCCCGCGCCAACGAGGACATGAAACTCCTCCGCGAACTCGGCCTCGCCCCCCTGGAGCCAAATCCGGGGCTGGAAGCCCCCGAATCCATGGACGGCGTGCCGTTGAGTCCGTGCTGCGATCATTCCTGCGAGAAGGAAAAGGCGAGCGCCTGCTGTTAGCGAAACTTGAAACGGTTTACCGTGATGAATCTCCGAGTGAAAGCCATCATCTCGGGGATCGTGATCGAGGGCATGCTTTTGGTGCTGATGTTCTCGGGGATTGATCTTGGTGATTCATGTAAGCCTGATGGATTCGGCTTGGTGCTTATCATGCTGCATTATCCGGCTCTCATTTTAGAGCCATATCTGCCGCCATTTGTCCCATTCCTTGTTGCTGTAGCCCTGTGCGTTGTTGTCTGGAGTTTCGTTGCCTATGTTTTAATTCGGCTCCTTCGGCTCCGCAGAAAGTGAAGCTCACACCACCGCCTTCAACAGCCGCGCGGTCTTGCCGACTTCGGGGTGATGCAGTTTCTGCGGTCGCAAACATCAAACCGCCGACACCGAAGGGGTCAGCGATCACTCCTGGCTTTATTCGAGTGGAGAGCGAGCTAACGTCCGTGCATGTCTGCTTCCTCCCCGCCTCTCCTCGCCAGCCCGAACGGCGGCCTGCCTTCCTCCGTGCTGTGGGCGCAATTGATGCTGAAGGACCGGCTGAGGCAGGGGGATGTGGTGGTGGATGCGACGATGGGGAACGGGCATGACACGCTGTTTTTGACGCAGTGCGTGAGTCCTGGCGGGCATGTGTTTGCGTTTGATGTGCAGGCGGCGGCTTTGGTGGAAACGGCGAAGCGTGTTCCGGCGGAGATGACGACGTTGATTCATTCCGGGCATGAGACGATGCGCGAACATGTGCCGAGGGAGCTGCATGGGACGATCAGCGCGATCATGTTCAACCTCGGCTACCTGCCAGGCACGGACAAAACGCTCATCACGCGCACCGAGACGACGATGATCGCGGTGCGGCAGGCCTTGGAGCTGCTCAAACCGGGCGGACTGCTAACGATCGCGGTTTATCCCGGACACGAAGGCGGGGCAGAGGAGGGGCGTCGCATCGCCGAATGGGCGGCGGCGCTGGAGCCGCGGCGCTTTGAGGTGCAGCACCTGCGTCCGATCAATCGTGCTGCCGCTCCACCAGAATTGTGGATGGTGTGGAAGCGCGGCTGAATGTCGCGGTACTTGCACATCGGCCATTCACGACCTAGCGGGAGGGCGTTCCATGCTCGATTACCTCAGCATTCTCTCCGTGGCGGTGCCCGTCTATCTGACGATGGCGGCTGGGGCGCTGGCTCGCAAGACGGGACTGCTCAAGCCGGAGTCCGACACGAGCCTGATGAAGCTTTCGGTGATGATGCTAACGCCAGCGCTGATCATTGAGCGTGTGGTGGGCAATCCGGCGGTGATGAAACTCGGGCCGGTGCTGATCGCGGCCGGTTTGGGTTACTCGCTAGTCGCGATCGGCATCGCATTCGCCTATTTCGTATCTCCGCTGCTCGGACTGAAGAAAGGCGAGGGGCGCCGCACGTTCAGCGTGGCCTGTGGCCTGCAAAACTATGGTTTCGTGGCCATTCCCATCGTCACAGCGCTGTTTCCTGACAAGGGCACGCTCGGCGTGTTGTTCACCTTCACACTCGGGGTTGAGCTGGCCTGCTGGACGGCCGGTGTGGGCCTGCTCACCGGTTTGGACAAAGCGCCGTGGCGTCTGGCGCTCAATGCGCCAGTGATGACGATCCTGGTCTCACTGCTGCTGAACTTCACCGGCCTGCATGTGCATGTGCCGCAAATCGCGCACAACACCTTTGCCATGCTCGGAGCCTGTGCGGTGCCGCTGGCGGTGCTGCTCATCGGCGCGTCCATCGCGGATCTGTGGGGCCAAGGGGCGATGCAGTGGAAGGTGGCTGTTTTCAGCCCGGTGCTGCGTCTGGGCATCATCCCGCTGGTCTTCCTTGCGACTGCTTATTTTCTGCCGATCACCACGGAATTGAAGCGTGTCATCGTCGTGCAGGCAGCGATGCCATCCGCCGTGTTCAATATCATGATCGCGCGGCTTTACGGCGGTCATGCGTCCACGGCGGTGCAGGTGGTCATGGCGACCACGGTGGTGAGCTGTGCTACAACGCCGCTTGTGATCGCGTGGGGTCTCAAGCTGGTGGGCGCATGAATTGATCAAATCGCCTGCAATGGAGTCCAACCACAGTCTGCTACCCCTCACACCTGACGTTTATGAGCACTCCCCTGTGGTTTCTGATGGTTCTGTTGTCCGCGATTTCGATCACGCATGCGGAAGTGAACAAAAAAACAGAGACTCCGAAAAAGGAGGCTGTGAAAGCCGAAACGCCGCCGCCCGCCGCCGTTTCCACCATCAGCATCGACGACCTCAGTGGCTTTGAGAGTTATCCCAAGCAGGTGCAGAGCCTCGTGCAGAGCGCCCTGGCGCTGACACGGCTGGAACTGAGCTACATGTATGGCTCGAATGAGCCGAACAAGGGGGGCATGGACTGCTCCGGTACGGTGTATCATGTGCTGCAATTCCAAGGCTTGAAAGGCGTGCCGCGCCAGTCAGACGAGATGTGCCAGTGGGTGGAAAAGAAGACGCAGCTTCATCTGACACCCACCGCCACGGCCTTCGACCACGCGGAGTTCGCGAATTTGAAGCCTGGCGATCTGTTGTTTTGGACGAACACGATGGAAACCAAGCGCAAGCTGCCGGTGACGCATGTCATGATTTACCTCGGCAAGCTCAAGAAAAGCGGCAAACGCGTCGTCTTCGGCGCGAGCGACGGTCGCAGCTTCGAGGGCCTGCGCCGCAGCGGTGTGAGTGTGTTTGATTTTCATCTGCCCAAGGCGGAGAGCACTTCGAAATTTCATGGCTATGGCACTGCACCCGGCCTGCTGCCTGCCGCGCCGCCTGTTGTCGTGGTGGCACCCGCGCCACCTCCGCCTCCGGTTCCAGTGGTGGTGAGCAAGCCTGATGAAGAGGTCCGCAAGGCCGTCGAGATGGTGACGGAGGCAAAATTCGAGCCGAAGCCCGAGGCGAAACCGGCAGAGCCGAAAGGGGAGGCCAAAAAGACCGCCGTGGCTGAGACCAAGCCAAAAACGACGCCAACGACGAAGCCAAAAACGAGCAGCAACGGCCCGGTGAAGAAGCCTGCCTCCAAACCCGTGTCTGTGAAGAAAAGAACGCCTCCGCCACCACCAAAAAGTGCGGTGGAGAAGACACTGGACCGTGCGTTGGATTCCGTGCGGCGTTTCTTCAAGTGATCCACGTTCAGCGCACCCAGATGTCACGCTCGCTGGCGTCCATTTCGGACTCCCAGGCCTTCAGACGTGCTTTGAGTTCTGCGAGCACCTCGGGCTGCTGGTAGCCGAGATTCACACGCTCGCCGATGTCGGTTTCGAGATCGAACAGGAGGTCCATCGTGTTGCCATCATTGATGTACTTCCATTTTCCGTGGCGGATGGCCTTCTGTTTGCGATTGGAGCGGTCGATGCGCCAGAAAAACGTGCGTTCGAGCGGTTTGGCGTCGCTGAGCAGCAACGGGACAAGGTCGATGCCGTCGAGCGGCTTTTCGGGTGGTGATTTGGCAGCGGCTGCTGCCAGAAAAGTCGCATGCAAGTCCATGGTGATGGCCATTTGCGAGGTGATTTTGCCTTTTGGCAGCTTAGCAGGCCAGCGCATGACGCAGGGCACCCGGATTCCGCCTTCCCACACGGTGGCCTTGTGATGGAAGAGCGGGGCGTTGCGGCTGAAGCGTTCGCCGCCGTTGTCGCTGGAGAAAACGACGAGCGTGTTGTCGGCGAGGCCGTTTTTTTCCAGTTCGGCCAGAATCATGCCCACACCGTGGTCGATGCGCTCGACCATGGCCTTGTAAATGGCGCGGCTGCCATGGTGCATCGACTCTTTGGTGACCATCCGTGTTTCAGGTGCGTCTGGCGGCTGAAACGGGGCGTGGACGGCCAGATGTGGCACATACAAGAAAAAGGGCTTCTTTTGGTGCTCGCGGATGAACTTCACAGCGCGCTCGTTGACGAGGTCGGTGAAGTAGCCCTCGCGTTTCACGGGCTGGAGGCCTTCCCGGAGGGCGTAAGTGCCGTCGTAGTAGGCATGTTTGTAGAAGTCGGCATGGCCGAGCAGCTCGCCAAAGTACTCGTCGAAGCCGCGATTCACCGGATTGTACTCGTCCTTGAAGCCGAGGTGCCATTTGCCGAAGGCACCGGTGGCGTAGCCGACCGCTTTGAGCTTTTGCGCGAGTGTGACCTCCCCCAACGGCAGGCCGAGAGCGTGAATGTCCTGTTCCGGCACCCAGGCACCATTCACGCGGCGGAACTGCTCCACCTGGTAGCCGAACGCAAATTCCAGCCCGCAGCGCTGCTGCCAGCGGCCAGTGATGAACCCGGTGCGCGTTGGGGTGCAAACAGGGGCGTTGGCGTAGAAGTCGGTGAATTTGACGCCTTCCACCGCGAGACGGTCGATGTTCGGTGTGGCGATGTCTTTGCAGCCCATGCAGCCGAGGTCGCCGTAGCCGAAGTCATCCGCGAGGATGAAGACTATATTTGGCTGTGAGGCAGGGAGAGCTGAGCAGAGGGCTAGTAAGAAAAGAAGCACGAGGCGCATGGCCGTTGAAAACGCGTTTCGATCTCGTCACTTGCACCCACCTCGCCCTGCGGCACGAAAGAGAGCAGGAAAGTGCTTTCGTGCGGCGGACTCACCTGCTTTTGTATGCCTTCCATCTTCACAGTCCTTGTGAAAACTTCATCAGAACTCCCCTTTTAACGAATCATGAGAATTTGCTGCATCGGTGCCGGCTACGTCGGCGGCCCTACTATGGCGATGATCGCCGCCAAATGCCCGCACATCCGCGTCGATGTGGTGGACCTCAACGCTGACCGCATCGCGGCCTGGAACTCGGATGAGCTGCCGGTTTATGAGCCGGGTCTCGATGAACTCGTCCGTGAGGCACGTGATCGGAACCTGTTTTTCTCCACGGCGGTGAAGGAAGCCATCCATGCGGCGGATATCATCTTTGTGAGCGTAAACACACCCACAAAAACCTTTGGCGTAGGGGCGAACAAGGCGGCTGACTTGCGCTTTGTCGAATCCGTGGCGCGCACCATCGCGGAGGTGGCGGAAAGCCCGAAGATCATCGTGGAAAAGAGCACCATCCCGGTTCGCACGGCGGAGGCGATCCACTCGATACTCGCGGCTGACTCGAAAGGCCTGCGGCATCAGGTGCTCTCCAATCCTGAATTCCTCGCCGAAGGCACGGCAGTGAAGGATCTGAACAATCCTGATCGAATTTTAATCGGCGGAGAGCAGACCGAGGCCGGTCTGGCTGCTGTTGAGACACTGGTCAGCGTGTATGCCAACTGGGTGCCGCGTGACCGCATTCTCACCACGAATCTTTGGTCATCCGAGCTGTCGAAGCTCGTCGCCAACGCGTTTCTGGCCCAGCGCATCTCCTCCATCAACAGCATCTCGGCCCTCTGCGAGAAGACCGGAGCGGATGTGGACGAGGTGGCGCGCGCCATCGGCTCTGATTCGCGTATCGGCCCGAAGTTCCTGAAGGCTTCTGTGGGTTTCGGCGGCTCTTGTTTTCAGAAGGATGTGCTCAATCTGGTCTATCTATGCGGGCATTTCGGCCTACCGGAGGTCGCCGCCTACTGGGACCAAGTCATCCAGATGAATGACTGGCAGAAGCGCCGCTTTGCTGAGCGTATCCTGCGTGCGTTGTTCAACACGGTGACCGGCAAGCGCATCGCCGTTCTGGGCTTTGCGTTCAAGAAGGATACCAACGACACGCGCGAGTCCGCCGCGATCTATGTCTGCCAGGATCTTCTGCAAGAGAGGGCAAACCTCTCCATTTACGATCCCAAGGTGGGTGCGGCGCAGATTTGCAAGGATCTCGCCATCCAGGCGGACAATCCCAATGTCGAGTTTGCTACCAGCGCTCAGCAGGCCGCCGCAGGAGCTTATGCTTTGCTCATCCTCACCGAGTGGGATGAGTTCCGCGAGTTGGATTTCGAGGCCATTTACAAATCCATGCTGAAACCCGCGTGGATCTTTGATGGGCGCAATGTGCTCGACCACGCAAGACTGCGGGAGATCGGCTTCAAAGTTTACAGCATCGGCAAACAAGCAGCCCACGAGGTCGTCATCTGATCCGCGATCCCGCTTGCTGTGGTGCCTGAGACAGGACTCGAACCTGCACTGATTGCTCAACCAGATCCTAAGTCTGGCGCGTCTACCAATTCCGCCACTCAGGCGAGGGGCTGCTGCGCTGCATGTTCCGTGTCATGAGGCGCGGTGCAAATGAATTATCGAGTCCGCAGCAGGTGGGAGGCGATCCAGCCGGTCAGCAGCACGGTCAGGAGCGGGGCGAGGCCGATTTTCAGATTGTGGCCAATCCAGGGCAGCCAGCTGCTGTGATAGTGGGTGATACCGCTGAAGTATTTCAAACCGAACACCCAGCCGCCATGCAGGCCGATGCCAGCCCACAGCGCCCCGGTTTGCATGCGCACGTGTGCCAGCACCCAGCCGACGGCGAACAACGTGGCGAATTCAGCCAAAAGGAACTGCGTGTCGCCAAAGCTGGCGGCGATTTGTCCAAGCACCAGGAAACCGCTGCTCCAGGTGACGGCGGCATCCTCGATCTGCCAGCCTTCAGGCGGTTTGAGAAAGTGAACGAGGGCAAAAACAAAGGTGCCAGCGAGCAGTGCCGAACGCCCAGACATCGTCCGCAGCAGCAGGCTGAGCAGCAGGCCGCGAAAAAAGAACTCCTCCACGATGCCTGCGCCGAGTGCGGCGGTGACGGCCTCTCCCAACCGCCACCAGCGGGTATCTGGGCGCAGTTGATAGGCGCCAAGCTGGAAAAAAATGAGGCCGAGCATGAGCAGCAGGCCGCTGGCGAGCGCAAAACCCAGCGCCCATTGCCTCAGGCCGGTGCCAAACGGTTTCCAGACTGGCAGCAGTGAGCGATCCAGCCGCACCCAGCGCAGAAACGGCCAGATGAGCACGATGGCACAGACGAGCACGGCGCGGTTGAAGTAGCGGGTGAAGCGAGCTTTCTCAATTTCACCCAGCAGCCAGATGACGAGGCCGCTTTCACGCAAAGACGATGCCGAAAGCCAGGCGTGGCCTGCTTTGCCCAGATGAAACAGTGGCACGGCCAGCAACGCTCCGCCGAGCATGACGGCGAAGAGATAGAGGAGGAGTTTCGGCAGGGCTGGAGCACGGTTGTGGCTGGCGGCTTGCATGAGGGCGATACTAGCGCATCCTGCCCGCTCTCAATGACCAAAAACCAAATCCACGAATGGCACGAACGAATTGAGGATGGCCGCAAGCAGTACATCCGCGCGTATTGGAACTCGCGCGAGTGGCAGTTTCAGGTGGCGCATCCTGACGGCGAAAAGTGGATGCTGCTGGAGCAGCCCGGACCAGAACGCTGGCTGGAGCTGCGTGATCTGCTCTTCCGCAAGTACCAGCGCAAGAAGCTGCCGTGGAAGTATGTGGAGGAACTCGACAAGATGCTGGAAATCAGAGGCATCCGGGAAAATGAGCCTGCCAAGGACGAGGAATGATGTCAGTGACCAGGGGTCATCTCGGCACTGACTCCACCGCCGTAGGGCGCGCCCAGGCGCATGTCCACATGCACCTCAGGAAACTCGAAGCGGCACTTGCTGCTGGCGGAACGTCTGCGTGAGGCCAGACCAAACAGGGCAAGCACCACGCCTCCGCCCGCAAGCACGGCAATGACAGCCCGTGCGAGCAGCTTCTCATCATTCTGAAGGGGCAGGGTGTGGCGGAGCCGTGCGCTTTCCATCCGGCGCAGACGGTCGATCCAGGAGCGGGTGGCCAGCGCTAGGCGCTCGTCGAGAGTGAGCGCGGTGTTGCCGAGGGTGCGGCGGGATTCCTGCATGATCTCGATGAGTTCCGCCGAGGAGTGACGTGCCCATAGCTCGGGAGCAAAGGACATGGCCCCACTGTTAGTGGCGCGGTCATAGGCCATGAGCACCGCCGGGCGCTCTCCGCTCCATTCGCGCCGGGTGATCTGTGCCTGCCTTCGCAGGGTGATTTCCGCAGGGACGAAACTCGTCGCGGTGATCCAGGCGTCACAACGTAGGTCTTCGCGAAATTGCCTCAGCTCAGCGGCCAGTTGCCGGTGCGTCTCCGTGCTCAACGCCCGGGTTTCATCGAGAATACCGTCCGCAGGAGGCGCGGAGCCGTGGGTCAGGCCGCTCAGCAGCAGAATCAGCCACCCAACGACTGTGGCAGCCGTAGGACGCAGTTTGGAGTGGCTGGTCTGACTCATCAACGAAGCTGAGTCTGTCCCAGACTGAGTCTTGGGGCAACCTCCGCAGTCAGTTTGTGTTCTGCGGATTGCGCCCCAGTGGCGAAAGTCTGGATGCGATGTTCTTGGCGGACCCGATCCAGGATCAAACCCGGTTTCGCGAGTTGGAGGTCTCAAGAGGCCATGTTGACGATGAAGTAACCGAAAAAAATCCGCGCTCCAGGCATGACGAACAGTGCTTTCCATGCACTGTTCGAGTGAACTCATGGAACTCACGCGCAAACTCGAAATCCTGGCCGATGCGGCGAAGTATGACGCGTCCTGCGCCAGCTCCGGCGCGGCGAGGAAGGACTCGCGGGATGGAAAAGGCATCGGCTCCACCGGTGGCATGGGCATCTGCCACAGTTACACGCCAGACGGGCGCTGCGTGTCGCTGCTGAAGGTGCTCTTGACCAACGCCTGCCTCTACGACTGCCATTACTGCATCAACCGCCGCTCCAGCAATGTGCAGCGGGCACGCTTCACGCCGGAGGAGGTCGTGCAGCTCACGCTCGACTTCTACAAGCGCAATTACATCGAGGGCCTCTTCCTCAGCAGCGGCATCGTGCGCAGCGCGGATTACACGATGGAGCAGGTCATCGAAGTCGCACGGCAGCTCCGCGAGGTGCATCACTTCCGCGGCTACATCCATCTCAAAACCATCCCCGAGGCCTCGCAGGCGCTCATCGACAAGGCCGGACGCTACGCCGACCGCATCAGCATCAACATCGAGCTGCCCTCGCAGCAGAGCCTCGACCGACTCGCGCCGGAAAAGAACCTCA
>JBIKYB010000255.1:0-7267 GCA_044355475.1 Prosthecobacter sp.
TCTGGTGAGCTTGATTCAGATGCTCAAGCAGCAGGGCGCCAGCGACGAGGCCATCGCGCAGCAGCTAGGTCTTTCAGCCGAACAGGCGCGGACCTTGTCCTGAACTGGATTCACCTCAACACCGGCTCCCCAGACAGCGTGAAGGGGTCGGCTTCGGTGATGCGGACGTTGAAGTTCCCGCCGGTGTGGCGTTGCGGGTTGCCTTCGAAGACGACGACCACGCACGGCCGAGCCTGCCTCCTGGCGCGGGCCTCAGCTTGGCGCCTCAAAGGCTCCGCCCGTGCCAGACAGGCTTTTGGTAGCGGAAGGCGGGCTTGAGGGCCACATCCCGGAACGGCTCCTGGTAGAGCACGCTGGTGGAGGAGCTCACGGGAGGCACCAGCCACATCCACTTGCCGTAAGGTTCGCGGCCGGCCTTCTGCTCATTGCGGCAGAATTCGAGGAACTCGTGGCCGATGGCATGATGGTCGGAGATTTTCACCGCATCGCGATCAAACGAATGCAGAACGGCTTCGCTCAGCACGAGGAGGGCCTTGTCACGCCAGAGGTTGCGGTCGTTGGTGATGTCAAGGCCCATGGCCTCTGCGATCTTGGGCAGCAGGTTGTAGCGATTGGTGTCGGTGAAATTGCGCGCGGCGATCTCCGCGTCGAGGTACCAGCCATTGAACGGAGCCATGCGGTAGGAAACGCCGCCGGCGTCCAGCACCATGTCACTGACGGCCGGCACGCAGTGCCAGCGCAGCCCCATGTCCGCCAGCCAGGCATGATGCGGGTGGCGGATGAGGGTCTCGCGACGGCAGTCCAGCGGCAGTTCGAAGAGCTGGGGGGCTTCCCCGGGGAACTCCACCACGAGCGGGAGCAGGTCAAAATCCGTGCCGGTAGGCTCCCAGCCGAGCTTCATGATGTGCCGCGTGAGGTCATTTTGCGCCGGATCGCCGATCTGCTTGCCGGTGCGCAGGCGGATGCCGGCATAGCGTAGCAGTTGGGGATTCCACAGACGCGGCCCGGGACGCTCTGGCGTGCCAGGGGCAAAGACGCTGATGGCAGGGCGCAGGTCTCCGCCGTGGTAGGCGAAGCGCAGATGATCAAACAGCGCGGCGGCCACCTCCGCCGCACGCGTCAGGTGCCGGCAATCACGCAGATGCAGGCCATTCCAATACAAGCGGCCGACACAGCGTTCCGCATTCCGCCAGGCGAGGCGGGCGGCAAAGCCCAGTTCATCCAGCGTTTGCGTCCACGTCCCGGTATCTGCGATCTCGGCCCGCACCTCCTCGATCCGGGCGGAAAGCTCACTCACCGGTCGCATCTCGTGATGGAATTGGGTCAGAAACTGGGTGGCTTCCACTTCGCTGGGGGCTTTCGCTTTGACCGTCACCTGCTCTCCGGCTGGGCAGGCGGGTTTGAAGCCTGGAAGCCGCCAACTGCCCGGCCTGGGGGTGCTCCCCTCGCCACGCTGCGCATGAATAAAGCTCTCTGCCGTGGCCGTGATACCCTGCAGGCCGGCGCAGGCCTGCAGCACCTCTTCATTGAAGGATTGCGGCCCGCACACCAGCACCTCGCACGGTGCTAGCGCGGCGACGGAGCGCCGCCAATGCTCGGCATCCGGCCGCCCGTCAGCGCTGGTGCAGTGTTCCTGCAAGGCCAGGTGCCCATGCTGCTGCATGGTGCGCAGTTCTTCGAGATAAGGGGTCTGCGCGGCCTGCCGATAGACGTAATGCACGCTCAGCGGACGGCTGCCCGCCAGCTTTCGCGCGGAGGCGATGGCCGTCGTCACCCCGATGCCCGCCACCACATGCACCAGCGGGCGCGGATCCGAGGGTTCGGGGCACACGGTGCCCTGCGGCCGCGACACCCGCACCAGACAGCCCTCCGGGGCCGTGTGCAGCCAGTTGGAAAACAGGCCGCCATCTTCGATCTTCACCCCGAGCTCGTAGCTGTCTGGGCCGAAGCCGATGAGCGTGTAAGGCCTGCCGACCCAGCGCTCATCCAGCAGTGCCTCCACCCGCACATGCTGGCCGCAGCGTGCCTCTGGCAGAGGCTCCCCGGTGGTCGGCAGCAGTTGGGCACTAATCACTCCCTCACAGAGCGGGGCCGTCTTCAGGCGGCAGAGCATCGACTCCTCCAGCCCCAGCATTAGGGGCAGACGGGAGCGGCAGCCGCCGCACACGCTGCCCGCGCCAGTCTTCTGCATCAGCGCTTCCACCGTGGTCACCTGGCTGGCGGCCAGCCGCAATTGCGTCACCGTGGCCCCGGTGCAGGCGCAGACCACCTCGCTGCCGGTCTTCACCCGCTCGGAGGCTGCTTCCGCCAGCCATTCTCCCGTGGAGCGCAGGGCGGCGATCTGCCAGCTCTCCAGCACCGTGCCGCGGAGCAGCGCCAGCATCGCCTCCGGCAGCCCGGGCCAGTCCTGGCTGGCCGTCAGGCCCGCCAACCGGTTTCCCGGCTTTGTCAGCAAGAGGGAAAGCCGGTGAGAGGGTCCGGTCACCTCCAGCACGCCCGGAGCGTTTTCCGCTGCGCTGGCCTCCACCATGAGTTCGTTTGGGAAATACCGCACGCGCACCCGGCGGCCATCCGTCTGGTGGTAGTCCGTCACCATGCAGCGCCGACCTTCCACCTCGCCTGAAAAGGAGCAGGCATAGCCGAGACGCGGCAGGCGGTGCGCGAAGGACAACTGCTTCAACACCGTGCCACCGGACCTTTCCCGACCGCTCAACACCTCCGAAGCGATCTCCAGCACCTCCACCGCCCCGGCGGCTCGCGCGTCCTGCTGCCGCAGCAACCCGGACACCGCGTCCTCCTCGCCAAACACCAGACCCTCTCCCACGGTTTTCTCTGGCTCCGAGCAGGAAGGGCGAACCAGATCCACCTCGCCTGACACCACAAAAAACGCGCTTCTGGCTGGCTCACCCACCCGGTAAATGAGTGCGCCCGGTTCAAACTGCCGCGTCGTCAAGCGGTCCGGTACGATCTGCTGCGCTGTCAGTTCCGCCACCTCCTCGTGCAGCCGCCGTAGTTTTTCAAAGACCTGCCGCCTGCCTTCCTCCTCCAGTTTGACCACCGCCGTGGAGTCCTCCGCCAACAGGGCTTTGAACACACGGCTCGGGATGGCGGCGACGCGGCAGTCCGTCAGGGCGATCACCGTGGCACTCGCGAAGCGGCGCTCCTCGCGCACGTTTTGCTCGCCCACCAGGCTCCCTAGTTCGCTGATCATGCCGATGCGGGTCAGCCGCTCGGAGCCATCCCGCGCATACACCCCCAGCCTTCCTTCCGCCAGCAGATAGACTTGCTCTGGTTTTGTTCCTTCGTGGACTAGCACCTCGCCTTCAGCAAACGCCGCATGGCGCATTTCACCGACGATTTCCAGCAGTCGCTCCCTCGGTATCCGGTTGAACAAATGGCCCAGGACAGACCATTCCGTTTCGGTTGGGATGGGAGATGAAAAAGGACAGGTAGCCATGATATATCGAAGCCTCCTATCTGGTTTTCGAGCTGTTTACCAACCTCCTTGTGAGTTAACCCTGCCAGACTTCCTCGCTTGGTCTTCAAATGGCATGATTCCATGTCAAAAAGAACACGGCGCAGCTCCCCTGGGAGGACTGTCATGGGAGAGAGGCCAGGCATTTGGGAATGGATTCCGCGAACCCTTTCATGTTTATAGGGGAGACCTATTCGGATCCTGGCGGCGGTTTTGCAGACGCGCAGGCAGCCTAGAACCTGCTGCTGTCAAGCCGCAGGGAGCCAGTGTGAGTGTTGTGGCGCGGAATTCCTAGTCCACCTTTTGGAGCAGCGGAATGCAGAAAGAAACTAGACTCTACGCGATGATTTCCTTCACCACATGCCCATGTACGTCGGTGAGGCGGAAATCGCGACCGGCGTGGCGGAAGGTGAGCTTTTCGTGATCGAGACCGAGCTGGTGGAGGATGGTGGCATGCAGGTCGTGCATGTGGACTTTGCCATCGACGGCCATGTGGCCGATGTCGTCGGTGACGCCGTGGGAGAAGCCAGATTTGAAGCCACCTCCGGCCACCCAGACGGTGAAGCCAAGGGGATTGTGATCACGCCCAGTGCCGTTGTTTTGCGCGTAGGGGGTGCGGCCGAACTCGCCGCCCCACCAGACGATGGTGTCTTCGAGAAGTCCGCGCTGTTTGAGGTCGGCGAGGAGGCCGGCGATGGGTTTATCGACGGCGGCGGCGTGGTCGCCGTGCTTGGGGAGGTTGGAGTGCTGGTCCCAGGCGGGGTTGTTGGAGTTGTCGCCGTAATTGACCTGGATGTAACGCACGCCCTGCTCGGCGAGGCGGCGGGCCATGAGGCACTGGCGGCCGTAGTTGTCGGTGGGCTGCTCGTTGATGCCATAGAGCTTGAGGGTGGCTTCTGATTCGTCGGCGAGGTCCATGGCACCGGGGGCCTTGGTCTGCATGCGAGCGGCGAGCTCGTAGCTGCGAATGACGGCGTCGATCTCGGTGTCGCCGGGCATGGCTTTGGCGGCCTGTTCGGCATTGAGAGCGCTGAGGAGGTTGAACTGTTTTCTCTGCTGTTCGGGCGTCCAGAAGGTGTTGGCGATGTTTTTGATCGTCGATTCCTTGGCGGGCTGGCCGCTGCGGCCGACAGGCGTGCCCTGGAATACGGCGGGGAGGAAGCCATTGCCGTAGTTGCGCGGGCCGCCGTTGCCGAGGCTCGGGCTGATGGTCATGAAGCCGGGCAGGTTTTCATTTTCCGCGCCGAGGCCGTACATGATCCAAGAGCCCATGCTGGGGCGGATGAAACTGGTGGTGCCCGTGTGCAGAAACAGCGTGGCGGGGCCGTGGGCGACGCCTTCGGTGTGCATGCCGTGCAGGAAGCAGAGGTCGTCGATGTGGTGATTGATGTGCGGGAAGAGATTGGAGGCCCAGTGGCCGGTCTCACCGTGTTGCTGGAAGTCCCACAGCGGCTTCATCACGCGCTGAGGAGCGCCTTTGCCAGTCTTTGCCACGATGCGGGAGTCGGCCACGTCGATGAGCTTGCCGTCGTCTTTGAGCAGGCGGGGTTTGTAGTCGAAGGAATCCACATGGCTGACGCCGCCCTGCATAAAGAGGAAGATGACGCGCTTGGCCTTCGGCTGATGATGCGGGCGGCGATTGGCGAGCGGATTGGCCAAAGCGGCCTGACTCTGCGCCATCGCCTGCCAGGCGAGGTAGCCGAAGCCGCAGCCGGTGGTCTGAAGGAAATCGCGTCGGGTGGAAAGCATGGGGCTTTAACGCGGGCGGGCGAGGTCTTTTGCCGGGAGTGGCAAAAAAGTCCCATGCGACCCGGACGGGAGGCATGGGACGGAGGTGCGCTGGTGATTACTTGAGCATGTCGGCCACGAAGCCGCGCTCATCGACGAGTTCCTTATTAGTGGCAGCGATCTTGGACTTGGCAAAGTCGTCCATTTCATAGCCGGTGATGACTTCGTAACTGCCCGGAGTCGTGGTGCGGACGGGCATGCCGGCCCAGACTTCGGGATCGAAGCCGTAGAGGCCGTTGCTCTTCACGGCGATGGAATGGATCGCGCCTGGAGTGACGAGGGAGCGAACGTGATCGACCAAAGCGTTCGCGGCGGAGGCCGCCGAGGAGGCACCACGGGCGGCGATGATGGCCGCGCCGCGTTTGCCGACGGTTTCGCAGAACGAACCTTCGAGCCAGGCCTGGTCATTGATGACAGAGGCCGCCGCTTTGCCGCCGATGGTGGCGTGCGCGAAGGCGGGGAACATCGTCGGGCTGTGGTTGCCGTAGATAAAAATGTCCTTCACCTCGGTGAGATCGACACCGGCCTTTTGCGCGAGCTGGGTCTGGGCGCGGTTTTGATCAAGGCGCACCATGGCGGTAAAACGGTCCGGCGTGAGGCGCTTGGCCTGCGAGGCGGCGATCATGCAGTTCGTGTTGGCCGGATTGCCGACGACGGCGATGCGGGCGTCATCTGCCGCGACGGTGTCGATGATTTTGCCCTGTTCGATGAAGATTTTGCCGTTGTCCTTGAGCAAATCGGCACGCTCCATGCCCGGACCACGTGGCTTGGCACCGACGAGGAGGATCCAGTTGGCGTCCTTGAAGCCGATGGCGGGATCGCTGGTCTGCACGATGCCTTTGAGCAGCGGGAAGGCGCAGTCATCGAGCTCCATGGCCACGCCAGCAAGGGCGGCGAGCGGTTTTTCAAAGGGAGCCTCAATGAGCTGGAGGATCACCGGCTGATCCGGGCCGAACATGGCACCGGAGGCGATGCGGAAGAGGAGAGCGTAACCGATCTGACCGGCGGCACCGGTGACTGCGACTTTAATGGGGCTTTTCGACATGGATTGTGAGGTTAGGAAGGGCATCAGAGCAAGATGGGGAAGGGGGGCAACTCCCAGGACGTGAAATCTCCGCAGAAAATGCTTTGGCGAATCGCTCGGCCCTGATATAACCCTGATTTTTCCAACTCATTGATGCTCCCGCCCCTATTTCGCATTTTCCAGATGCCCCGGTTTCGCCAGTATGGCGGAGCCTTGATGGCGATGATGACCGTCCTGGGGTATACCTCGTCGCCCGTCCGCGCTCAGTCTGTTTCTGCGCTTGCTGAGAAAGAAACCAGGAGGCGGGCGATTCAGGCGAACAAAGCCATAGATGACATCCAGCACGGCTACGAGCTGATCAATCAACAAAAAGCCGAGGAGGCGCTGGCTCTGTTTACCGCGAGCTATGAGTCTCTCCCGCAGACGCCGCTAACGCATGAGGCGCGTCTGGCCGCCCAAAACGGCTATGTGGTGGCTGGCTGCATGCATGCCCGCAATTTGCAGAGCAAAGCCGCCTATAAGGAAGCGGCTGATTTGCTGGACAAGCTACTGGTTATTTCGCCAAAGGATACCAGAGTCATGGAATTGAAGCAGCAGTTTGCCGATCCTGATCGCTGGCCGCCCGCACTCACCGAAAAGCACATCGAAAACGTGGGTGAGGTGCAAAAGCTACTTCTCAAGGCAAACTCCTTCCGGGAACTCGGTGATTACAACAACTCGATCAAGACTTACGAGAACGTTTTGCGCATTGATGCCTACAACAGCGCCGCTAGACGTGGGATGGAAGCAGCGGAACGGGATCGCCAGCGCTATTTCAAGGCCGCGTATGATCAGCAGCGCTCCAAGATGCTCAGCGCGGTGGATCAAGGCTGGGAAGATCAGGTGCCGCTGACCTCGCAGGATGTGAGTTCCATGTTTGGGGCTGCCAGTGCGGCTTCATCCAATGCGCAGAGTGGTCGCGAAAAGATCACGGAAAAGCT
>JBIKYB010000053.1:0-22595 GCA_044355475.1 Prosthecobacter sp.
TATGAGCAATCCGTGCTCTACTAAAAAAGGCAGCGCCGCTCTGGCATATTCGGGTCGCAGGAATCCATCAATGACGATCACTTCAAACATGCGTCCCTCCTGCGGCGGAGTTTCTACATAGCAGGGTCCCTCCACCGGACCGATCAGTCGCAGGTTTTCCGGTGCTTTGCTGCGGATCACCTCGGCCCAGTCGGCCCTGTCTTCGACCGTGGTGATCTTCTTGGCCCGAGCTGTCCACCACAGGGAACTTTGCCCGCCGCCATATTCTAGAATGTTCGCTTGGGAGAAGTCGAGCTGGGAAAGGTAGTCAAGCGTAGGAAAGGTGATCCATGGCACTGGCTGTCCTTGGCCGTCCACCGGCAGTTCGGTGCGGATGCCCTGCCAGAGCGCACGCCTGAACATCAGCGTTTGCATCACACGCATCGCTTTACATAACTTGGGAAGGTAACGATGTATCGCCCGTTCAAGAAGACTCATAGACAGATGATTAATCCTTGCTTGCTGCTTTACTGGCAAGCTCGTATTTGGGAGAAATGGTGAACGCAGCAGACATGCAAACACTCAGCATTCAGTTTGGCTCGTGTTTCCCGTTCACAATCGGAAGGCAACCATCATGCGTTGCCTGAATAACCTGAATGCGCTGGGGGGCCGTCCCTGGGCCAATTTGCTGCACACTGATGATGGGAGCAATGATGGGACTCCAGAAATGCCCAAAGAAGCCTTTCTATTCATGCCCACCGTGAGCTGTGACGTCAGCCTGTGGCGGGCCGGAGCCATCCGGCTGGAATGGGAACGGAGGTCTCCGCCTGGGCCGAGTGCGAGTGCTAGTTGAATGATGACAGCCTGCCGGAGTTTGGATGGGACTGCGCCGATGAGTGCAAGCAGCCCATTTCGGATCGGTAAAGGCCGTGGCGCTGGTCGGTTTTTTGGTTTCAAAATTTTGAACTGGAAGCTACGATCCATCGTTAAATTCCGTTTTTAGCTGCCATGAATGAGAATCCTCAGCGCGCAGAGACTTCTTCCTCCACGGGCGGCGTGGTTCGCTGGACTCCGCCAGCTCCGGAGCATTTGGAGGCGATGCTGCCACAGTATGATCAGTGGCAGATGCTTGGCTGTGGCGGGATGGGCGCGGTGTATCAGGCGCGGCAGGTGTCGCTGGATCGGCTGGTGGCCATCAAGGTGCTGCCACCGCAGGCGGCTGAGGATGAGTTGGAATTCGTGGCCCGTTTTCAAAACGAGGCGCGCACGATGGCGAAGGTGAGCCACCCGGCGATCGTGGCGGTCTATGATTTTGGTGCCACGAGCGATGAGCTGCTCTACATCGTCATGGAGTTCATTGATGGCACGGATGTGGCGAAGATGATCCAGGCGCAGGGCAGGCTGACGGCTGACCATGCGCTGGCGATCACCGCGCACGTCTGCGACGCGCTGGCTTACGCGCATGAGCACGGCGTCGTCCACCGCGACATCAAGCCCGCGAACGTGCTGATCAACATGGAAGGAGCGGTGAAGGTGGCTGATTTTGGCCTCGCCCGTGTGCATGACCCGGCTCAGACCAGCGGCCTGACGCAGGGAGGCATGACCATGGGCACGCCGGACTATGTGGCCCCAGAGGCGCTGATCCCGGGAGTGATGGTGGATGGCCGTGCGGATCTCTACGCCGTGGGCGTGATGCTCTACAACATGCTGACCGGCGAGATCCCACGCGGCTTTTTCAAGCTGCCGAGCGAGAAAACCGGCTGCGATCCACGCTTTGACGCGATTGTGCGCAAGGCCATGGAGCAGGAGGTGGAGAAGCGCTACCAAAGCGCCCGTGAGATCCGGCGTGACCTGGATCAAATCCTCACCGTGCCGGCGGCGAAGGCCAAGACACAGCCTCAACGCGCCGCTGGCATGCCGCCACAGCAGCGGTCGCGGGCGTACGCTCCGCCACCGCCGCCGAAGGGCGCGCCTTGGGGCTTGATCGCGGCTGCTTTGGTGGTGCTGGGCGGTGGGGCTGTGTTTTTCATGAAGCGGGGCAATTCGACAGCACCACAGCCGGAAGCCGCCGAAATCACGTCGGAACCTGTCAAAGCACTGGCCGCAGCCGAGTCGGATGCGCCGAAGGCGGTTAAATCAGCGCCGCCAGCCATGCCAGTTGTCGTTCAGACCGATCCGAACGCGCCGAAGGGCAGCCCGCTGTCGAAACTGCCGGTAGTAAGCCACGCGGGGCATCATTACCAAGTGGTGGGTCAGGAAATGAGCCTGCGTGAGGCCCAGCAGCACGCGGAAAGCCTCGGCGCACACTTGCTGACGATTACGAGCCAGGAAGAGATGGAGTGGCTGGATCAGGCGCTGCCGCCGCTGCTGCGGCAAGTGCCGCAGTGGATGGCCACCATCGGCGGTTGGCGTGAGGAAGGCGCGTGGAAGTGGATCACTGACGAGCCCTTTGAGTTCAAGCGCTGGGATGCGGAGCACTCCGCTCCCGACACGGAGCCGGGGAAGAAATTTGCGCTGAAGCTCACGGTGAAAGCCGGCCTGCCGCTGCTCTGGGGCAACGGCCATTACGACGGCAAACGGGCCTTCATCCTCGAATGGGACAGCACGCCGAAAACCAACCCTGAGCCGCCTAAGCTTGCGATGCCCGCGCCACCATTGGCCGAAAGCGATGGGGCAAAACGGCTGCGTGAGCTGGAAACGAGCTTCCGTGCGGCGCTGGAGCGGGATGTGCTGGCCGTGCATCGTGCCGAGCTGGTGGATCTGAACGGCAAATACCTCGCGGCCTTGGAGCGGGCGCTGGCGGCGGCCACGGCGGCCTCAAATCTGCCGGAGGCGCTGGCTTTGCGGGATGAGAAGCAGCGGATCGAATCCAGCGGCCCGCTGCCGACGGAGGACGCACCGGATCTGCCCGTGACACTGAAAACCCTGCGCTCGACTTATCGCACGAGCCTGAAACCCATCGACATCGCGCACCACAACGGCCGCATCACGCTGTTTTTGAAATATGAGGAGTTGCTGAAGAGCACGCTCTCGGAGTGGACGAGGTCCGGCCTGCTAGACGATGCCAGACTGGCGGAAGAACGATTCGCTGACATCACCCTTGAGCGCACAGGCGGTGTGCTTGCGGACAAAGAGCTGCTGCCGGATGGCAAAGAACTCGTGCTGAACCGGTCCGAGCGCTTCACTTCGCCGGAATCGTTCAAGCCGCCGGTGGAGTTCACCATCGTGGCGAAGGTGGAGAAAAACGACCTGCGACTGGCCTACACCGCGAAGCAGTTGATCTTCAACTGGGAGGTGCGGGCAGATGAACTGCGGCTAGACGCCGACGCCGGTGGTGGTCGTCACGCTCCAGGGCAGGGCCGCATCCCGGAGGGCACCTTTGTCACGATCCGCTGGCGGGTGATGCCACACATGCAAAGCATCAGCGTCGATGGTGTGCGGCGTTATCTGCACTTTGGCGATTACTCGAAGGTGGAGAAGCCGCTGGAGATTTTCCCATTGAACTCGGCTGTCACGGTAAAGTCGGCCCAAGTTCGCGTGATGGATCCCAAGTCACTCGAAGAGCAAGTCTCTAGCGTGCCGGAGATGAAGGAAGGCCTGCTGAAACAGGCCGAGTGGGTCGGCAGTCTCACGATTCCAGCCGGCACTTACCGCCCGTTGCGCCGCATCGACATCGGCGGGCCGGGAAAAGCGAATCCAAACGAGAATGCTCGCGAACAACGCTGCGATGTAACGAGCCTGCCTGGCATGCGCATGGAAAACGTGCGCTTTCACCTCAGAGAAGGCACCTGGATGGCTGCGGGCGGATTTTTTCGCGATGTGAAGATCACTGCGGACCTCGGCGGTCGTTTCGAGGCCAGGGACAGCTTGTTTGAGAACTGCGCCTTTGGCAAAGAAGGGGCGTGGGTGGTCAGCTTTTTCAGTTCCAAGTGGAAGTTCACCAACTGCGTGATCACCGGCTCCTTCATGCAGAACTGGAGGCTCAAGGACGTGGGCGTGCAATTGGAGGGCTGCACCCTCGAAGATGTGAATCTGATCCCGCTGCAGTTCATGGCAGATGCGGGTGTGGAGGTGACAAAGGACTGGCTGAGCCTCCAGAACTGCCGCTTCATCCGCTGCCGCGTGCCGGAGAGCTTCGCCCTGGCCACAAGGAACTGCATCTTTGAAAAATGCACCTTCGGAGAGCCGGAGGAGAAGCTGCCGGTCCAGTCAGCGGTGAACGCGGTGATCTATGTGGAGGATTGCGTCAACGCGCCGCAAACCAGCCCCGGACGCACCATCACCGCGAAACCCGCCGCGCAACTCATGGAGAAAGCGGGAGCTACGCCGCCTTACATGCTGAACGGCGGCCGGCTCGAATTTCAGACGCCGCCGAGGTGATCGGGCGCTTGAATGGACTCAGCGCACTGCGCCCGCGCCGTTCTGCTTGAAGTATTCGTCACGCATGCGGCGGAGTTCTTCGAGGCGGGAGGAGATGGCGGTGTGCTCGCGCTCCTTCTCCACCTTTTGCACGCGGACGAAATGATTGTTGTCGCCGATGTTGCGCCAAGGCCCAGAGGGAACCTCGCTCACATCCACGAAGCGCCAGTCACAGCGGGACATGCTCTTGAGGCCGAGGTAGTCGCGGATGGCGGGGGAGATGTCGATGCCGGCACCGTTGTTGCTGGTGTTCTTCGGGCGGGCGTTGCCGAAGACATAATCGTGGTCGTCGGTGACGAAGGGGCCGCAGTCTTCCCACTGGGCGTAGCAGACGCGGTTGCCGTGGCGGATGGCCACCCACTGGCCTTTCAGAACGGTACGTCCTGAGCGGGTGAAGCGCTGCTTGAACCAGGGGATCATTTTTGATGCCTCCGGCTTGTGTGAGTTGTAGCTGATCACATCGTTGTACGGCAGCGCGATGTAAAAGGGGTTCTGCTTCGGCATGAAGCCCTCAGGAGTGAACGCCTCCGTGCGTTTGGTGGGATCGGGATCGTCGTAACCGCCGAAGTTTTCCATCCACTTGGTGTCCCAGGAACTTTTGTCGTTGGGCGTGGGATTGTTTTCCGTTGGCTGCTCTCCTACCCAGAACACGGTCGCCACGATGTCGAGCTTCCATGGGTAACGCGCATAGCCGAGGCGTGGCACGTTTGTGTTGGAAAGACTCGGCGGCAGGGTTGGCGCTGGGGTATCACGCTTTTTGAGCGCCGCCACGGCTCCGGTTGCGGATACGGAGGTGGCGCTTTGGCTCAAAGCAAAGGTGGCCGACGCGAAAAACGCGGCGACGATCATTGGCAGAGAACGTCCGGCAGGCATGGGGGAGAGGCGGTTGTGGTGAAAAGTAGCAGATTCTCAGGGTAAACTGCAATCTGTAATTCGTGGGGTGAGAGCAGTGTGAACGATTCAGATCGATGAAACAATCACACGGAAATCTGGACAGGCTGCGTGGCGGAGGTGTTCAAAACGAGCCAGGAAGGCGGAGGCTGTCTCAATAGCGACGCAGCGTGCAGTCCATGGGGGCGCGTGAGTCGTCCGTCTGCGGATAGTCCAGCGTGTAGTGCAGCCCACGGCTTTCATGGCGGCGGATGGCGCACTCGACGATGAGGGAGGCGGTTTCGACGAGGTTGCGCAGCTCCAGAATCTCGCTGGTGACGTGGTTGCTCCAGTAAAACTCCTGCACCTCGCGCTTGAGATTGCGCAGACGGGCGGCGGCGCGCTGAAGGCGCTTGTTCGTGCGCACGATGGAGACGTAGTCCCACATCAGGCGGCGGATTTCGTCCCAGTTGTGGTAAATGACGACGAGTTCGTCATTTTCCACGTCGCCGCTGGTCTGCCAAGGGCGCAGCTCGTAGCTTTGCTCAGCTTGTTTACCCTGCGGGATTTTTTTGAGCAAATGCGCCACTGCCCGCTGCGCGGTGACGCAGCATTCGAGGAGCGAATTGCTCGCCAGCCGGTTCGCGCCGTGCAGTCCGGTGCAACCGACCTCGCCCACAGCGCAAAGACCGCGAATGTTGGTGGCGCCGTTCACATCCGTGAGCACGCCGCCGCATTGATAATGCGCGGCCGGGACCACGGGGATCGGTTCTTTCGTGATGTCGATGCCGACCTCCAGACAGGCCTTCTGGATGTTCGGGAAATGACTCGCGATGAAGTCCGCCGGCTTGTGGCTGATGTCGAGATAGACGCAGGGGCCGCCGGTGCGCTTGATCTCGTGGTCGATGGCGCGTGAGACGATGTCGCGCGGGGCCAGGGAGCCGCGCTTGTCATAGCGCTGCATGAATTCCTGGCCGTCCTTACCGATCAACAGTGCGCCTTCGCCGCGCATGGCCTCGGTGATGAGGAAGGAGCGTTTTTGAGGATGATAGAGGCAGGTCGGATGGAACTGGATGAACTCCATGTTCGAGATCGTCGCCCCGGCGCGCCAGGCCATCGCCACGCCGTCTCCCGTCGCGACGCGTGGATTCGTCGTGTACAAATACACCCGCCCGCAGCCGCCGGTGGCCAGGATCACGCGGTCGGAGCGGAAGGTGTGAACGTCGCCGCTGGTCTCATCAAGCACATACAGCCCCAGCACACGGTCTTCAGACACGAGGCCGAGCTTGGCCGTGGTGATGATGTCGATGGCGTAATGATTCTCGTAGATCTTGATGTTCGGCTTCGCGCGCACCGCAGCGAGCAGCTTCTCGGTGATCTCACGGCCCGTGGCATCGGCGGCATGCAGCACGCGGCGTGCGGTGTGGCCGCCTTCCTTGGTCAGATCGAATTCCAAGTGGCCGCTCTCCGACTCACGCTGGTCAAAATGCACGCCCCACTTCACCAGATCGGCGATGCGCTCCGGCCCCTCGCTCACAATCGTTCGCACCGCCGCTTCTTTGCACAAACCGGCTCCGGCGATGAGTGTGTCGCTCACATGCTTCTCAATGGAATCTGTCTCAGCCGTGACGCAGGCGATGCCGCCCTGCGCCCAGTTTGAGTTCGAGTCCAAAGCGCCGCGCTTGGTGACCATCACCACGCTGCCATGATCCGAAGCATGCAAGGCGGCCACGAGGCCGCCCGCGCCGGTTCCGACGATGATAAAATCTGCCTCGATCATGGGTGATGCCTATCAGCGTGGAACGGCCAAGATGCAAATGCGCTACCACGCCGTGCCCAGACTCCACCTCGTCGCGAGGTCGAGCAGGTCGGGGCGCATCGGCCATTCGTCGGCCCGGGGTTCCTGGCCTTCGTGGCGGTGGCTGGCACCTTTTAGGGCCATGCAGCCGGTGTTGTCGCCGATCTGGCGGATCGCCTCGACATCCTCGGCGGTCAGGCGCTGCTCTGGGAGAGCGGCGAGATCATCGAGCTTGCTTTCGATGGTGCGTGCACCTTCGCCGTGTTCTTGAATCATCGTTGGCACGACGCTTTTCACGCCTTTGTTCTCCAGCGTCCACTGGCAGGCCAATTGCAGCATGGTCAGGCCGTGTTTTTCGGCAAAAGGACGCACTTTTTCGAGTTTTTCCACGCCGTGCTCGATCCAGTCGCCCGGACGATGCGTGCGATGGTCGCCATCGCGGAATTTGTGGCCGGGCTTCACGTCATCGTGGAACAAACCGCCGTAATCGACGACGCGGGCCAGAATATCGACGCCGTTCTTTTCCGCCGCACCGAGCACATGCTGGCCGGGCCAAGGCTCGAAGGGATTCAAGATGATCATCGCCCAGTCCATGCGGTCGCCAAAACGCTCGAAGCACTCGATCATGTCGAGTGTGAAGCCGTTCGCAGGTCCGGGGGCGATGCCGAGGCGGTCCGTGAGACCTTCTGTTTTCAGGGCAGTGAAAGCATCCCACACCTTTTCGCTCGTGTAGGCGATGCTATCGGGGTTGTGAAGCATCAGCAGGTCAAACTTCGAAGTCTGGCAGCGCTCCAGGCTCTTCTCCGTCGCCATTTTGAGGTAGTCGTAATACTTCTCAGGCCCGCGGAGTGTGGGATCGGTGAAACGCGGGTAGCCACGTGAGCCCTGGCGGATGCCCTCGTAAATGTCGTGGCCCACGATGCCCGCGAGGCAGTATTCTTCACGCGGGATGCCCTTCAATGCCTCGCCCAGGAGTGAATCGGCACGACCCACGCCATACACATCTGCCGTCACGAAGGTGCGCACGCCCTTGTTAAAAGCATCACGCATCAACTGCATGTAATGCTCTTCCGTGAGCTGCTCTCCATAATGCATGAAGCGTCCGCCGCTCCAGGTTCCGTAGGCTGTCCGTGTCAGGTTCATAAAAAGGTCGGTTGGTTTTTGAGGGGCGGATACATACCGAGCCTGTCAGGGCTTTCAAACGCGGATCAAAACGCGCCGCAAATGACGCTTGGCGCATGACAAATTCTGTCATGCGGTGATTTCCGCTCAAACCAGCCCGAAGAGCTTCTTCAAGGCTGCCTCGTCCGCCGTTGTGGCAAGAATGAACGCCTGCTCACCGTGACTCCAGGAGGCATAGCTCCAGTTTTTCGCGGATTTGAAGCATGGCGTGTCCTTCGCAGGGCAATCGCACAGGTTCTGGCTGCTCATGACCACGAGGTGTGCCTCCTTGCCTGACTCCAACTCAAAGCAGATGATCGTGGCTGCGCGCCCATCCACCCGGATGCGTTTGCAGCCGTAAGTTGGCAGTCCGGCTAGTTTGGCAGGCACGGTTACAGGGCAGGGGCAGCCAGTGGCGTTGAGCAGCTTTTTCAGCGCCTCCAGTGTGGCGGCGTGTTCATCGAGCTTCATCACCCCATATTCGACCTTGGCGACGGCGGCGAGAGATTCGGACTCCCAGGCGGCCATGGCGGAGCTTCCAGGCCAGAGCAAGGTCCAGCCAAAGGCCAGACAAGCAGCGGCAGCGATGAGCGTGGGGGTCACCCAGCGCGTGCTCTTTTTAGGGCGGGCATAAGCGGCGTTGATGATGCTTTCGCGCAATCCAGGTGCCACAGGTAGTTTTTGGAACGCAGCGGCGACGCTCTCATCGAAAGCGGTGCGCTGTTCCAGCCACGCGGCGAGCTTTGGATCACTTTCTGCCTGAGCACGCGCCTCTGGCGAAGCGTCATGGGGACGGAGCGTCGTGGCGTCGAGTTCGAGTCTGGCTTCTTCGCGGTTCACGAGGTGAATGGGGCAGGGATGATGTTGGCGGCGGCGGATTCTTCGAGACGGAGCAGGATGGAGCGCAGGCGGTCTTTGGCGCGTGAGAGGCGAGACATCACCGTGCCGATCGGCAGGCCCAAAGTCTCGGCGATGTCGCGATAGGACAGCTCCTTGAGGTAAAACAGCACCAGCGGAGCACGGTAATTGGGATCGAGCTGCTCCAGGGCGATTTGTAGGGTGGCGCTGTCCACGCGCGGATTTTCGCCTTCATCCTGGGGCTGGGCCGCGCCATGCAGATCTGGCTCAAACTCGACCTGCTCGTGTTTTTTCTCGCGGCGGGCGATGCTGAGCCATTCGCGGTAGATCGTGGTGAAGAGCCAAGTCTTCACTTTTGCAGCATCCCGTAATGTGTGGCCCTTCCGCGCCCATTGCAGAAAAGTCTGCTGCACAAGATCCTGCGCCGTCGCATCGCTCCGGCACATGCTCAGGGCGAAGCGGTGGAGCCCCTGGTAGTGGGCGTCCACGATCTGCTCGAAGCTGGGTGGAGAATCGGTCACGCGGCGTGCTATCGGGCGGTACGCGGGCAGTTCAATGCCGAAATTGAGGGTGAGTTCCATGAGGGCATGCGGGCCATTTCAACATGGGAGTGGCGGTTGGCGCGATTATTCCCGCGCAGTAGAAAGAATGCACAGGAGCGCCACTGAGGAGGCGGAACTTCCAATCAGAGCGACTCCGCGTCTCCAGGCCTGCTGCAAGGGCTTCCACTCCAGAGGGCGAACTTGGCCAAACGAATCATGAAGGTCGGAAAGCGGTCGATGTCTGGGAGCGGCCCTTCAAGAGCAAAACGTGCCCGGATCAAAGGGGCGGCGCGGCCCCGTCCAATGCCGCGTGCGAGTTCGTGCCCAAGTGGTCACTTACAGGCAGAATCACATCGCAGTTTGGCACGATAAACCTAAATTGCGCCAAAAAGCCATTGAATCGCGCCATTATCGCGCCAAAATCGAGCCAATCATGAATGAGAAACTGAATCGTGCCATTTCCGATGCTCCCAACGGCATTGGCATTGACGCTTTGCTGAAACAATTCGGCGAGGAAGCCTCCCGCCGCACCTTGCTGCGTCGGCTTGATGCCATGGTGAGCCTTGGCGAGGTCGAACGCATCGGCAAAGCGCGGGCGACGAAGTATCGTGCCATCACGAAGACGCCGCCCCCTTGGCCGCACCGCGAGAGTCGCTACGAAATGCCGGAGCGCGAAACCATGATCGTGCGCGAGGATGCCCCGGCTGCCGAATCGACAGACGAGGATGTTGCCCTGCGTGAATTGCGTGATGTGTTCCGTGAGCACTACTCGCTGCGCAAACCCGTGGGCTATCGCCGTGAGTTTCTCGACGCGTATGTGCCGAACGAGACGCCCTATTTGCCGGCCAGCCTGTGCGAGCACTTGCGCGCCAAAGGGCAGTCTGAGCAGATGGCGGAGCTCCCGCCGGGCACTTACGCGCGGCATGTGCTCGACCGCCTTATCATCGACCTGACTTGGAATTCCAGCCGCCTCGAAGGCAGCACCTACTCCCTGCTGGAGACGGACTTTCTGCTCCAGCAAGGGCGCAGTGACGATCCGCTGCGCCACAAGGAGGCGCGGATGATCCTCAACCACAAGGCGGCCATCGAGTTCCTGGTGGATTCGCCAGATGCCCTGGGCTTCAACCGCTACACTTTTCTGAACCTGCACTCCGTTCTCACCGAGAGCTTGCTGAAAAACTGGAAGGCGGAAGGGGCGCTGCGCACCTGCCCGGTGGGCATCGGTGGGAGTGTGTTTCATCCGACGAGCAACCCCGCTGTGATCGAAGAATGCTTTGACCTGATCCTGCAAAAAGCCGCTGCCATTAGCGACCCGCTGGAATGCTGCTTTTTCCTCATGGTGCAGATGCCGTATCTGCAACCTTTTGAGGACGGCAACAAGCGTACCTCGCGACTGGCGGCGAACATTCCGCTAATTCGCGCGAATATGTCGCCGCTGTCGTTTGTGGGAGTCCCGGTGCGAGACTACACGACTGGCATTCTTGGGGTTTACGAGCTGAACCGCATCGAACTGCTGCGGGAGGTTTTTGTGCATGCGTATGAGCAGTCTGCATCCCGTTACGCGGCCATTCGTGATGAGTTGGGCGAGCCTGAGCCGATTTTGCTGCGTTACCGCAGCGAGATCGCGGACTTCATTCGTGATGTGGTGGTAAAGCGTCTGGGCAAGCTGGACGCCGCAGCGGTGCTGCGCCGTTGGGCCGGGCAAAACATCACCGCGAGCGAAAGAGCTAGGTTCATTGAGGTGGTCGAGGAACGACTGCTTTCACTCACCGAGGGCAGCATCGTGCGGGTGCGGGTGCGACCATCGGAGTTCGAGGCGTGGTGGCCGGTGTGGAATGAGGTGCGTCCGAAGTGAGTCACACTCCTTCGGGCGTTCCATCGGCCGCTGCGGCTTCATCCGCGACGCTGGAAAGACGCTTGAACTGCAACTGCTGGACACGGCGCAGATCGGCCTTGGTGGTGGTGACCTCGTAATCTTCGATGATGACCTTTTCACCCACCTTGGGCAGATGGCCGAGCAAATGTGTGACGTAACCGCCGATGGTGGTGACTTCGTCGCTTTCGAGCTCGATGCCGGTCTGTTCGGCGAGTTCGTAGAGGTTGAAGGTGCCTTCGACAGTGAACTCGTTCTCGTTGATGCGTTTGAACTCGCTGACCTCGTGGTCGAACTCGTCCTGGATATCACCCACGATCTCCTCCAGCACGTTGTCGAGCGTGACGATGCCGACCGCGCCGCCGAATTCATCGACTGCCAGGGCGACGTGGACATGCTTGTCGAGGAAGAAGCGCAGCAGCTTGTCGATGGGCATCATTTCCGGCACCATGTGCAGCTCGCGCTTGATCTTGCGGAGGTTGGGTTGCGGCTTGCCGATGAGCGCCAATAGATCCTTGATGTGAATGATGCCGATCGAGTGGTCCAAATGGCCTTCGACAAGTGGGTAACGCGTGTGCTTGGAGTCAATGGCAGTCTTGAGGCTAGCCTCGAAGCTGTCGTCGGCATCGAGTGAGATGACGGTGTTGCGCGGTGTCATCACGTCACGGACACAACGGTCATTGAGTGCCAAGGCGTTAAGGAGGATGTCCTTTTCGGTTTCCGTCACCTCCTTCGACTTCTGGCTTTCAGCCACGATGTGGCGCAGCTCTTCCTCAGAGTGAGCCAGTTCGCTTTCAGAAGCCGGCTCCAGGCGGAAAAGAACTTTGAGCAGCCAGTTGGCGGCACCGTTGAGCACCCAAATGGCTGGTTTGAATACCACATAGAAAAAATGCAGCGGTGCGCTCACGACCATGGTGGTGGCCAGCGCCTTGCGGATGGCCAAGGATTTCGGCAGCAGTTCTCCCAGCACAACGTGCAGAAAGGTCACCACACCAAAACCTACCCCAATGGAAACTGAGGAGATGACCGTATCACTGGTGATTCCGAGCTTCCACATCAGAGGCTGGATCACCCGCGCGACATACGGCTCTCCCACCATACCGAGCGCGATGCTCGCAAGCGTGATTCCGAGCTGCGTGGCGGAAAGGTATCCGTCCAGGTTTCTAAGCGCCTTGCGGGCCACGATGGCTGTGGCATTGCCTTCTTCCACCAAAGCGTCGAGTTGCGTGCTGCGAACCTTGACGATGGCAAACTCCGCAGCCACGAAAAAGGCATTCAGCAGGACAAAAAAGAGAACTAGGGCGGCTGACCAAGCCACTTCAGCACCGGTGAGCGTCCACTCATGCTGCACCTCATGCGACGCTGTGCCCATGGCTAGCAGTTCAGATGCGAGAAAGGTGGCGGTCACAGCGAACAAATTGGTGGCTCAGAGCTTCTCGTAGTTCCCATCACAGCGCTTTTCCAGAATGGTGAAACCGGCGGCTTTGGCGTCGGAGACAGAAAGCGGCTTTGTGTACTTCGGTGTGTTGAAACCGGAGATGAGCTTTTTGACCGGCTGCTTGCACAGCGGGCAGGCTTCAAGTGCAGGTCTGCTGATCGGACGCCGCAAATCAAAGCCCCTGCGGCAGGCAGGGCATCCTTTTTCAGGATCTTCCGCGATGTAAGAGTAGGTAGGCATGCAGGAAAGCGAAACACCTCCTCTCCGGGCGGCCGGCAACAGTTGCCGGACCGCCAGTTCGGACGGGAAGGCTACCAGCTCGACTTCGTCACGCCAGGAATCATGCCCTGGGAGGCGAGTTCACGGAAAGTCATACGAGACATCTGGAAGCGGCGGATGAACGCGCGACGACGGCCGGAAACACGGCAGCGGTTGATGAGACGTGTCGGGCTTGCATCACGGGGAAGCAGCGAGAGACCGACGTAGTCGCCCTTCTCCTTCAGTTCAGCACGGAGTTTCGCGTACTTTTCGACGGTTTTACGTTTGCGCTTGTCGCGCTCGAGCCAGCATGTTTTTGCCATAGGGGCGCGGAGTTTGCCCCGAGACCCCGGTTTGGCAAGCAAAATTTCCGTTGGCGAAAGGGTCAATTCGCGGTAAATGCCCGTCCTCTATGATCATCTTTTATGGAATGTGCCTCGCGGCAGCCCTCTTGTTCTGCGGTGTTCTCGCTTTCACCTACTTGGTGAAGGGCTGAATTACTCCGAAAGCCGGGCCTCACTGATAAAGAAAAGTCGTCAACGGACTCGTGGCGGCGGCTTCATCCGCGCTCTCGCCCAGGCCGATCTCATACGCGCCTCGCCCGGCCTCCACGGCCATTTTGAAGGCCTGCGCCATGCGCACTGGGTCAGACGCCACGGCGATGGCGGTGTTCACCAGCACGGCATCTGCGCCTATTTCAAAAGCTTCCGCTGCATGGCTGGGAGCGCCTATGCCCGCGTCCACCACCACCGGCACCGTGGCTTGGGTGATGATGATCTCAATCTGCCGCCGCGTCGTGATGCCCTGGTGCGACCCAATCGGCGATCCCAGCGGCATCACCGTGGCCGTGCCCACGTCTTGCAAGCGACGGGCCAGCACCGGGTCGGCATTGATGTAGGGCAGCACGATGAAGCCCTCCTTCACGAGGATTTCGGCCGCCTTGAGCGTCTCAATCGGATCTGGCAGCAGGTAACGCGGGTCAGGATGGATTTCGAGCTTCACCCAGTTCGGCAGGCCGGCTGCCACGGCCAGTCTGGCGAGACGTACCGCCTCCTCCGCGTTCATCGCGCCACTGGTGTTCGGCAGCAGCAGCACGTTTTTCGGGATGAAATCGAGGATGTTCGCAAACGGGTCTCCTTTTCCGGTCAAATCAGCCCGCCGCAGCGCCACGGTCACGATTTCCGTCTCCGAGGCGATGATCGCCTCACGCATCAGCTCGCCGCTCGCGAATTTGCCCGTCCCAAGCATGAGGCGGGAGTTGAACTGACGATTGGCGATGGTGAGGGGCTGGTTTTGCACTGGGCGGGAGCAATGAACCAAATCGGGCCTCACGCAAGCATCAGCCGCTGCAGCAGCTCGCCTGTGGGCGTCTGGATGCCGATGTAGAAGTCGCCGAACTCGCCGTACTGCGTGGTGACTTCATCAAAGCGCATCTCATAGACGATGCTCTTGATCTGGAAAAGATCGTGCGCAAACAGCGTTACGCCCCACTCGTGGCTGTCGAGGCCCGTGGAGCCGGAAATGAGCTGGCGCACCTTGCCGGCGTATTTGCGGCCCGTCTTTGCATGGCCGCCCATCAGCTCACGACGCTTGGCGAACTCGTTCGCGTACCAGTTCGCGCCCACGCTGCGGCGCTTGCTCATCGGATAGAAACAGAAGACCTGCCAGTCGGGCAGATTGGGATAGAGGCGGTCGTTGAAATACTTCGTCATGTGGCCCTTCCATTCCGCCAGACGCTTCTCAAAAGCCTCCGAACCGGGTGCCAAACCTTCAGCCTTCTCGATCTGCGCCTTGAACTCGTCCTCCGTCTGCGAGTACTCCGTCCACTCCGTCATCGACAGGTAGCTATAGCTCGGCGTGAGCACGTCCGGGCCGAGCGCCAGGCTGATCTGCTTCTCAAACCGCTGCGAATCGTGCAGATCCGGCGTGATGAGCATGAAACCCAGCTCCGACTTCGGCGAGACCATCGCAAAGGCCAGCAACTGCGTGCCTGGATGCTTGCGGATCGCCTCAATCGTGCGCGTGAAATTCTCGCGGCGCTCCTGCCGCTCCTCCGGCGTCAGCGCGGCCCAGTAGCCGTGGTCAATCGTGTAAAACAGGTGCTGCACCATCCAGCCCTCCTGCGCGAGCAGCGGTTTGGATTCAGCAGGGCCGTTGGAGGTGGGAAACGAGGTCGGAATGAGCATGGTCGGGGTGTTGGGGGTATGAGTGTCCTCATACGCCGGAAACGCGGCGGCTCAATGGCCGAAAACTGGCATTCCGCACGGTGGAATCGCGACCGACGTAGAATCGGCTTCGATGGCCAATCGCTACGGTGCTACATCCGGCAGATGAGCAGTTCGCGCTCGTAGATCAGCTCCTTGGGAAGATGCGTCTTCAGATCGAGGAACAGCTCCTCATGTGAGAGAATTTCCTGACGCCAAGCGGCACGGTCGAAGTGTTGCAGCTCTTCGAACTTTTCCTCCGAGAAATCGAGTCCCTTCCAGTCGATGTCCGAATAGTGCGGCACCCAGCCGATGGGCGTTTCCTTGGATTTGCCGTGGCCGTTGGAGCGATCGACGATCCATTTGAGCACACGCATGTTTTCGCTGAAGCCGGGCCAGAGGAATTTGCCCTCGGCGTCCTTACGGAACCAGTTCACGTTAAAGACACGTGGCGTTTCGCTCAGGTTCCGCTGCATGCTGATCCAATGGCGGAAGTAGTCGCCCATGTTGTAGCCGCAGAAGGGCAGCATGGCCATCGGGTCGCGGCGCACCTTGCCGATGGTGCCGGCGGCGGCGGCAGTCATCTCGCTGCCCATGGTGGCTCCAGTGTACACACCACCGCTCCAATTGAAGGCTTGATAGACCAGCGGCATCGTCGTGGCACGGCGGCCACCGAAGATGATCGCGCTGATGGGCACGCCTTCGGGTTTTTCCCAATCGGGATCAATCGTGGGGCACTGCGAGGCTGGTGCGGTGAAGCGTGAGTTAGGATGCGCGGCCTTCACACCTTTTTCTTTGGCGAGTTCGGGCGTCCATTGATTGCCCTGCCAGTCGGTGCATTTCGCGGGCGGTTCATCAGTCATGCCTTCCCACCAAACGCCGCCGTCAGGCGTGAGAGCCACGTTGGTGAAGATGGTGTTCTTGCGCAGCGAGGCCATGGCGTTGGGATTGGTCTTGTCGCTCGTTCCAGGTGCCACACCGAAGAATCCGGCCTCGGGGTTGATCGCGTGGAGCCGTCCATCCGCGCCGGGTTTGATCCACGCGATGTCGTCGCCCACGGTCCAGATCTTCCAGCCCTTGTCGGCGAAGTACTTCGGCGGAATGAGCATGGCGAAGTTTGTTTTGCCGCAGGCGCTGGGAAAAGCGGCGGCCACATACGTCTTTTTCCCCTTCGGATCTTCGACGCCCAGGATCAGCATGTGCTCGGCCATCCAGCCCTCGTCACGCGCCATCGCGGAGGCGATGCGCAGCGCGAAGCATTTTTTGCCGAGCAGCGCGTTGCCGCCGTAGCCGGAGCCGTAGCTCCAGATCTCACGCAGCTCGGGGAAGTGAACTATGTACTTCTCCTTATTGCAGGGCCAGGCCACGTCCTTCTGCCCTTTCTTGAGCGGTGCACCGACGGTGTGCATGCACGGCACCACGCGTTTTTTCGAGGTGTCGATCTTCTCGAACACTTTTTTGCCGATGCGCGCCATGATGCGCATGTTCACCACGACGTAGGGCGAGTCCGTGAGCTGCACGCCGATCTGTGACATCGGCGAGTCCACCGGCCCCATGCTGAAGGCCAGCACATACATCGTGCGGCCCTTCATGCAGCCGTTGAAGAGCTTGCGGAGCTTCTCTTTCATTTCGAAGGGGTTCATCCAGTTATTCGTCGGCCCCGCGCCTTCCTTCGAGTTGCTGCAAATGAAAGTGCGCTCTTCCACGCGCGCCACATCGCTCGGGTCAGACTTGGCGTAGAAGCAGCCCGGCCACTGCTTTTGATTCAGGCGGATGAAGGTGCCTGCATCGACCATTTCATCGCATAGGCGGTCGTACTCGGCCTTGGAGCCGTCCACCCAGTGAATTTTGTCCGGTTTGCAGAGGGCGGCCATTTTGGCGACCCAGCGCTGGAGGTGAATGTTCTTGCTGAGGGGTTTCGAGGAGGAAATTTTGGTCATTGTCGTAACGCGCGGTTGGCGCGTCTTATACACGCGGCTTTCATGCCAAATGTCCACTGTAGAAGCCTCGCGTATATTGGCGAAACTGCCGCAAGAGCTACCTCTGGCGGCGCAGGGTGAGCGCCATTAGGCCAAGCGCGGCGAGAAAGGTCCGCGTGGGCTCCGGCACGAGCACAATCGTGATCATGCCATCGCTAGCGAAGGCCGAGGTGTCCCATATCCAGGAGGGATCAAAGCCTGCGGTGCTCGCATTGAGCAGGCTGGCGCTCAATCCGCTGATGCCGCTGCCCGAGACCGCAGCCCAGTCGAGCAGATCAAAGGAATGGCCGAGGGCAGGCGTGTAGCCTGCGGCAAACGTCACACCGAGGCTGCCAGCGGTGAGCGCTGAGAAGTCGATCACCCCTGAGCCTGAGGCATTGAGCACGAGCTTGTCGTTGCTGCCATTGCCGAAGAGTTCAAAGACCACGCTGCTACCGCTTTGGAAGATCACATTGCCATCCGCGGGTGTGAACGTGAGCGTTCCCGCCGAGCCGCTCACACCAGGAGCCACGCTGCCAGCAATGCTGATGCCATTGGCACCAGTTGGAGAAATCATGCCTGTGCCGCCGAGGATGGTGCTGGAGGCCGTGGTCAAAGCACCCGTGCCGGTGGCGGAGCCTGTGGTGTTCGTGACAAATAGCGAGCCTCCGCTGACGCTGGTGCCGCCAGAGTAGGTGTTCGCGTTGCTCAGCGTCGTTGTTCCAGCGCCGGTCTGGGCCACCGCGCCAGATCCACTGATCAGATTGCTCAGGGTAAAGGCGTTGCTCCGATTGATTCGCAGAGCCGCGTTGTTGATAATCTCACCATTGCCGATCGAGCCGCTCGCACTGCCCGCAAAGGAACCCAATTGCAGCGTCCCTGCCGAGATCGTCGTCGTGCCGGAGTAGCCCGTGTTGTTTGCTTCGATACGCACCATGCCGGTGCCGGTCTTCGTCAAATTATAAGCCCCGCTGATGGCACCGGTGATTCGCATGGCAAAGCCATCCACTGCATCACTACGAAGAGTCAGGTGATCATTCAGAGTGATGGTCCCTTCAAAAATGCCGCTGAAATCAGCGCCGCTGGTGTAACCCAAGGTAAGCGTGCCACCGCTGTCCGCTGCCACGATGACGTTGTTGGACAGGGTCCAGCCACCGAGGTAGTTCAGCAAAGAAGCGTTTCCACCACCGCTGCTTCCAAGCATGACGGTGCCAGTCCCCAGCGATGATGTGCGGCCAAACTCCAGGGTGCCTGAAGCCACGGTCGTGCCGCCACTGTAAGTGTTGGTGGCGCTGACCCGCAGGCTGCCTGGGCCTTGTTTGGTCAGGCTGAAGGCGCCACTCATGACATTGAAAAAGGAAGTGGTGACATGACTTGTCACCGTAGTGTTCCCCAGCAGCGTGATCGTGTTTGGAGTGGTCATCGTTTCACCCGGACCCGTGCCGATGCTCGAGTTAAACACCAGAGCGCCCGTGAACGTAGAGCTCGCTCCAAAGGTGACAGCCCCGTTCAGCGTGAGGCTGTTCTGGAGCGAACGCTGCCCGGCACCACCCGACAAAAGCGTGGACCCGCTCTGCATTGCCAGAGTGCCAGTCCCGGCCTGTCCACTCACCAAGACACCCCCACTCACCGTGCTGCTGGATGAGTTGTTCTGCAGGCTTGCGCCGATGCGCAAAGTTGAGCCGCTCTGCACGGTGACACCTCCGGTAAACGTGCTGGGTGAGTTGATCCCCACATTGCCAGCCCCTGCGATGGTGACACCAAACTCGCCGCTGATGACCACTCCTGAGTTGAACTGAAGATAAGAGCCGCTGCTGGCCGAGAACACGTTGTTGGCACCGAGCACGACGGAGAGCACACCGTTGCTGCCTCGAAACGCGACCGTGGTATTCGAGTTTTGCAACGTCACTCCCCCATGCAGAGTCAGAGAGCGGGCAATGGTTCCACTACCGTTGGTATCAATGTTCAACGTGGATGCGAGCACCGAATTGACGTTGTCAAAGGTGATGGATCCCAGTGTCCGGTTGGCGCTGATGGACATCGTGGTGATCGTGCCCGCAGTGCTTCGATTGTCGATCAGCACGTTGGAGTTCGCCGCATTCCCAGGCAGCTCATCGCCAAGCCAGTTTTCGCTCATCGCCCATGAAGTTCCCGCGCCCGTAGTTCCTCCATCCCATGTGGTAAGAGTTTGAGCCTGCGCCAAGCACGGCCAAAAGGCACTGATGAAGATGGCTGAGAGTAAAGATCGTTTCGCCTTCACAAACGCACAGCGAGGGCTCAAAAGTAACGGTAAATGCTTGGCGGAGAAATTTAACGAGGCTTTCATGGCTCGATCGTCACCAGGCCCGTCGCGGGGCGGCGACTGACGCTGATCAGAGGGGGGATTTTGTAGGGGATGATCAAGCACTCCCCGTATGCAGCTTCTGTGCCGACCGCTTCTCCTCGTCCTCACTAGTTTAGGTGAGGGTATTTCGAAAGCGCCTTTTCCCCGCCAGCATCACTCCGAAGCAGCAGATGACGGCTCTATTTCAATGCCGAGATGAATGCTGATATACTGGCTCAAACTGCCGACGAGAGCCCGGGCGAAACGCAGTCGGTTTTCTGGGGTGTCGCGCAGACGCGGGCGATTGGCCTCGATCTGCAAACCGGTGACGTTTTGGTCACTCTGGCAGTGGCGCACCACGGTGTAGCCGCCGCGGAAGAACGGCTCGGTCGGCACGGGCATGCGCGGACTTGGCGTGGAGGGGAATCCACGCGCTTCAAGCAGCGCACCGAGGCTCAGCCTGCCTCGCAGGAGGTCAACGTGACATGTATCGCTGTGCTCAACGATCCACCGCAGGCTACTGGTCTTCACATAGCTCGATTCATTGAGCGCTTCCTCACACGCCAAACTGTCTCACCGCCGCTTCACAGGCAGTTTCGATGAACGCATGATGCTCCTTCCACGCCTGGACTGCCAATTCATTGCCCTGCGTGGCCTCAGCTAGATCGCGGTTCGCGTCCAGCTTGCTGCGGTGCAGCCGACAGACCACGAGATGAATGTGGCGGCCTGTTTCCGCATGAACGACCGCCGCAATCGTGCGTGCAAGCTCCTGTGTGTTCGCGTCGATGTTCGTCACACCGTTGGTGCGGTTTGGAATTTCCTCAGGCGTCAACCGGCCGCCATGCGGCGCGGCGATGACGAGCGGCAGCTCGCCGGGGACGTATTCGATGAAGTTGCGCTGCCCGAAGACGCTGTTTCCCGGCACCAGATCTTCCGCATGACCGCTGAAGACCATGCCAAAGACAACAATGGCGCACAGGAGCTTCATGACCGCTAGGAGTCCTCCGGGATGATGCGCAGCACATGGCTGGCCTGGGTGAAATACCAGGTCGTGCGCTTAAAAGGACGAAGTTGCACGCCATCTGGGATGGTTTCGCCGTTCGAGTCCGTCGCTCCGCTGCCGGTGCTGTCGAGGATCAGGGGCAGACTTTCGGGAGAGTTGCCGATCTTGCCGACCCAGAGCACGACATGCGAAATGTTGCCTTTGTTGCTCTTCACAAAGAGCAAATCGCCGGTGAGCAGCTCCTTGGAAAAATCCTCGTGGCTTTTCGGCAGCTCGACGCGCTTCACTGGCACGCTGCGGCCTGCGCCAGGACCGGCGGCATCGGTCATTTCCGCCTGCGTTTTGATCCCGGTGGATGGCAGGATGCCGAGAGCGAGATTGTACACGAATCCGGTGAAGTTGCTGCAATCCACGCCTTTCCCCACCGGCGTCTTTTGCTCAGGATCACGCGGCCAGTCGGCGGGCGGTTCCCAGTCTGGCACATGATGGTGCTGATAGCTGTAACCGATGAAGCGCATGCCCGTGGCGATCACGCGCTCGCGCGACCACTGCGGCGTTTTCTTTGTCAAACCCGCCGGTGGATTGAAATGCCGCATCGCCGGGCCCCAGTAGCCCCAGCGCGTTTGATTCGAAGGGTTGTACCAATCACGAAAAGGCACGGTGGCATGATCTTTCCAATCCGAACGCGGCCCTTTGAGCAGGTCCCCGATGAGTTCCTCCTCGGGGAAGGAAAATTTCACGCTGTAGGGCGACTTGTAGGCGTTCTGCGCCTGCGCGGCGCCGAGCAGCGCGAAGGTGAAGGCGAAGATACGCAGGATCATGGCAGCACGGCTTCTTTCTTGTCACCTGCGGCCCAGAAAACGCCGCGTGGGATGAGGTTCTCAAGACCGGGCGTGCCTTCGGGATGCGGGCTGGAGACAAACACGCGGCCTTTGCCAAACGTGCCGATGGCCTGAGCCGCCGAGTTGACCTGCACGCCCACCGGCGTGTCATTTTTCGCCACCTCGGTGCGGAACAGCGTCAGCGGCGTGTAAGCGGGCAGATCGGTGCGGGTCCAGGGTTTCAGGATCGGCCCGTTGTTGTAGCGCACTTTGAAAACGCCCGGCACATCGCCTAGCAGCGGCTTGCCCGCCTCCGTCATCTCCAGATCGAGGATCGCCTGCCCCCGCCGCCATTTGCTGGAAACCGTGCCCGCGTTCAGAATGCCGAGTCCCCACGAAAAATTCGAGCACGCCAGATAAGCCCCTGCGCAGATGCCCACATAGCCGCCGCCGTTGCCCACAAACTCACGCACATTCTTCAATCCGGCCTCGCCAATCCCCTTAGACTGCCCCGAGCCGCTGCCGCCTGGAAAAACGAGCACATCATACGCGCTGAGGTTCAGCGTGCCGATCTCCTCGCCAGAGAGGATGACCGTCGTGGCCTCGGTGAAAGGCTTTATCACCTTCACCACCGCGTCCACGCTGCTCTGCGGCGCTCCAGGTCCGCTGTAAACGCCTACCTTGATCGGTCGCCGAGTCTGCGGCATCTCGATGACCGTCTTGTTGCCGTTCACATCCGGTGGTACGACAAATTTCGTCGTCGTTTTCGGTTTCGCTTCATCCTGTGCCAAGGCCGGGATGCAGGCGCAGATGACGGTGAAGCAAAGCAGGCGTGTGATCAGGATTTTCATGTGTGTGGTAGCCGGTTGTTAGACGACGCAGATCGTGCGCCAGGAGGCGTCTCAGTCATCTCACCAAAATAGGTGAGGCAGGAGGAAAAAATGACGAATGGCGAATTCCGAATGACGAATGAATGTCTGCGTTCGGATGCGCAGACCTCCACTCAGCACGAAAAGAACGCCACGCGCCTTCGCGCGGCGTCCTTCGTCATTCTGGCTTGTTTCGTCCTTCGTCATTCTGATTTCGTCAT
>JBIKYB010000256.1:0-7226 GCA_044355475.1 Prosthecobacter sp.
CAGCAGATTCTGAATCTGTTATTCAAGGTTCGAATCCTTGTGAGGCAACCAACCTCAAAATGAGCGAGCTTCGTTCGAGGATTCACCCAACTAAGAATCCAGGAAAGAACAAGTCGCCGATACGCTCACGCCCCAAGGGTGAAAAATTCTGTCTGACAAAATCCCTTCAAGTGAAGGGTAAGTGGCGCGGCAAGTCCTCATGTCATCCGCAACTTCCCGTGCATACCTTTCTCGCATGACCGCAACCCAAGTCATCGCCGAAATCGAAAGCCTTCCTCCGCAAGAACGGGAGCTGGTGTTTCTTCGCGTCCATGAAATCGAGGAAGCCACGATCCCCGACTCCTTCCTGCAAGGAATGGAAGAAGCCATGCGCGGCGACTTGCTGGACATCGAAGACGCCCACTTTCAGCTTCCGCCTGTGTAATGGCTTACCGCTATCGCGCCACGCGGCAGTTCTGGCGCTCCCGCTCCTACGCCAAGCTCACCGAAAGCCAGCAGGCATCTGCCTTGCGAGCCTACCGCATCTTCAAGGGAAACCCCTTCGATCCTTGCCTGCGGACTCACAAAATCGCCAGCCTCTCCGCCCGCTTTGGCCGCACCATTCATTCCGTCTGGATCGAGTCCGACTTGCGGGCGGTGTTCTATCTGGACGGCTCCGACTGCATCAGTGTGGACATCGGCATGCACGCCATTTGCCGGTGATAAAGTCGATGCTTCCGTATGGGAGCCAGATACCGGAAACAACTCCGCCATTCATCACGGCAGAGCTTCTTTGTCGGAAGATTTGATGTCTGAATCCTTGTGAGGCAACCACTCCCCATGTTGAGAGTGGTTCAAATCAAAAGACTCAAGCGACGACAGCGCAGACTGCCTTGTTCTGCGCCGCCAGCACCACCGCATCAAGGCGGGCCAGACGATGGGCGCTTGAAGCGGATTCGATGCCTTCGAGCGCACGATACGTTTTACCGATCTTCTCGACCAAGCCGCAGCTCGTGAGCTTGATGATCTTTTCATACGAGCGGAGTCGCAGCATTTCCTCGCCACCGCTGACGGCATTCTTGAGCTTCAAAGCTTCAAAGACCTTCGCAAACAGGGGTTTAAACTCATAGGTTTCGCCGTTTGAGAGAGCGTTGACGAGTTCGTCTGTGACGTGATCAACGACCCGGCGTGAGAAAGGAGCTTTTTTTGCGACTGCTTTTGTTGTGACCATCGCTTCCTTTACCACAGGGATTGCCGCCTGTCTCAGAAACCATCATCAAATGTGACAATTCATTTTTCATGTTTGCGTCAGCAGGCCGCAAGAAACGCGTCCTTGGCGCGTCTGCTCAGACGCTTGAAGGCGATCTCCGCCTTGAGCGCCGCTGATTTGTTTTTGTGCGGCCAGTGGCGCAGCACTTTCACGGGTCCTCGCCCCCGTGTGTAGCGCGCACCCTTGCCAGCATTGTGCTGGGAGGTACGACGAGTCAGATCATTGGTGATGCCACAGTAGAGAGTGCCGTCCTTGCACAGCAGCACATACAGGCACCACTTTTTGACGGGTTTGGCCTTGGTGGCGGGCTTTTTCTTTTTCGGCACCTTTGAATTTAGCTCAGGGCGTTGGAAATCAAAACAACTCGCTGATCACGCTTCCGTCGGTGAGGGGAATAGGTCGTCCGTCAGAAGAACGATACGCGATCTCGCGGTAGTCATAGCCGAGCGCTGAATAGATGCTTGCATGAATATCCGCAGGCGAAACAGGTCGCTCCTTCGGATAGGCACCCGTCGCATCGCTGCTGCCGATGACTTGCCCGCTGCGGACGCCGCCGCCAGCGAGGAGCACGCTGTAGCAGCCCGGCCAGTGATCTCGACCGGCGTCGTTGTTGATCTTCGGCGTGCGGCCAAATTCGCCCATCCAGACGACGAGCGTGCTTTCGAGCAGGCCGCGTTCTTCGAGGTCGTCGAGCAGCGCGGCGTAAGCTTGCTCCATAGGCGGCACGAGGCGGTTCTTGAGGCCATTGAAGTTGTCCTTATGCGTGTCCCAGGTGATCGAGGGACCGTTCACGGTGGTGACAAAGCGTGTGCCGGATTCGATCAGGCGACGCGCAAGCAGGTGTGACTGGCCCCAACTGTGCCGTCCATAGCGCTCACGCACTTTGTCGGGTTCTTTGGAAAGATCGAACGCGTCCGCTGCCTTACCGCTTTGCAGCATTTGGGTGGCTTGCTCATTGAAGATGTCCATCTGCGCCACCTGAGTCGAGGCAATGGGGCGTGCTGCGGCGCTCATGTGATTGAGCAAGGCGAGACGATCTTGGAAACGTTGCGGAGTGAGGCTGGAGTCGAGCGCCATGTTCTTCACACGGAAGCTGGTGGCATTTGGATCGTCATCGAGCACAAAGGGATCGTAGCGCGTGCCGAGGCAGCCGCCGAACTGACCGGGCGTGAGGTACACCTTGCTGTCGCAGTGTGGAAACGGCGTGATGACATACGGCGGCACGCCTTTGGAAAAGCCATCGCGTTGCGCCAGCCAACCACAGAGCGTGCCCACACCAGGCGTGTCCGTCGGACTTGGTGTGATCAGCGTGCTGTCCACGCGATACGGCCTTCCCACCGTGGCCCAATGCATGCCGCCATTGTGACTGCTGTGCCCGTGATGCACGCTGCGGATCAGCGCCAGCTTATCCATGCGCTTCGCCATCTGCGGCAGCAGTTCGGTGATGTGGATCCCCGGCACGTTGGTCTTGATCGTCTTGAACTCCCCACGAATCTCCGAGGGCGCGTCCGGTTTCGGGTCCCAAAGGTCGATGTGGCTCGGGGCACCGCCGTTGAAGATCAAAATGACCGATTTGGCCTTTCCAAGCCCGATGGATGGTTTCGCCATCGGTGCACCGAACGCATTCAAATGGCTGAGTCCGTAGCCCAGCATGCCCATCCCGCCTGCTTGCAGGATGTTTCGACGGGAGATGCGCAGTTGGGGCGGTAAAGCTTTCACTGGCAAAACCTACGTCTGAAGCGTGGACGTCTTGCTCAAGCCCGCCACTTCAGCGGCACCTTGACGCCATTCCACGCATGATCCGCCTGATGCGTGTGCGTGATGACCTCCGCGCCGCCGGCGCTGAGGCGCAGCATCGTCCAGCCGGTCGTTGAGGTCTTCTTGTCGGCCACATAAGAGGTGGCGGGCGTGTTGAGAAGGTGGATGCCTTCGTGCTGGAAGAAGTCGCGATGATGGATGTGGCCGTGGATGTAGGCTTTGACGTGCTTTCGGGAGGAAAGGGCCTTCCACAGCGTTTCCGAGTCCTCGAGGCCGCCGGGGAAGTGTATCGGATCACCCCCGAGACGTGGGTTGTGATGCGCGAAAAGCAGCGCGGGTTTGTCCGCATGCTGATCGAACAATTTCGTCAGCCATCCGAGCTGAGCCTCCCCGAGCAGACCTTGCGTGACCATCGGGGCCTTGAGTGAATCGAGCAGGAATAGGTTCACGTCCGGTAGGGGCACCATGCTGATGAACTTGGATTCGATGACGGATGATGTCTGCTTCAGCACGTCACAGAACACGTCGCGGTCATCGTGATTACCCATGGTGAGGTGAAGTGGCAGCCCCGCATCGCGCAGCGGGGCGATGAGCTTGGAGAACTGACCGTAATCGCCTCGTTGGCCGTCCCTCAAGGCGAGATCGCCGTTGATGATGATCGCAGCAGGGCGCTTCGGCAGAGCAAGGAGCCAGTCGATCGTGGTGCGAAGATTCACCTGGATGGCAGAGCTGGGCGATTGCTGCGCTCCGATATGCGTGTCGTTCAGAATGGCGATCAAGCCATCATCCGTCTCGACGGCAGATGCTTCGACCTGAGTGAGAGCCACGGCGGCTCCGAGCTGCGTGAGAAGCTGACGACGGGAGATGAGGTGAAGCGGCATGGACTGCCAATACGCGGCGAGTTACGGCTTTCTGCCAATTCAGCGTCGTGGGCGGATGCGGGAGGGAGACATCCATTCGTTGTAGAGCGTGGTTTTGCCGTCGTAGCTACACTCGTGCATGTGCTCAAAGGCGTCGATCACTTTGCCGGGAAGCCATTCGCCATCGGCATTTCGGATCTCGACCTTGGTGCCGATTTTGTAGGTAGTGTATTCGTATTCGCGGATGTCTTCCGGCGAGACCCAGGCACGTTTCGCGTAGCGGCTTTTGTCGGTGAAGTGCACACGGAATTGCACGGGGGCGTAGTTTTTGTCGAACTTCACGTCGATGATCTCGGCTTTAAACCAGGATTTGCCATCGCGGGCCTCGACGAGGGCACCAATACCATGCTTGGCAGGCCGGTCGGTCTTGGAGAGGATGAGTCCGCCATTAAAGCGCCCCGTGCTTGCGTAGAGCGGCTTTCCTTCGGCCACAAAGGCCATGTAGCGCTCCGCAAAGACGCACAGCTCCGCAAAGCTGACCGTGCCCGTCTCATTGAAATCCATCGCCACATCACCAGACCATGCCCGTATGAGCAGATCGGTGAAGCGCCAGCCACTGTAACCGAGATTGCACGAGCCTGTGGTGCTCAAGGCTCCGAATGAGATGTCTGTCTCCGTTCGGGTCTCTGCGAGCTGCACGAGGCCTCCAGAGAAGCAGCAGTCGGAGAACAGCAGTGCCTGCATGCCTTGAAATTTAGCCTCCATTTTCCCAACGAACCACCCGATGGGCATGGAGCCATCAAAAGCGGAGAAGGTGTGCGCTCCGGTCTTCGGATTGTAGCTGCCGTGACTGCTGTAGTAAAAAATCAGCGTTTCGTCCTCCGCGCTCTCGGCGAGGAAGGCGGGGAATTGCATGGTGATGGCCGCCTTGGTGGCTTCATCGTCTTTGAGATAAAGTATCTGCTCCTCGGGCACGCCACGGTCTTTGAAAAGCTCCACGAGCGGATCATCCAGACGGTCCGGGATGGAGAATGATGTGGCACCGTCTTTTTCACCGGCAAAGCGAGCAAGGCTGATGACCACGAGCCGGGTATTCTCTGGTGACCACCTCGGCGCAGGCCTGAGTTTGTCTGCCGAGAGGCACATGCTGCTGCATAGGCTGAGGAGGATAAAGAGAATCGACTTCATCGACACCAGCATTGCACGAACTGGCCCATGCCACTACCGTCGAACTGAAAAACATTCATCCCTCCCATGCTCCGCTCGCTTTTCATCTCCTTTGCAGCTCTCCTTGGCGTCGCCTCCGCCCAGTCCGTCGCTTTCCAGTCTGAAACGCACATCGCGGTGTCAAACCTCGCGGACGCCAAGCCCAAGGTGCGGAAGCTCGTCGAAGGTGCCGATCCAGCGATTTCTCCTGACGGCACAAAGATCGCCTACACGAAATCGGACGAGGAAGGAAATCGCCGCATTGCGATCTATGATCTCGGCACGGACAAATCGACCCTGGTGAAGGGCATTGAGGGAAAAAACGAGTTTGGGCCCATCTGGAGCAGCGATGGAAAGAAACTGCTCTTCAGCCATTTCGCTGAGTCTGATTGGTCTCTGGCCTCTGTGAACGCGACAGGCGGCGGTTTTAAAATCGTGATCGACAAAGCCGTGCGGCAGGCGGCAGGTTTTGCGAACATCCCAGGCACGTCCGACTGGCTCTGTCACGACCTGGAGGGCTTTTACCTGGCGAAGATGGATGGCAACGGGCCAGCGAAATTGACGGATCTTCCCAAGGATAAGCCTGTCGAAGGCCTTTCGATGCCTGCCCACCTCAGCGTCTCTCCCGACGGCAAAACTGCGTTGTTTGACAAGGCTGTGGACGAAGAAACCAAGCCCGATGACGAAGGCCCTCCCTCCGCCATCTTCCAAATCGAGATAGCCACCGGTAAGATCACCCGCGTCACCCCGAAGGGACTCTACGCTGATGGACCAAGCTGGCTGCCTGATGGCAAGGAGTTCCTCTTTGGCAGCTTCGATGGGAAAACGCAGACCGAGACTGTCCACCGCATGGCCATCGAGCCAGGCTCCAAGCCAACACTGGTGCTCAAAAAGGCTCGTGGCCCCAGCGTGGCCTACAGTCAGCCTATTCTCAGGAAAAAAACAGCCACCTATGTGGATTGCGTGCTCAGCGCTGGTTCCGCCCAGTTGATTTTCAAAGACGCCTCTGGCCAGGAAATCAGCGCAGGCGTGATGACCAAAGCGCAACGCACCGGCATGGCCCCGGAGGAATTCTATGTGAAGTTTTCCGAGCAGATGATCCGCCATTCGGGCGACTCTGACGCCAACAAGGCCATGGTCGGCAAGAAATTCATCCTCATTGAGGACGCCGAGGGCATGGTCGTCGAAATCAAAGCGGCACCTTGAGATGCTGAATCATTCTGCCAGATCTTCCCAGGGCGGCCAGCCGACGGGGTAATGATCAAAGACGGCGCGGTAGGACTCCACGACGAGCGGCACTGGCGCGTGACGCGCGGCCTCCACGCTCTCTCGGTAGGCAGCGTCGAGGTCCGCCTTCATGCGCTGGTATTCGGCCTCTTTTTCCGCCTCTTCCTGCGCCTGGCCGAATGAGGCGCTGGGGTCGTAGCCTTGCCATTCAGGCGGATCGCCCTCGTCGCGTTCAGGTTTGCCCATTCGCACCACTCCGAGCCGTGGAAAAGAGTATTGCCACGCATGGTCGAGCGACTTCAGGCGCTCAAAGAGGAAACGATAGACCGGCCCGAGATCGGCGCGGTGTGCAATGAGCTGCGTGCCCATGTAGAAATCACAGTAACTCATGTCAATGACCCCGCTGGTTCGGAGGAATTCGATCTGCTCCTTCGGGTCGCTGATCTCCGCCAGCATGCGCATGCCCTCCATGATCTCCTCCATCGTCTGCGGCTCTTTTTGATGGTAAAAATCTGCCAGGACGCCTGCCACATGACGAAAGGAGCCGATGTGCTTCACGCTGCCGTCTGGAAGCAGCAGGTCGTGGTTATTGGAGAGGATGTCCCAGGCGCAGAGGCCCACCAGGCGACCGATCTCCTGCGCATCTGTTTCCACCTGCTCATCCGCCTCTGACTTTGCCTTGGCCAGGAAGGTCTCGCGGTCCGGCAGTGGCTCCTGCGGCGCTGGCTCGGGCGCAGAGTCTTCGCCCTCGGCAGGCGGATGCTTTTTAAGCAGCTTCTTGAGATTCTCCATAGCCTCACGCATCCGAACCATTTCGTCGTACTGCTGCTCAGGTGTGGGATGCAGCGCGATCCGAAGCGGCGAGGCAAACCAGCCCTCTGGGCAAATCGCCGCCTGGACATCTTCGCCTCCGAGTCCTTGCGGAA
>JBIKYB010000257.1:0-7220 GCA_044355475.1 Prosthecobacter sp.
AGGGGGTGGGAGTGAAGAGGGGCGATCCTTGGTGGCTCGTCAGCGGCGACCGCCAGCAGACCTGGGACTACATGACTCACGAGCTGCAAATGCAGGCTCCCGCCGTTATTCCCGAGGAGAAGCGCGTCAACCCGCTCGACCTCTACGAGCATGACCTGCGCATCGTCCTCATCGACCGCAGCGGGCGCGTGCGCGGCTTTTACGCCGCGTTTCATCCACAGCCAGAAATCGCGGAAGTCATGACCGCGAAGCTGCACAGGGACGTGCGGCGTCTGCTCGACGACCCCAACCTTTGAACCCCGAACCCCGAACCCTGAACTCTGAACTCTGAACTCTGAACTCTGAACTCTGAACTCCCATCCCATGAAACACCTCACTCAAATCCTCCTCAGCCTCCTTTTCGTCACCACCTCCTGCACAGCCGGTGATCCGGTGACCTTCACCTATCAAGGCGAGGTCGCCGGGGTCATGTGCAGCGCGTGCAGCAACCACGTCCAAACCGCGCTGGAAAAGATCTCCGGCGTGAAAAACGTCACCGTGCTGGCCGCCAAGGACGGCGGCCTGCCGCGCCTCGAAATCACCGCCAGCAGCGCCAAAATCACCCGCGAGGACTGCGTGAAGGCTCTCGGCGAACAGGCGAAAATGTACGATGTGCGTAGCTTAAAGCTGGTGAAAGCAAAGTAGGCCGACGCATGTCTTGACACTGAAACCCATGCCCACATAATCGCCGCCCATGTTTCCCGCCATCCAAACCCGACCTTCGCTGCGCTATGCGCAGCGTGGGATCGTGCTGCTGGTGTGCCTCTCGCTCGGTCTTCACTGGGCAGTGATTCAAGGCATCGCGTGGACGGGCATGTTAGTCTCCTTTGCGAAGGAAGGGACGATGATTGAAGCTGTGCAAAAGACCTTTGACGGCCAGCATGGCTGCGCGTTGTGCGCGAAAGTGAAGGAAGGGCGTGCTGCAGATGAAAAGCAGCCGCAAGAGGCGGGGCAGGTCGTCAAAAAGCTCGATGCGGTGCTGGTGACTCTCATGGCGCTCGTCGCTCCTGCGGCAGAGGAAATCTTTTTCGCGGTAGTCCGCGAACAAAGTGTGAAACGGAACGAGATGCCGGAGATGCCGCCGCCACGACGCGGGCTGGCTTGAATGACCATCGAACTTCCGAGTTCGATCCACTGAACTGCCGGGCCTGCAAGTCCGGCCTACGCCTCCTGCGCATGCCGCCATTCACGCGGCTGCCTGTCTCTCTCTTCCCTCATCCAATGAAACCAATCCATACTCTCTTTTTATTCTCATTCACTGGCGCTGCGCTCGCGCAGACTGCCACCCCGGTCAAACCCACGACGGCTCTCAATGAGGTCGTCATCACCGCAAAAAAATCCCCTTCCATCACGGTGCCCAGCGTCGCGGAAAAGAAGGAACAGCTCGCCAAAACCATTCCCGGTGGCGCGGGCGTCGTCGATGCTGAAGAATACAAACGTGGCCGTGCCAGCACGCTCAAGGACGCGCTCGATTTCGCCCCTGGCGTCTTCGTCCAATCGCGCTTCGGTGCGGAGGAGTCGCGCCTTTCCATCCGCGGCAGCGGTATCCAGCGCACCTTCCATGGTCGCGGCTTGTGGCTGATGCAGGACGGAGTGCCGCTGAACCTGGCGGACGGCGGATTCGACATGCAGGCCATCGAACCTCTGGCCACGAACTACATCGAGGTCTATCGCGGTGCGAACGCCCTGCAATACGGCGGCACCACACTCGGTGGGGCGATCAATTTCATCTCCAACACCGGCCACACGGCCAGTCCGTTCCAGGCGCGCTTTGAGATCGGCAGCTTCAACACGCGACGCGGTCAAATCTCCTCCGGGTTCGTGAGCGGCAACACCGACGTCTATGCCAGCATCACCTCCTCGCAAACAGACGGCTTCCGTGACTACAGTGAGCAGGAAAGCCTGCGCATCTTTGCCAACATCGGCACCAAGATCAGCGCGAACCTTGAAAACCGCTTCTACCTCACCTGGGTGGACAGCAAATCGCAGCTCCCTGGCTCGCTGCTCAAAGCGGAGCTGGAATCGCGTCCCGACATGGCCGCGCCAGGAGCCCGCGAACCCACCGCGCCTGGCCGGGCAGGCTTTCAGCGTCGTGATTACCAGCTTCTCCGCCTCGCCAACAAGCTGACCTACTCTGATGGCGACAATACGCTGGCCTTGTCCCTATTCTGGTCCTGGAAAGACCTGGATCACCCCATTTTCCAGGTGATTGACCAGCTCAGCAACGACATCGGCTTCGATCTCCGTTACGACGGTCGCAATCATCTGCTCGGCCTCGACAACGACCTGACCGTGGGTGTGAACTTCATGTACGGCAATGCAGAGGACGACCGCTACAACAATGTGGACGGCAACCGCGGTGCACTCGTGGCGCAGAACCGGCTGCAGTCGATGAACCTGAATTTCTACTTCCAGGATCAGCTTCATCTCACCGACACGCTGTCCTTCATCGTCGGCTCCTCCGTCACCTATGCGAACCGTGACCTGAATGAGGAGACGCTGTTCGGCCTGAACAACAATGACCGCCAGGAATTCTGGGGCTTCAGCCCGAAACTAGGCCTGCTGTGGGAGGTGACGCCGAAGTCGCAGGTGTACTTCAATGCCAGCCGCAGCTTTGAGCCGCCGTCCTTCGGTGAACTGACCGCCGTTAATGGCGCTTCGCCCTCGCTGGTCGCTTTGAGGCCTCAAACAGCCACGACGCTCGAAATCGGCACGCGTGGCGAGGCCGGTCGTGTCGCCTGGGACTTCAGCTACTACTACGCCTGGCTGGACGATGAGATGCTCACGCTCGGTGTGCCGGGAAATGCAACACTCACCACCAACGCGGGCCGCACCATTCATCAGGGCGTCGAGTTCGCGCTGAACGCCGATCTGTTGCGCAATCTGACCACCTCGGGAGACAGCGACTACGACCGCGTCGTGCTGCGCCAGAACTTCCTGTGGAATGACTTCCGCTTTGCCAAGGACGCGCGCTGGGGCGACCGCATGCTGCCCGGCATCCCACCTTTCTACTACCGCGCCGAGATGCTTTATGAGCACCCTTGCGGCTTCTATATGGGTCCGAATGTGGAATGGTCGCCGCGCAGATACGCCGCTGACTTGGCGCGCACCACCTTTGCCGACCCGTATGCCCTGCTGGGCGTGAAGTTCGGATATCGCACCAAGAAGGGCACCTCCTTCTTCGTCGAAGTCCGCAATCTCACTGACGAGGCCTACGCTCCCACCACCGGTGTCGTCCAGGATGCCTCCATCGCGCCTACTCTGGCCAATCCGCGCCCCGGCGCCGTCTTCCTCCCAGGTGACGGTCGCGCGTTCTACGCTGGTGTGGAATTCAAGTGGTGATCTGTTTGGTGTGGAGCCTGGCGTCACTTGCGCCAGGCTCCATGCCCCATCACCTCTGACCCCTCTCACTTCTCACGTCTTCACTCATGTCCTCCCGCCTCATCCGCAAACTCCACCGCTGGCTCGGCCTCGCCTTCAGCCTCTCCGTCCTCCTTGCCTCCGGCAGCGGTGTCATCCACAACGTCATGACGCGCACACAGGCACCACCGCCCTCTGCGAGGCCTTCCGGTGGCGGCATGGATGTGAACGCGATCAAGCTCACCGTGGCCGAGGCCGTCTCTAAGCTCAGCGAGCCCAATCCCGAGGTGCAGGCGGTCAATCTGCGCGGCATCGGCGGCCAGCCATGGTATCAGATTTACACCAAGGCCTCACGCGGCCCGCAGTACGTCAGCGCGGTCGATGGCAGGGCCGATCCTGCCCAGGATGAAGCCTACGCGACCGAGATCGCCAAAAACTTCCTCGCCGGAGTCGAGGTGAAGAAGACGGACTTCCTCACCGCCTTCAACAACGAGTACCTCAACATATTCCGCATCCTGCCGGTGCATCGGTTCGACACTGGCGACGCCCTGGAAACACGCGTGTACGTCTCCACCACCACCGGCAGCGTCACCCGCCACACCGACAAGCAGCGCCAGTTCGAAGCCACCATCTTCACGAACTTCCACAAGCTCGGCTTCATTCCGAACAAGGATCTGCGAGATCTCGTGCTCACCGTGATGACCTTCGGCACCTTCCTCGTCGCCTGCCTCGGCATCGCGCTCTTCTTTGCCACCCGGCCAAAGAAACGGTGATTTTTTCGTGCGGCGACGGTTTGGCCTTCACGTTTGCGGGCGGATGCGCTAAACCACCTGCGACATCCGCCGCAGGCGGTCCACAGCCATGAAAAAACTCATCACTCTTGCCACCCTCGTCCTGACCCTCGCCACCGCGCACGCGGAGCTGGCCGCCTCCCACCGTGCGTCTGTCGAGAAACTGATCACCGTCCTGCAAGTGCAGAAGCAGTTCGAGGCCTCCCTCGTAGCGGGCTTTGAATCCGGCCTGGGCACCAGCTCAGACCAGATCAAGGCGCTGCCTCAGGAGCAGCAGGACAAATTTGCCAAGGCCATCAAAAAGGTGAAGGACACGCTGCTGGAAATGATGAGCTGGGAGAAGATGAAGCCGGATCTCATCGAAGCTTATGGCAAAAATTTCTCTGAAAAAGAGGCCACGGACATCATCGCCCACATGGAAACGCCCACCGGCCAGATGCTGGTCACGAAGCAGGCGGGCATGGTGGGAGACGTGATGGCTCTGACCCAGGAGAAGATGAAAGTCATCATGCCCAAGGTCATGCAGATCATGCAGGAGGAGATGTCGAAGTAAAAAGCCGCGCGTGCCGCGTATCTTCACCGTTGTCATGACTACACGCCTGTTTTCCATCGTTCTCGGTGCCCTTGGGCTCCTCACCAGCCAGTTGTACGCGCAGGTGCCCAAGGCGGAACTCCTGTCGGTGGAAAAAATCTGGGATCAGGCGGGTCACAACGCCTTCACTGACCTCACGCGGTTCCAAAACCTCTTCTACTGCTGCTTCCGCGAATCCAGCTCGGCCACGGGCGAGGGCGTCATTCGCATTCTGCTTTCCTCCACCGGCAAAGTGTGGATCGACCAGGGCACGATCGCCGAGGCAGGCACGGATCTGCGAGATCCCAAGCTCATCGTCACACCGGATAATAAGCGGCTCTACCTGCTCTGCGCCGGCCACTCCGCCGCGCAGGGCCGGCAGTCGCGCTACGCCACCACGCAGGATGGCAAGGTGTGGACACCGCTGCAAAAACTCCTCGCCAAAGGGGACACTCTCTGGCGTGCGACGATCAATCCGGCGGACAAACGCTTCTACGCGGCCAGCTTCAACATCCACCCAAACTCCGGCGGCCCTGCGCCCGAGCCGGAATGGTCGCTCAAAACATACGCCAGCACCGACGGCTCCGTCTGGCAGCTTTCCTCCATCATGCAAGTGCCCGGCCAGCCGGCGGAGACCACGCTGCGCTTTCTCAAAGACGGCAGCGCCGTTGCCTTGGTGGCGCGTCAGGGCGGAGATCGCAGAGGGGCCATCGGCCTCGCGAAGGCTCCCTACCGCGAATGGACCTGGGCCTCGGCTGGAGTGCCGCTCGGCGGGCCGAATTTCATTGAGCTGCCAGATGGAAAGCTCATCGCCGGATCACGCGGCTTTGGTGCCACGCCGGGAGCGCACATGGTGCTCTACACGTTGACCTCAAACAGCCTCACCCCGCTGCTCGAACTGCCCAGCGGCGGCGATTGCAGCTATCCCGGCCTCTACTGGCACGATGACGTGCTGCATGTGACGTATTATTCCAGCCACGAAGGCAACAAAGCCGCGATTTACCACGCGCAGGTGCGCCTCAAGTAGCTTCGATTGGCAATCGACGCCGAATGCTCCCTGCGGATTCGACGGCGAGTCGAATCTACACCAAATCCGCCCGCGTGAACGCGGCGACGACCGGGTACCCCTTGCTTTCGATGGCCTCGCGACCGCCTTCGGAGCGGTCCACCAGGATGAGGGCAAAGGCGACCTTGCCGCCTTCTTCCTCGATGGCCTCGATGGCCTTCAAAGTCGATCCACCGGTGGTGATCACGTCATCCACCACGACGACGGGCTGCGTGGTGATGAAATTGCCCTCGATGCGCTTACCCCGGCCGTGGCCTTTGGCTTCCTTACGCACCACAAACGCCTGCACCGGCGTCGCATCGCCCGCGAGGCTGGAACTCATCGCCACCGCGAGCGTGATGGGGTCCGCGCCCATCGTCAGGCCGCCGAGCGAGCCGATGCTTAGGCCGAGCTTCGCCTCTTCCTGCCGCAGCAGTTCATGCAGCACACGTCCCACCAGCACCGCGCCGCGTGAGTCGAGCGTGGTCACGCGGCAATCGACGTAAAGGTCGCTCTCCTTGCCGGAGGCGAGGGTGAATTTGCCGGTCTTGACGGACTTGGCCTTGAGGATTTGACGGAGTTCTTCGCGATCTTGCTGGAGGGACATGCCCGTGATTTAGCGATGAAGGAGGGCAAAAACAAGAACGGGATTGCAGCAAAAAGCAGCCGGAGGCCGCAGATCCGGGAAACCGGATCTGCGCCGCCTCAAGCTCAAGGGGGCATCCTGAAATGCTAGCCTCCCTGCGGCAGGTGGACTTGGGGCGCGTGGGGTTCGCAAGTCATTCAGGGGCCATTCGCCCCCTGGCCGCCTTCGATGATCCCTTCGGGATCGTAGAATCACTCGCCTTCGGCGAAGTAGTCGGAATCAATGCGCTTCACCTCATAGACTTGAGCGACCGAGACGCCGACGTTGTGCTCGATCATGAGTTCCACCAACTCGTCGCCGTCGATGAGGACGATCTTGCTGTTGCTGACGCTCTTTGCGAACTCGACGGCATCCTTGGTGAAGGTGGAGTTCGTGATGAAGATGCCTTTGGTGGCTTGTTGCCAGCGAGAGCACCGGCGAACTGCTGCACATCTGTTCAGCCGACGGTGAACTCAAGATTCTTCACCAAGTAGTTATCCACTGGGAACGCGTAGAAATGGCCGTCGATCTCGACGTAGATCTTGCCGTTTCCGATCCCACGAATCTTGCCCTCATGATTTACAGGGCTGCCAAATACCGGACGGGATGGCGGCCAGAAGTATTTGGCGGCCCATTTGCCTTCTGCGGCCTGCTCGAAAAGAATGTATCTCTTCGTCGACCAACAAAGGTCATCGAACACCAGGAGGCTGTTGCTCGCAGGATTGTAGATGAAGCGGTTTGATGTTAATTCGTCGCCCACAGCACTTGAAATACTAAACAAGCTTTCTG
>JBIKYB010000002.1:0-61741 GCA_044355475.1 Prosthecobacter sp.
CCGCCGCCCACGATTTCCTGGCGCACGCCAGATGCGCTTCACAAGCTCCCAATAACTGCTCACGGCGTTTTTTGCTTCTCGTGTTTGATCGTTCCTTCCAGCGTCGTCTGGCCCGCGTCGCCAGTGAAGAGCACCTTGCTCTTGATCACGTCTTTCTGCGCACCTTGGAAGCTGTCGAGCACGGTGATGCTGCTCTGCCCGTTGCCAGTGAGAGCCTTCAGTTCAAGCGTGAGGTTCACTTCGGAGACAGCACCTTCAAAACGGATCGTTTGGGCGGCGTCTGGACCGCTGAGGATCGCCTCAAACATGTCCGTGCCGGTGTTGTGAGTCATCGTCCACCTAAACGGCTGCGTGTCGCCGTTCATCGTGCGTGAGCCCTCAATGACAAATGTGTTCTCGCCATCCGCCTTGCCCGTCCACTCCTCCGTGATGCTGACGAGGTTGTCGTTCTCGCCTTTCAACTCACCCGCCGCCTTCCAGGTGCCGACGAAGTGCTTGAAAAAGGCATGCGTGGACAAATCCGCCCAGGCGGGCGTGGCGAACAGGCAAATAATGAGAAAGGTTTTCATGCAATGATGAAGCGAGGATACATGTGCGAAAGCAAACGTGGTGCAGCATGGCGCTATTTCCTCACGATGCCAGCAGGCGGATTGACATCCGGCAGCCCAGTTGTTTGCTCTACCTTCATGAGCAGCGATCCTTCGGCACGTCGTCCGTTAAAGTCACGCAGCACGGCTTGGGCGCAGTTTTTTTCGCGCAACATGCTGCGCCTCGGATTAAAGCCAAACACCGTTTCCCTGTTGGGTATTGTTTGCGCGGCTGTCGGCGGCGGGGCGGCGTTGATGGCGGTCCGGTCAGATTCGGCGTGGATCTTCTGGCTCATCGCGGCCGTAGGAGTTCAGCTCCGCTTGTTCTGCAACATGATGGACGGCCTGCTCGCGGTTGAAGGCGGGCTCAAATCGGCCACGGGCGAGCTTTTCAATGAGATCCCCGACCGCATCGACGATGCCTTCATCCTGGTGCCGCTGGGATACGCCGGAGGCACGGAGTGGAGCATCGCGCTAGGCTGGGCGGCGATGGGCGGCTCGGTGTTGACCGCCTATGTTCGTGCGCTTGGTGCCAGCATTACAGGCAAGCACGACTTCTGCGGTCCGATGGCGAAACCGCACCGGATGTTCACGGTGACGCTGGGCTGCCTGGGAATGCTGACGCTCGACTTGATGCAGGTCGCATGGCCGCTGCTGACCTGGACCATTGCTGTCATCAATGCAGGTATTGTTATTACCGTCTGGCGGCGTGTCAGTCATCTGGCAAAAGTCCTTCACCAAAGACCCTCATGAACTCAGAACGCCTCCAATTCACCACCGACGACGGTCTCGCCCTTCATTACAAAGCCTGGAACGTCCAGGGAGCCACGAAGGCACTGGTGCTGCTGCATCGCGGCCATGAGCATGCGGACCGCTGGGACTCGGTGATCCCCAGCCTCACGATGCCTGACACGGCGATCTATGCGTGGGAAGCACGCGGGCATGGCCTTTCGCCAGGGCGTCGTGGTCATGCGGCGGGCTTCATGGAGTATGTGCGTGATCTCGACACGTTTTTCCGCCATCTGCAAAAAACACACGGCCTCACACCAGAACGCACCGTGGTGGTAGCACACAGTGTGGGCGGCGTTGTCGCGGCGACTTGGGTGCATGACTTTGCGCCACGCATCGCGGGCCTCGTGCTCGCCACGCCTGCACTCGAGGTCAATCTGATCGTTCCAGGTGCCCTCACGAGCATCCGCGTCATGCAGAAGCTCAAATCCGACGCCACCATCAAGAGCTACGTCCGCGGTTCATGGCTGACACGCGATGCGAGCGCCGCAGTGGTCTATGATGCCGACAAACTCATCTCAAAGGACATCTCGGCCAAAATCCTTGTCGATCTCTTCGACACCGCGCAGCGCGTCATCAGCGATGCGGAGGTGATGGACCGTCCGCTGCTGCTTTTTTCCGCCGGAGCCGACAAAGTCGTCAAAAAACAAGCCATCGACACGCTCTACACCAACTACGGCTGCGAGCAAAAAACGCACCTCACACTCAAAGGCGCACGCCATGCCATCTTCCACGATCTATGCCGCGATGAAGTCTGCGGCGCGATCAAACGCTTCACCGAGCGCTGCATCGCCAATTTCACGCCTCCACGCCTGGAGGCCGATCTGACGCATCCGGCCACGAACGCGGAGTATGCGAGCCTCAAGAAGCCGCTGCCATCTCCTTCGCTGCGAGGGCTTTCATTCATCCTTCAACGCGCCGCACTCGGCACCACGGGCAGACTCAGTCAGGGCATCCGCATCGGTCACGCGACGGGTTTCGACTCCGGTGAGTCGCTCGATTACGTCTATGACAACAAGCCGCGCGGCAATCTGCTCGTCGGCAAGGTCATCGACTACTTTTACCTCAACGCCATCGGCTGGCGCGGTATCCGCCAGCGGCGCGCGTGCATGAATCAGGCGCTGCGCTTTGCGGTGAAGCAAGTTCGAGAGGCAGGCATGCCTTTGCAGCTCATGGACATCGCCGGTGGAGCGGGGCGTTACTTGCTGGATGTGCTGGACGAGCCCGATTTGAAAATCCTGTGCCGCGACTGGAGCGAATCTGCTTTGGCACGAGGCCGTGAGTCCGCGCAGCAGATGGGTCTCAGTGAGCGCATTACGCATCTGCGTGGCGATGCCTTTGACGAGCAATCGCTGGCCATCGTCGAGCCGAAGCCATCCATCGCCGTCGTTTCCGGCCTGTATGAGCTGTTTCCAGAGAACGACAAGCTCCAGCGCTCGCTGCGCGGTCTCTACAGCGCGGTGAATCCGGGCGGCTGGCTTATTTACACCGGCCAGCCATGGCATCCGCAGGTGGAAATGATCGCCCGCACACTCACGAATCGCGACGGTCAGTTCTGGGTGATGCGCCGCCGCCCAAAGGGCGAGATGGACGCGCTCGTCGAGCAGGCGGGCTTCAAGAAAGAGAAGCAGTGGATCGACGACTTCGGCATCTTCACCGTCAGCATCGCCCGCAAGCCTGCATGAACCGCGCACCCCGCGAACCCGGCCTGTTCTGGCCCGCTATCTGGCGGCTCGCGTTCGCGGGAGCGACGTTTGTGCTCGTGTACAGCGGCTGCAATCACTTCACCGCCACCCGCGGCGATGTGCCGACGCTGATGTTCGAGTGGGAGCGCCACATCCCGTTCGTGCGCGAGTTGGTGGTGCCGTACTGGTCGCTCGATCTGTTTTTCTGCGGCGCGTTTTTTCTCTGCGGCAGCAAGCTGGAGCTGAATCTGCTCACCAAGCGCCTCATCGCCGTCACCTTTTTCAGCGGCGTGTGTTATCTGCTGTTTCCGCTAAAGCTCGCATTGCCCAGGCCGGAACCGGTGGGCTGGACCGCGCCGCTGTTTCACGCGCTCTACTTCAACGACCTGCCCTACAACCTCGCGCCGTCGCTGCACATCAGCCTGCGCTCGCTCGTGTGGGTGTTTTACGGCGCGCATCTCACTGGCCGGCTGCGCACGGCGGTGAAGGTGTGGTTCATCCTCATCGGTCTCTCCACGCTGCTCGTCTGGCAGCATCATCTGGTCGATGTGGCGGGCGGATTCGTAATGGGCTGGGTCATCGCGGTCATCTTTCCTGATTCACGGCAGCTTGGGACCCGGAATCCTTCCTCAAAATACGCGCTGCGCTACGGCATCGGTGCCGTGGCATGCACGGCGCTGAGTTTTGCCTCGATCTTCTTCGTCTGGCCCGCCGTGGCGTGCGGGATCATGGCGCGGGCCTATGCCACGGGCCTGTCGCGGCTGTTGGGCAAAGAAAACGGCACGCTCTCGCCCTCCGCCGAGTGGTGCCTGCTGCCGGTGCTGATCGCCACGGCTCAAATTCAGAAGAAATGGCTCAAGCGCTGCCCGGGATGGCATGAAGTCACGCCCGGTGTCTTTTTCGGCCGCAAAGTCACCAAGCGTGAAGCCGCCGATCTCGCGCAAGGTGGCGAACTCGCTGTTCTCGACCTCACTGCCGAAACCAACGCCCCCATGGCCTTCCGCGAACATGCGCACTACCACAATCTGCCGCTGCTCGATCTCGTGCCACTCAAACCGGAACACATCACCGCTGCGCTGGACATCATTCGCGAACAGCGTGCCGCCGGACGCCGCGTCTTCATGCACTGCCAGCTCGGCTTGCAGCGTTCCGCGCTCATCGCCGCGCACTGGCTGGTGGAAAACGGCGAAGCAGAGAGCTTGGAGGCCGCCAAGAGCAAGATTCGCGCACTGGAACCCAGCGTGATCATTTAGAGCGCTTGCCCTCGCGTATCGTCCGGGTAATCAAGCATCATGCCCAACCTCACCGCCCCCACCGGATTCAAAGAATGGTCCTTCGTCTGCGATGCCCTCGTGCAAGGCAAGCTCAGCCTCATTTTGCGCAAAGGCGGCATCCACGAGGGCCGTGGCGGCTTTGAGTGGAAGCACCGCGAGTTCTTCCTGTTCCCGACATGGTTTCACAATCAGGCCGCGGACCTCAACTGGACGCCGGAGAACACGCAGCGTGCCTTTCCGCCGGAAGAGGAACGTCAAACCGTCGATATCGATGGCTGCGCCACGCTGGAACAGGTCTGGAAGGTCACCGAGTGGGACAAAGTCGCCGCGCTGGCCCCGCTGCACATCTGGAACGAGGACGTGGTGAAGGAGCGCTTCGTTTATGACGACGAAACCTGCCTGCATGTGGCTCTCGTCCGCGCCTACAAGCTCCCGCAGCGCTGGCACTTCCCCTATGCCAAGAGTTACGGCGGCTGCCGCTCCTGGATCACGCTGCCGGAGGAAGGTCTGTCGATGGCCGCAGCAGCGACGCCGGCCTTGAGTGATGAAGCGTTCGCCGAGGTATCGGCGAAGTTGAAAGCGATCCTCGGCTGATCGGCTCAGCGCATGAAAACCGTGATCATCTCCTCGACGACCGGCTTCACGGCACGGAGCTTTTTGTCCGTGGAGGAGATCTGCTTGTCGCCGATCAGGTAATCCGGGATTTCATCCGTGCTCGGGTTGAAGCGCAGGCTCACCTTTGCCTCGAGCTTGCCGCCCTCAAAGTTGGCGTAGCCGCCGTAGTCCCAGCTAAAGCCCATCACCTTGAAGGGCTTGCCGTTGATCTTTTCGACTTGCTCGATGGTCATGCCCGCCTTGAGGCCGTTTTCAAACTTCCAGGCCGTGCCGACGATGCGAATGTCGAAGATGATTTTCTTCGACTCGTTCTCCGGGTCCCAGACGATCTCCAGCTCGCGTTCCGTCCCCTCAAAGAGTTTCGCCCCCGGAAAAGTCGAACCCTCAGGACCGGGCAGGTCCATGATTTTGAGGTTCTTCTTTCCGTAAGCGCGCTCGATGTCGCTGCTGCTCATGCCGGGCTTGATCAAACCGACCCGCTGGCCCAGAACGATCGTGTTGTCAGCAGGATCGAACTCGTCGGCATGAAGAAAGACTCCAAACAATAACAGTAGGGCGAAGACGTGTTTCATGTCTCAATTACAAAGGCAGCCGACCTTGAAATCAAGCCATCATTCCCGCCGGACTGCACAATCCACCCTTGGCAAAACCTCGGCCCCCTCTCACAATCCGGCCATCATGCCCGCCGCAGCCTCAAAAGCTCCTTCACGCCCGAATCCTGCCCGCGAACTCGTGTTCGGGGATCTTTGGGAGTTTGATCCGGCACCGGAGACGGCGGACCCGAAGCTGAAGAAGAAATATGACCTCTTCATCAATGGCCGCTTCGTTCCGTCTCGCTCCGGCAAATACTTCGCGACGATCAATCCGGCCACGGAGGCCAAAATCGCCGACATCGCGCTCGCGGATGCCTCCGATGTCGATGCGGCCTGCTCGGCGGCGCAGCGGGCCTTCATCACCTGGGGGCGTTTGCCCGGCAAAGAGCGCGGGAAGTATCTCTACCGCATCGCACGGTTGCTGCAGGATCACGCGCGGGAGTTTGCCGTCGCCGAGACGATGGATGGTGGGAAGCCGATCAAGGAATCGCGTGATTTCGACGTGCCGATGGCTGCGGCGCATTTCTTTTATCACGCGGGCTGGGCGGACAAATTGGAGTTCCTCGCCCCCGGACGCCAGCTCGCTCCTCACGGCGTGGTCGGGCAGGTCATCCCGTGGAATTTTCCGCTGCTCATGCTCGCGTGGAAGATCGCCCCGGCACTCGCGGCAGGGAATTGCGTCGTCTTGAAGCCTGCGGAGACCACCAGCATCACCGCGCTGAAGTTTGGCGAGATTTGCCAGGAAGCGGGACTGCCAAATGGCGTCGTGAACATCGTCAGCGGCGCGGGCGAGACCGGCGCGGCCATCATCAATCATCCGCTTACCTCCAAAGTGGCCTTCACCGGCAGCACGGAGGTCGGCAAGATCATCATGCGCAGCCTCGCGGGCACGGAGAAGAAGCTCACGCTCGAACTCGGCGGCAAGGCCGCGAACATCGTCTTTGACGACGCGCCGCTCGACCAAGCCGTCGAGGGCATCGTGAATGGCATCTTCTTCAATCAAGGCCACGTCTGCTGCGCGGGCTCGCGCCTGCTCGTGCAGGAAAGCATCGCCGATGAAGCGCTCGCCAAACTGAAGCGCCGCATTGCCACGCTGCGTGTCGGCGACCCGATGGACAAAAACACCGACCTCGGTGCCATCAACAGCGCCGAGCTGCTCGCCAAAATCACCGACCTCGTCAAAAGCGGCGTCGATGAAGGCGCGGAAAAGCACGACAACGGCTGCAAACTGCCTGCGAAAGGCTTCTTCTTCCGTCCCACGATCTTCGCGAACGTCAGCATGAGCCACCGCATCGCCCGCGAGGAGATTTTCGGCCCCGTGCTCAGCATCCTCACCTTCCGCACGCTCGAAGAAGCCGTCGAAAAAGCCAACAACACCCCCTACGGCCTCAGCGCCGGCGTCTGGACCGACAAAGGCAGCCGCATCCTCAAGATGAGCACCCTGCTCAAGGCCGGCGTCGTCTGGGCCAACACGTATAACAAGTTTGATCCCACCAGCCCGTTTGGAGGATTTAAAGAGAGCGGTTTTGGGCGGGAAGGCGGGAAGCAGGGATTACTTGATTACTTGAAGGTGGCGTGAAGCCGCTGCGCGGAATGACGAAACCAGAATGAGGAATGACGAATCAAATCCCAATGCCCGAATCCCCAAACCATCACCGCAGACCATCTAGGCCATTCGTTCGGCATTCGAACTTCGTCATTCATTCATCATTCGCCATTCTGGTTTCGTCATTTGCCCGCTCCGCCACCTCCAACGCTTCCTTTTCATGACCCGTCTCCACATCACCAAAACCCCTAAATGCTACGTCGGTGGCGCTTTCATTCGCAGTGAGAGTGGACGCGTGGCGGAGCTGCAAGATGCCACGGGGGTGTTTTTTGCGAACATCCCGCAGTGCACGCGGAAGGACCTGCGCAATGCCGTCGAGGCGGCGGCGAAGGCGGGGCCGGGGTGGGCGAAGAGGTCGGCCTTCAATCGCGGGCAGATCCTGTATCGGCTGGCGGAGATGATGGAGGCGCGTGGCGTCGAATTGGCGGAAAGCATCACGTTGAGCGGCGTTTCGAAGGCGGAGGCCTCACGCGAGGTGGCGGCGGCGATTGAGCGCGTGGTGCATTACGCGGGCTGGACGGACAAATACGAGCAAGTGCTCGGCAGCGTGAATCCGGTGGCCTCGGCGCACTTCAACTTCACCGTCACTGAGCCGATGGGCATCATCGGCATCCTCGCGCCGGATGACGCGCCCGTATTGGGCCTGCTGTCGCTTATTCTGCCCGCGATCACGAGTGGGAACAGCGTCGTAGCACTCGCCAGCAACACGCAGCCGTATCCGAGCATCCTTTTGGGCGAAATGCTGGCCACGAGCGACCTTCCCGGCGGCGTGGTGAACCTGCTCACCGGTCCGCGAGCGGAGCTGATCCCCACCTTTGCCACGCACGAGCATCTCCGCGCCATCAGCGGCGTTTTGAATGCCGAGGAACGCCAGGCCATCCGCCTCGGCGCGGCGGAAAGCGTGAAGCGCGTGCGCTTGTTGAAGGCCGAGGAGCCCATCGACTGGTTCGCGGACAAGATGCAGGGCGCGGAGGAAATCCGGGCGCTGATCGAGTTCAAGACGACTTGGCATCCGGTGGGGGCTTGATTATCGGCGAATGGAGTCCACTATTTGCGTCATGAAAGCATCGGCCAAAAAACTTGCCCCCCCACATGCCGCGAGGAAAAAGCCAGCCCGCAAACGCAAACTCGACGCCAGCGGGCTGGCGTGGTTGCTGGATCGTGAACTCCCTCCCGTTGACCAGTTGCCTGAAAACCCGGTTCTGGTTCTTCGCCGCCTGTGAAATGGTATTCTGATGCCAGCTATCTTGTTTCCGCCTTTGGAGAGGATTCGAACACCCCGGCTGCGAAGCGCTGGTTGAGGCAATGCGCAGATTTCCCCATCCTCATCACGCGTCTGACGGTCTTGGAAGCGGAAACCGCGCTGCGAGCGGCGGTGGCAGATGGAAGGCTGACGCATGAAAAGATGCAGGCTTCAATGGCCGACATCCATCGTTCTATCTTGGAAGGACACCTCCAACGCAAGGAGGTTCCGCATCATCAATCGTTCCCGCAAGGGCATCGAATCAGCATGCATGCGACCACGGGATGTGTCTGCCGTGCGCTGGATGTGCTGCATGTGGCGGCGGCGGTCATTTTGAAAGCGAAGGGCATGCTGACTTTCGACAAGCATCAGCGTGAACTGGCAAAAGCTGAAGGTCTTGAAGTGGCGCCGTGAGATGAATCATACTTGCGCCCTGGTGTGAACTCGCCACGGCTTCACGCATGACCGCCTATCAATCTCTTTGCGACGTTGTTTCTGAAATCGCCCTGATCACTTCCACGGAGTCCGTTTTGGGATGGGATCAGGAGACTTACATGCCGGAGAAGGCGCTGGAGCATCGGGCGCGGCAGTTGTCGTATCTAACGGGGAAGGCGCATGGGCTGCTGACATCGAAAAAGACGCTGAAGCTGCTGGAGCGGGCGGAGTCGGAGATGCCGGAGAATGCGACCCAGGCGGCGAACGTTCGTGGTTTGCGGCGTGACATCGACCGGGCGACGAAGCTGCCGCAGAAGCTGGTGGAGGAGGAAAGCCACGTCTGCGCGCTGGGGAAGGCGGCGTGGGTGGAGGCGAGGTCGAAGTCGGATTTTGCGCTGTTTGCGCCGCATCTGGAGAAGATCCTCGGCATCGCGCGGAAGAAGGCGGATTTGTTTGGCTACGAGGACGAGCCGTATGACGCGTTGCTCGATCTGTATGAGCGTGGCGCGAAGACGCGCGAGGTAGCGGCTTTGTTTGCGAAATTGCGGCCGCAACTCGCCGAGATCGCCCGCGCAGCGGTGGCGAAGTCGGCAAAGGTGAAGCCGGGTGTGCTCAAGGGGCGCTATCCGATCGAGAAGCAGCAGATTTTGAACCGCGAGATCGCGGAGAGCCTGGGTTTTGATTTCGAGGCAGGTCGCATCGACACGACGGCGCATCCGTTTTGCACCACACTCGGGCCTGGCGACGTGCGGCTGACGACGCGTTATGACGAGGCGGATTTTCTGTCGTCGCTCTTCGGTGTGATGCACGAGGCGGGGCACGGTTTGTATGAACAAGGGCTACCGGGGCTGGATTACGGCCTACCGAGCGGTTCAGCGGCGTCGCTGGGGATTCACGAGTCACAAAGCCGACTGTGGGAGAATCATGTGGGCCGCAGTCGCACGTTCTGGGCGAAGTGGTTGCCACGGGCGAAGGAGCTGTTCCCGCATCTGAAGAAAGTGAAGCTGGACGCCTTCATGAAGGAGATGCTGCGCAGCGAATTCAGCTTCATCCGTGTCGAAGCGGACGAGGCGACGTATGATCTGCACATCCTGCTGCGCTTTGGCATCGAGCGTCGTCTGGTGAAGGGCGAACTGGCCGTGCAGGACGTGCCGAAGGTGTGGAATGAGGAGTATCGCGAACTGTTCGGCATGACGCCGCCGGATGACCGTCGCGGCTGCTTGCAGGACATCCACTGGAGCATGGGCGGACTCGGTTACTTCGCGACCTACACGCTGGGGAACCTGAATGCGGCGCAGTTGTTCGCCACGGCGAAAAAGCAGCGAAAAATCGCCGCCGCGCTGGAGAAGTGTGACTACGCGCCGCTGCTCAAGTGGCTGCGCGACAACGTGCATTCTCAAGGCGCTGCGCTGCTGCCGCAGGAGATCATCACTCAGGCCACGGGCAAGCCGACGGATGCGAAATGGCACATTGCGCACCTGCGGGAGAGATATGTGTGATAAGACGAGTCAAGAGGTCAAGGAATCGTCAAGAGTCGTGGCTTTCACCTCTTGACCCTGCTTGACTCCTTGACGGCGCAGCCTTGACCCAGGCTCCTCGTTTCTACTCCCGCCGCAGGTGCCGGATGAGGCCGATCATGACGCCTTGGATCGCCAACTCACGCGCGGGGATGAGGTCTGGAAACTCGGGATTCTCGGCTTTGAGGAAGGGCTGCGCGTCTTTGATGAGGTAGCGCTTCAGAGTTGTTTCACCGTCAATGAGGGCGGCGACGATGTCGCGGGGACGCGGTTCACGGATTTCGAGAATGACAAGATCGCCATCGCCGATCAGAGCGCCGATCATGGACTCGCCGCGCACCTTGAGCGCGAAGCTTTTCGCGCTGCGCCGGATGCCGAGGGTGTTCACATCGACGGAGATGCATTTGTCCGCATGCTGAACCATGTCCGCTGCGGCCATGCCGGCGGGGATTTGGCCGAAGACGGGAATGTCGATGATCTCGGCACGGTCAAGATCCTCGGGAAAGACGACGGCGCGTGCCTTGTGCGCGTGGCGCTGGATGACGCCTTTCTTCTCCAGCGCTCGGAGATGGCTCATGGCAGCGGTCTGGCTGGAGAAGCCGAAGTGGCGCTGGATGTCACGCGTGGAGGGCATGACGCCCTCGCTGCGCTGGTAGCTGCGGAGGTAGTCGAGCAGCTCCTGCTGGCGGGTGGTGAGGCGAGTGTCGGTGTCGATCATCATGACTGTGTTTTGGCTGTTCGCGCGAACATTCCTGTTCACAAGACATGCGCAAGAAGTTTTCCTGCGGCGGTTTCTGAGCATGATCAAGGGCATGAAGCTCCTCCCATTGATGAAAATCGCCGTGCTATCGCTGCTGGCCCTGACCGGGCAGGCCCAAGAAGCCGCGACGATGACCCCGGCCAACATGGACAAGACAGGCATGCTGCCGCCGCACACGAAGGTGCTGGGCGAACGCGCCGTAGCGGCCTTTGCCAAAAAAGACTGGCCTGCTGCCCGCAAGGCCTACCACGAGATGCTGGAGCTTGACGATGGCAACGCGCTGGTGTGGGCCAATCTCGGCGCAGTGGAACAGCAGGCGGGCGAGGTGAAGCGTGCCATTGAGTGCTTTGAAAAGTCGGTGCAGTTCAATCCCAAGCTCGCACCTTCCTGGACGGCCCTGGGACTTCTGCTGCAACGACAGGGCGACGTTTACCGTGCGATCTCCTGCTTCACACGGGCCATTCACGAAGAGCCAGAAGACGCGCGGTCGCATAACTTCCTGGCGATCACGATAAAGGAATTCGGCTGGGCAGACGCGGCGGAAGCAGAGCTGCAAAAGGCGATTGAACTGAAGCCGGACTACGGCATCGCGCATTTCAATCTGGCGCTCATGCTGCTGGAGCGCAGACCACCAGCGATCGAGCTGGCGCGGCGGCATTACGACAAAGCGCTGGCACTCGGCGTGGCGAAGGATGAGGTGGTGGAACGCCGCCTGAAGGAATAATGCGCATGGACTCCTGGAACATCGCCGCACGGCTCGATGAACTACGCGCTCAGGGCCTGTGGCGCGAACTGCGGCCACTGGATGAGGCGAACGGGGTGATCGTGCGCTCCGGCAACCGCGAGTGGGTGAATTTTTCCTCGAACGATTACCTCGGTCTGGCGAGTGCGCCACATATCCGCGCCGCGCTGGTGGAAGGCGTGGCCAGACTCGGCGGCGGATCGGGCGCTTCGCGTCTCGTTTGCGGCACACATCGCGCACATCTCGATCTGGAAGAAGCGCTGGCGGATTTCAAAGGCACCGAGGCCGCGCTGACCTTCAGTAGTGGTTTTGCGGTGGCGCTGGGAACGATCCCCGCGCTCGTGGGACCGGGGGACACGATCATTCTCGACAAGCTGTGCCACGCCTGCCTCGTCGATGCAGCACGGTTGAGCGGAGCAACGATCCGCGTGTTTCCACACAATCATTTGGAGAAACTTGAACGCCTGCTAAGCACGGCGAAAGGGCGCGTGCTCGTCGTCACAGAGTCGATCTTCAGCATGGATGGCGATGCTGCGCCGCTGCGGGAGATCGTCGAACTCAAATCAAAGCATGGCGCGTGGCTGCTGGTCGATGAAGCCCACGCCGTGGGCGTGCTCGGGCCGCAAGGGCGCGGTCTGGCAGCAGAACTCGGTGTGGATCAGCAGATTGAGCTGCACATGGGGACCTTGAGCAAGGCGTTTGGCCTGAGCGGTGGTTATCTGGCGGCATCACGAGAAGTCATCGACCTGCTGATCAATCGCGCGCGCAGCTTCATCTACACCACGGCACCGCCGCCGCATTTGGCACACGCGGCGCTTGCGGCGCTGAATGTTCTGCGGGGTGAGCAGGGCGACACTTTGCGAAAGACGCTGCATCGAAATGCGCAGGCATTGAAAACGGCCCTGCATGGCCTGGACGTCAGCGCAGCGATTTTGCCGCTGATTCTAGGCACAGAGGCTTCAGCCATGGCGGCTAGCCAGGCATTGAACGCTTCTGGATTTCTCGTGCCCTGCATCCGCTATCCCACCGTGGCACGCGGCAGCGCCAGATTGCGGTTCACCGTCAGCGCGGCGCACGACATGACGCAAATCGACGCATTGAAGCAGGCGCTCAAGGAATGCCGTGCTGCTTCATTTGCAGCGCCCGCAGACGAGCCGCGTTGATCTCTTCCTGGTTTAACTCCGTGCCGCGCAGGCCCGGAGCCATGAGGCATTTGCGGTCCTCGCGATGCTTCAGCGTGAGCGCATGCCCCAGCTCATGCGCGGCCACACGACCCACCGGATGCTCAGAGCCGCCGCGCACGCGCGTGGACGTTGTCACCTCACTCACGACGGCAGGCTCGCCATAGAAAAACCCGTTCGGCCCCATGTCATGGATGAAGCACAGGTCCAGCGCACCAGGAACCAATTGATTCATCGGCAGCGCCTCCTTGACCCAGTTACGCGAGCGTTGAAAAAAACGCTTGGGCGGAATGTCCAGCGCTTGCATGTCCCGAATGCCCGTCACCTCAAAACGAATGCCCGCCGGCTCCCAGATTCGGTTCACCTCAATGAAGACCGCCTGGATCTCGGCCTCCGTGATGGCGCATTGCAGCCAGGGATGCACCGCCGACTGCACCCGATGCACCTGCACCGGCAGCGTGATCATCTCCGCCGGCACCTGGGCAGACAGCGAGGAAAGAGACAACACAGACGTCAGCGCAACGCGAAGCATGAATTTCATCATGCCCTGCCAATAACCTGAGACTCGGCAGGTTCAATGAGCGGTTGGAACGTCGCGAATATTTGTGCTTCAAAATCCATCAAGTGTGAGGCATCGTGATTATCGTCATGCCCTCACTGCTCTCTTCACTCTGCGGCACCTGCGGCCGGAATTATCAATCGCTCATGCTGCGGGCGGCTAAGGCGGGCGGGCCGCTTTCGGGCATGGTGGGACTGGCGGCGGATCTGGGGACGCCGGTGGCGAATTTCATTCTATGGCTGACGATTGGTGCGGCGGGCCTGACGGTGATCGCAGGCCTGTTGTGGTTTGGCGGGCATCAGCGGCAACTGCGAAGGGCGCTGGCGGATGGCAAGGTGACGCAGGAGGAGATCGAGCAGGCCACGGAGCACAACGTGTGGAGCGTGAGCTTTGCCTTTGGGCTCGTTTCGACGGTGGTGCTCTGTCTTTTCATGGGGGCGCAAAAACTCGCGGCTGAGGAGGACAAAGGCGTGCTGGCCACGTTGGTGCCGGCGCTGGAACAGGTGCAGAAGTCGTTGTTCAAGATCGAAAAAGATGTGGTGGCGGTGAAGGAGACGACGGAGCGCATCGAAACGAAGACCGAGCAGGTGCTCACAAAGCTGGAGGACATGAGCGCGGTGTTTGAACAGGCCGCGAAAGGCGGCGCGATCATCGCCAATGCCACGACTCCAGCGGAGCACTACCACAACGCGCGCATGTTCGAGCTGAAGTCCGACTTCGCCAGCGCCCGCAAGAGCTACAACGCCTATCTGGCGAGCGGCGTGGACTTCATCGACCCCTATCTGGCCTACACGGACATGCTGAAGGTGCAGGATGGCTTGGAAGGCGCACGAGAGGTCGTCGCGGCGATGCGGAAGAACAACACGAGCACGAGTTTGGAGATCGCGGCAGCGCTGTTGCTGCCAAAAGAGCAACGCATCACCGCGTTGAAGCAAGGCGTCGAAAAACACGCGGACTTCGCGCCTGCGGTGTATTTGCTGAGCCGCGAGTTTTCCATGGAAAAGCTGGGCGAGCAGACTTTGGCCGACAAGCGTGAGGAAAAGGCGCTGCTGGAGAAATTCCGCACGCTGGACGGCGCGGGGAAGTTCCAGCGTTACGTCATGGACAAGAAACAGGCGAAAGCCTGGCTCGATGAGGCGGAAGTCCGTCTCGCGAAACTCGTGGCGATGCCAGCCGCCGTTTTGGAGAATCCGGTGACGCTTTCGGCGAACCAATCCAACCAGGGTTGGATGATCACGCTGGGCTTTGCCGACTACAAAATCAAAAACGTCGAGTACAAGCTCGATGGCGCGGGCAAGTTCAAGTCCACCGGCTTTGCCAACATGACCAACCCGCAGACCGGCCTGCCGATGCCGTCGCAGACGATCATGGTCGCCACGCTCGCGCCCGGCGAGCATACGCTCGAAGTGCGCTACACCGACATGGCGGACAAGATGAACGGCCCCTTCGTTTTGAAGCTGAACACCGCCGAGGCCGCGCTGAAAGCTGGCAAAAACATGCTGGACATGACCGCCACCTCCTGGCTGAGCATTCAACAAGGGAATGTTTATTTCACCGGCGTGCTTACGCATCGCGGCATCCTCAAATCCATCCGCTACTCCTTCGACAGCGAGAAGCTCGACCAGGAGTTCCCCTTCTCGCCTCCAAAGCCCGGTGAAGGCCCGTATGAGATCGGCGAGGGTCTGCCTTACCTCAAAGCGCCGGATGGACTGAAGTTCGTGGCGCTGCAACTAACCTTCGTGGACGGGACGCAGTCGGAAGTGAAGAAATACTCGGCAACACCGTGATTCGATCACTCGGCCCCAAGACTGCTGACCAGACCTGGGCCAAGGTTGAGTCGGCTGTGCCAGGGTGCAAACAAGGAACGTTCCTCAGGCAAAAGCTGCGAGGGGTCGATCTGCTGGATGAGTGCGCTGGATCGGTCGATTTTTCCAGCAGCGGCAATGATGCTGGCAAGCACGGCGGCCTCACCCTGATGCCAGCGGTGCTGAGGCAGCGGAATGAGCAGGCTGGCGGCATCGCTATGGCTACCGAGCTGGTGCAAAGCGAAAGCTTCAAGGAAGCGGAGATAAACGTTGTCGGGGGTGATCTGGCGGCGGTTGCGAACGATGGCGAGCAGGTTGTCCACCTTTTGCCCATTGAGGAGGCTGAGGTAGATGAGAGATTCCTGGATGGATTCATCCTGCATGGCGGGACTGCCGATCAGGGAACGCATGAAGGTATCGAGCGGCAAACGCCCCTGGCGTGAGCTGCGAAGGATGGACTGCATGGTTTTGGCGCGGTCTTTGGAAATATCGAGCGCGGTGGCAAAAGCGGTGGCGGCGAGGTTGGGCAGGGCGTGGTCGAGCGCCGCACAACCGGTGGCATAACAGTCAAGAGCGCGGTTTTCGCGCTGGGAGGCGGCCAGAGCCTCGTTAAGAAGCACTTCCACAGCAAAGTTGCGCTTGGTGCGTCCTTGCAGCGTGGTGAGCGCATGGGCCAAGCTACGCGAATGTGGCAGCAGCGGCGCTTCAAGGTCGGCGTTCATAGCCCCAGCCTCGCGCCAGTTTCCTAACTCAAGGAGCGCGTCAAATCGGCGGGAGTAGAGCTGCGGCTCGGTGAGGGCTTCTCGGGCGCTGATTAGGGTGGTCACGAGGGCGTGTTCCCCCTGAGACTGAAAATAAGCGGCCGCGCGGTCTTTTTCCTCGGCGCTGAGGCCGCCGCTCCAGGCGATCTCGTTTTGGTAATCGGTGCGGAGCTGCTGCTGGTCGGCAGTGCTGAGTGAGTTCGGGAAGGCGAAGCGGACGGCTGCTAGGCGATGATGCACGGGCGTGCCTGGCAAGTTGCGCAGAATTTGCGCCATCTGGGTGCGATGCGTGGGGCTGGAGACTGGAAGCGCGGCGATTTGTGCGGCGAGCGCGAGCACGTCCTGGGCGCGGCCGTCGCTCATCCATTGGCGAAGGCTTTTGATCAGGCTGCCTTCGATGCGGTAGAGGATTTCTGGAGCGGTTTTGGCAGCAGCGGCCTGCCGCACGAGTTCAAGGGCGATTTCGACATCGCAGGGGGCAGCGGCGGTGAGTTTTTCCATCGTCTCCGCTGCGGCGGCGAAGTCACCCGCCTCACGCCAGATGGCAAGCCAGGCGTATTGAGCCTGGGGCATGGTCTGGGCGGCCTTGGAGATGTTTGAGAGCACGGCCTTCGCACCGGTAAAGTCGTGGAGCTTTGCCAGCAGGGCGGCATGCCCGGCGCAGTCGGCATCGGTGGTGAGGCCGAGGGCGTTGAGCTTGTGGTAGCAGCGCCGGGCGTCGGCGGGAGAGCACTCAGCGGCCAGGGCGGCGAGGGCGCGGAGGATTTCCGGGTTCTGCGGGGAGCGCTCAGCTTCAGCCTTCAAAGAAGCCAGTGCAGTGCGCTGCTGGCCGCTTTGCAGGGAGCGTTGCACTTCCTGCATCGGATTGCCCGACCAGTCGTGATAGACTTCGTTGGGCGAGAAATCCGAAGTCGTCAGGATAATGACCGGCGCGATGATGGAGACGGCGACGATCAAGTGACGCAGCATGGCGAACCGATCGAAAGGATCGCCACTGTGAAAGCGCAGGTACTTTTGGCGCTTCGCAGCGGACGCAGCGGACGCGGCGGATGGTTCCTGCCACCAGCGCTCAAGGCCTGGAACATCGCTAAGTACCGCCTGGGTGCGGCGGCTGCGCGCAGGGCGGCGTTCAGACATGGGAGCCTCCTTTGCGGTAACGCTGGAAAATAAGTGTGGTAAGCCCAAATCCCAGAAAGATGGCACGGACAGGCACTGGAGCGGCGACTAGCCCTTCCCCCCGAAGTCCGGCGATCCAGGTGGAGTTGGTGCCACCATTGGCCTGCCCCATAGTGCCAGTGGTGGTGACTTGAAGTGATTCGGTGGTGTCACCCACGTTGGCGATGGATCGACCGGTTGCGATGATGGCGTTGAGCACGTTTTCGGATCCAAACGCCGCCGCCACGGTATTGGCGATTAGCCCAGGGGCGTTCTCGTGACCGATGGCATGCACCATGCCGCTGGTGTCACTGTTGCGCGTGGGGGGCGAGCTGGTTGAAACCCAGACCACATCACCATTATTGCCGATGGAAATGCTGCCATTAATCAAAGACTCGGAATGATCGCGAGCCCCCTGGCCTGCCACGAGTTCGATGCTCCAATTGCCATTGAGCGGGTCATAGCCCAAGTTTTGAGTCCCTAGATTGATGCCTTTGACCACCAATAAGGTGCCGGCCAAAAACTCGGTGAGTCCTGCATTGCCAAGGGCTTGATCCAGAGCCGTTTTGTCGAAACTGAAGACCCCTTGAAGCATGGAGGTCGCGTCGTTACTGTCTCCAAAAGTCAGCGCGGCCAGACTGGCGGATGTGGTCTCCTCAGTGATGACAAACTCGATGTACTCTTCACGCGCCATCTTGGTCCCTGGGCCGGTGGAGCCGCTGCCATTGCGGTATTCGTTTACCATGATACCAGCCGCCCCTAGCTGATTGGACAGCAGGGCAAAACAGCAGAGAATGATGGCTGAACGGGAGACCAAAGCCCCCCAGAATATCGGCGGAAGCTTAAGGCATCAAGAATAAATATATATTTATCATAAATTATGTAAATATTTAGATTTTTCCGTTTCAGCGCTGCTGCGGCTAGTCCTAACAGCAATAGTGCTGCCCTGCCCGGCTCAGGTGCCGCGAAGGGTGAAATGACCAAGGGTTCCAAGGAAGTCCAATTGTCACTGTTGGCGATCGCATTGAGCCACTGAGCACTCGAACCTCCATCAGCGTTCAACAACTGGATCTCTGGCGCGTCCATGTTCAATCCCCAGGCTGGATGGTTGCCATCGGCATCTCCGTGGAAGCTGAAATTGGTATGCGCAAAGGCCGTCTTGTCTTCCAGAGAGAGACCGGGCGGGATGTCGCCAGACAGCGTATCCTCGTAGTCAGTGAAATCTGGGTAGTCGATGCTACCGAAGTGAAGTGCGTAGATGAAATGTGTCGGGTTCAGCAAAGGATTGTCCGACAACCCCTGAAAGGCGTAAATCTGGTCAGACTCGTAATCGAGCGCCAAGTTGCTGAACTCAGCAAAGCCGTCCGTCTGGCCCGGAATCAAGCCGCTTTTCGTCCATTCCCATGCCGCATCCTGCACCTCGGTATCGATGATTGTCCCTTTGGTAATCGATTGATTCAGAGTGAGTTTGATGAGCGACTCGCTGCCAGCTCCTTGAGTGGCATCAGCGCCGTGGAATCTGCCCGATGCACTGTTCCAGCCGTTGTTGGTGAAATAAATCACCTCGCCAGCATTCCAGGAGTCCAGAGCCATGATCCTGAAGGAGTCCGAAAAGTCGTCGTAACCGATGATGGCGAGGCTGGAGGCTGTGACCGCAGCCTCCAGCCGCTCAACCCCCAACACTCCGAAAAACATCAAAAAGAGAGTTCCCGCGAAACGTTTTATTAAATAAATCATGATAAAATGGATAAATACATCTTCAATCTTGTAAAATAATCAGTAATGATTGTCAACTTTGAGATGCAACGATCCGTGAAGGATGATGAAAAATCATGATCTCCCACATTCGCTGATTACAGCGTTGCGGGAAGGAACGGTCCTAATCTATGAATCAGCGGGCTTGGAGCGAAGGCTGCCAGTCACCCTCTTTGGCCTCGCGAATGTCCAAGGCGACGATGCCCGGACGCGTAAACTCGATGCGGCGCTGCTTGTAGAGCGACCCTAGCGCCTGTTTAAAGGCCTTCTTGCTCGCTTCAAAGTGTTTGCGGATCGCCTCGGGCGGGCTGTCGTCGTCGAATTCGAGTCTGCCACCGTTGTTTTTCAGCGCTTCGAGAATGCGATCTGTCAGCGACGCAACACGCTGATAACCGGATGCGTCGAGGCTGAGGTCGATCTTCCCGCTGGGATAAACCGCGCTCACGAAACCATTGAGCTGCTGCCCCACCTGCAACGGCGCACCGACATTCGAGTGGTAGAGCAGCCCGACATGCGTACCCTCGACAATCGCGTTGTAGCCGAGCGGTGTGCGGGCGGTGATGAGCAGCGCCACCGGCTGCGCAGGCTTGAAGGGCGGCCGTTGGCGGCTCAGATGCCGGTTCAGCCGCGTGGTAGCGATGATGCGGTCCGTTTTTTCGTCCAGCAGGATGTAAGCGACGACTTTGTCTCCCACCCGGACCGGGTCCGCCTGCTCACGAAACGGCAGTAGCAGATCCTTGAGCAGTCCCCAGTTCAAAAACGCCCCAATGTTGCGGTTTACACTCACCACTTCCAGCGTCGCAAATTCACCCACGGTGGCAAACGGCGTCTCCGTCGTCGCCACTAGCCGGTCTTCCGAGTCACGGTAGATGAACACATCGAGCGCAGCGCCAAGGCTTGTGCCTTTCGGGATGTAGCGGTTCGGCAGCAGAATCTCCCCATGCTCGCCGCCATCCAGATAAATGCCATGCGGCGTGCTGTGAAGGACGGTGAGGGAGTTGCGTTTGCCGATCTGGGCCATGAGCCCAGACTAGACGCAGAGCTGGAGCAATCCAGCAGCTACTTCACCTTCACCACGACCATTTTCTCCGCATCGCGGGCGTAGAGCAGGCCATTTGAAAAGGCCGCGTGGCTGCGGTGACCGGCGCGGGTGATCTGGCTGCTGCGCAGAAGCTGGAATTTTTCGGGCGTGGCCTGGATGATCCAAAGTTCCCCTGATTCGGTATGAAGGAGCAGTTTGTCGCCAACGAGGATCAAGGTGCCTCCCTGGAGTCGATCCGGCGCTTCCCAAGCGACTTTGCCATCCGCCACGGAAATGCAGCGCAGCGTCATGCCGCTCTCCTGGCGGCCATGCAGGCCATAAACGTGTCCAGCGTGATAAACCGGGGTGGTGTAGTGGCAGTCTAGCGCATCGGTCGTGCTCCAGAGTTTGACCAGTTTGCGATCCGTCTTGTTCCACTGCCACAGGGCAGCTCCGACGTCGTAGGCGGCGGAGAAGAGCAGTTTGCCATCGCCGCAGGCCACGGGAGCGGCGGCGTTGACGGAGGCGTCGATCTCGGCGCGGAAGAATTCATCAGCGAGCACCTTGCCATCACTGTTTTGCGTCAAAACGATGCCGCTGCGGGTGAAGAAGGCACTGACGCCGGTGTCTTCGGGGATCAAAATCGGCGATGAATAACCCGCCTCATGATCCGTGGCCTGCCAGACAGGCTTTCCGCTCTGCAAGTCGAGCGCGATGATGCCCGCACCACCTTTGCCGCCGACATTGAGCAGCACTTTCCCTTCGGTGACGAGCGGTGAGCAGGCGCGGCCGAAGTAACCCTGCGGTGATTCGAGTTCCGCGACGGTGTCGTAGTCCCAGAGCAGCTTGCCTGTTTCAAAATCGAGCGCCTGCACGATGCCCTCCGGCCCATGCGTGATGACTTTGCCCTCGGCGATGCAGGGCACGGCACGCGGGCCGTTGTCCATGCCAAAACTGTCGCGATAGGTGGCGGGGTAGGTCTGTTTCCAGATCGCTTTCCCATCGGTGGCGTCGAGCGCCTCGGTGACCATGTCGGCCCCCTGGCGATGAAACACGATCACACGCCGCTTGGAGACCACCGGCCCGGCATGGCCGCTGCCGAGTGGGTGATTCCAGAGAATTTCCGGCTCAGAGCTGCCAGTGATCACGGATTCATCCTGAGCGGTGGCGTCGCGCTCTGGGCCGAGAAATTGCGGCCAGTCGCCCGCATGAAGCGAAATGGATGCGCAGAGAATAAAAAGAAGCGGGCGCATGGGAAATTGAAGAGGGATCAACTGACGAGCGAGAGATTGGGATCGACATCGGCCTCCAAAGGCGAGGAGTGGCCGGTGTTGTAACGCTGAACGGCAGCGAAAGCGATCATGCCAGCATTGTCGGTGCAAAGATCTGGCCGTGCGAGCAGCAGTTGCAGCCCCTCTTTGGTACAACGGGCGGTCAAAGCAGCCCTCAGGCCGCGGTTGCAGCTCACCCCACCGCTGACGGTGACGAGTGCCTCGCGGCAGCGTTTCGCGGCGAGCACGAGCTTTTCGACGAGCACATCAATGATGGCCGCCTGCACGCTGGCGCAGACATTAGCGAGCGTCTGCTCGTTTTTCAGATCAAGCTTCGGCAATTCGTAGAGCACGGCGGTTTTCAATCCGCTGAAGCTGAACTCCAGGCTGGAGCCGTCCAGGAAGCTGCGTGGAAAAGCGAATGCGGCCGGATCGCCACGACTCGCGAGCTTGTCGATCTCCGGGCCACCGGGATAGGGCAAGCCGAGCATTTTGGCGACTTTGTCAAAGGCCTCACCCGCCGCGTCATCACGGGTGCGACCGAGCAGCTCATAGCGACCGACTTCATGCACTCGCACGAGCATCGTGTGCCCCCCACTCACGATCAGTGCCACGCAGGGCCTCACCGGACCGTTTTCATTCATGAAAGGAGACAGCAGATGCCCCTCCATGTGGTTCACCGCGAGGAATGGCTTGTTTTCCGCGATGGCGAGCGCCTTGGCCATGGAGGTGCCGATCAGCAACGAGCTCACCAGCCCTGGTCCGCTGGTGGCGGCAAATGCGGTCACATCTCCCAGTTTTTTGCCTGCATCTGCCAGCACCTGCGCCACCAGCGGTCGGACATGGAGAATGTGGTTTCTCGAAGCCACCTCCGGCACCACACCCCCATATTGACGGTGAATCTCGATCTGCGAGGCGATGCGGCTGGCGATCAAAGCCCCGTCCAGCGTGCAGAGAGCGGCAGCGGTCTCATCGCAGGAGGATTCAAGAGCGAGGAGGCAAGGCTGCGCGCTGGAAGTTGGAGGCTGGAGGCTAGACATCGGAAGGTGGGGGACTGCTGCCATCCAGGATCAAGCATCCGGCATCCAGCATCTAGTAAAAAAGAAGCCGCCGTCCCCCGGTTGGGTGGGGAACGGCGGCGCGAACTTTAATTCCTGTTTAGCTTAGTGCTTGTGACCTTCTTTGCAGCAGGCCGATTTGCTGTCTTTCGAGCAGCAGGCGGCAGCAGCCTTGGAGTCACAGGTAGCACAGGCCTTCTTCGTAGCGCAGGATGCGAGGAGCATCATGGACGCTGCGAGAACAACAGTGGCAGAACGAATCATAAATTGATCTGAGGTGGGTTGGGCAACCCCGCCGCGCGAGGCGGCGGATCAATTACTTCGTCACCACTGGTGGTGGTGGTGGCGGAGGAGGAGTCTGCTGGCAGGAGCTAAGGACGGCGGAAGCCGCGATGAGGGTGAGGATAGCGATTTTCATGTATGTGTGTGGGTGTTAACCAGTTTGTTAAGTGCCCATCCACCAGATTCCTGGCAGCGGGATTTTCGAGAGTAACGACAAGTTCTACTTTTGCAAACAGCCAAATGAATTCTCTGCGAAAACACACAAACAAGGCACCAAACTGGCAAAACTTTGGGATTGCCAGAAGTTCAGATGCCCAAATCAGCCGTAGGGGCCGCTCGCCCCAAGGCCATATGCCGAGCCGACGACCTCACCCTCCGTCTCCTCAAAAAAGATGCGCAGCGGGCAGCAGCACACCTCGCAGTCATAATCCACATCACACGGGATCTCGTCAAAGTGCGGTGCAGGCACTTCAAACTCTTGGTAGCAGCTTGGACAGGTAACGGGCGTGGTGGACATGGCTGAGGTGAAACGCCCAGACACCGGCAAGACGCGCATTTTTCTCGCTTCATGAAAGTGCTTCCCGTGCGACAGGGGGTGCGCGTTTTTCACTCCGGCGCAGGAGGTGGGCGGCGGATGTGACGATGATGAAGCTGACCGCAAATGCGAAATCGCATTGCCCTGGGAAGCGGGATAGGCTCTATATGGGCGCTCCCCAACCCGCCGCATGTCTGAATCCGCCGCCGCAGCCCCGCCTACCACGCCCAGCCGGCGTCGCGTCTTTGCCTCCCGGCTTTTCAGCACACTGCTTCTGTGGTCGCTGCTGACCGTTGCTTTTCTTCAATGGCAGAACGTCTGGCTGATCATCGCGATCACGGGCTTCTTCGGCGTTGCAGGCGCGGTGGAGTACTATCGCCTGCTGCGCAATGACCCGCATGCCCGCTCTTTCAACGCCCTCGGTTTTGTCATCTGCGTCTTATACTGGGGCTCGGTGATCTGGCACACGACCACGCGGCACAACGTGCCGCCCATGTGGCTCGATCTCGCGGCGCTGACTGCCAGCGTGCATGGCTCCTTCCTGCTGTGCTACCGCCACCAGCTTGAGGGCGCGGTGACACTCCAGCGTATCTTCAACACGGTCTTCGGCGTCGTTTACACCGTCATCTTCTTCGGCTTCATCGCCCGCCTGATGTACTTTCAATCGGACGGGAAAGGCATCACTGGCATCTTTTTGGTACTCTTCCTCGTCATGGTCACCAAGTTCAGCGACATGGGGGCCTACGTGGTCGGCGTGCTGTTTGGGAAGCACAAAATGATCCCGCACATCAGCCCGGCGAAATCCTGGGAAGGTTTTGTCGGTGCTTTCATCGGTTCTTTCGGTGCCGCCGCCATCCTGCTGGCTGTCATGCCGGAAAAAATCGCCCCGATCACCTGGCTGCACGGCATGATCCTCGCCCCGGTGCTTTGTGCCACCGCCGTGACTGGAGATCTGGCCGAGTCCGTGCTCAAACGCTGCGTCGCCATCAAAGACAGCGGCCACGCGTTGCCCGGCATCGGCGGCATTCTGGATTTGACTGACAGTCTGCTGTTCACCGCGCCGGTGTTCTATTTCTACTTGTCCGCCATCGCCCGATAGACCAAACAAAGCCCTGTGATGCGCAAAGTTCTCCTCCTCGGCTCCACCGGCTCCATCGGCACCAGCGCCCTCAAAGTCGCCCGCGACCTCCCGGAGCGCATACAAATCGTCGGTCTGGCCGCGAACAGCAGCGTCGAGGCGCTTGTCGAGCAAGTTCGTGAGACAGGCGTGAAGCAGGTCGCGCTCACCGATCCCGCCGCTGCGGCCAAAGCGCGGGCGCTGCTGCCTGCGGATGTCGTTTTGCACACTGGGGCGCAGGGCCTCGTCGATCTCGTCAATGAATCCGATGCCGACATGGTCCTCGTCGCCATCGTCGGGACCGCCGGACTCGCGCCTGCCCTCGCCGCGATTGAAAAAGGCATGCATCTGGCCGTCGCCAGCAAGGAGATCCTCGTCATGGCCGGTGAGGCCGTCACCGAGGCCGCGAAGCGCAAGGGAGTGAACATTCTGCCCGTGGACAGCGAGCACAACGCCATCTTCCAGTGCCTTGAAGGCCATCGCCACAGCGACGTGCAGCGCATCCTGCTCACCGCCAGCGGCGGTCCCTTCCGCACACTTCCTGCCGATCAACTGCCTCACGTCACCCTCGCGCAGGCCCTGAAGCATCCCACCTGGACCATGGGCCGCAAGATCACCATCGACAGCGCCACACTCTTCAACAAAGGCCTGGAGATGATCGAGGCGAAGTGGCTCTTCGACGTGCCGATGGACAAGATCGAGGTCGTCGTGCATCCGCAGAGCATCGTGCACAGCATGGTCGAGTTCGCCGACAACAGCGTCATCGCCCAGCTCAGCCACAGCGACATGTGCTTCCCCATTCAGTACGCCGTCACCTGGCCCGACCGCGTCCCGAACAACCTCAAGCCGCTCAACTTCGCTCAAGTCGGCGCCCTGCACTTCGAAGCCCCCCGCGTGGACGATTTCCCCGCCCTCAACCTCGCCCGCCACGCCGGCACCATCGGCGGCACCCTCCCCGCCGTGCTCAATGCCGCTAACGAAGTCGCCGTCGAAGCCTTCCTCAACGGCAAAATCCCCTTCCCCGGCATCTGGCAGACCGTCGAGCGCGTCATGACCGCGCATCAAGTCATCGCGCATCCGAATTTGGAAGCGCTCATCGAGGCGGATGCTTGGGCACGAAGAAATGCAGTCGAATCGCTCTGAAAGTCTGCCTTCGAAAGTATGAAGGTGTGGGCTTTGAAGTGAGGCACCTCGCTGCTTCCAAAATCTTTCCAAAAATCCCCTCGCTCCCTCGGGCGGCGTGCTACTCTCGCGGCGAACCACTCGTTCGCCATGAAAACCACATTCAGCCTCGTGCTGCTGCCAGTCATGACACTGGCGTTTGTCTCCGCCACCGCAGCCCCAACCAAGGGCCGCACCGACACCAAAACACCGCCGCCGCAGGCGCTCCAAGCCGAGATCAGCATCAATCCGGCGGAGCTTGCACCGGAATCGACCATCGAGGTCGTGTTCCCAACGCCGATGATCGCGAAGGAGCGCATCGGCAAGAATGAAGAAACCTCGCCGCTCGTCGTCACGCCGGAACTCACCGGCACCTTTGAGTGGACGAGCACGCGCAGCGGGCATTTTCACCTGACGCAGGCGCCGAAGTTCGCCAGCAGCTATGATTTCAAACTGCGAAGTGGTTTGACCGACCTAGCAGGCAAGCCGCTCTCGACCGACACTCTCGATTCCGTCGAAAGCGCCCGCTTCCGTATCATCGACCAGCATCCACGTTGGTTTGATGACGACGCGCAGAACCGCAGCCCGCGTTTCCTGTTTGAGTTCAATGACGGCGTCACACCTACCGAAGCGGCAAAACACATCAGCTTCGTGTCCGAGTCGTCTCCCCAGCCCATTGCAGCCAAGGTACGTCATGCCACGGGCAAGGATTTCACCCGCTGGAGCGCCGAAGCGCAGCCGACTTGGGCGGAGGAGATTTCCAAGGCCAAACCGGCCGTGACCGACGATGCGCCGCGTCTCAGCGCCATCGTGGTGGAGCCGGTTTCGCCGCTCTCCATCGGCAAATGGAAGCTCACCGTCGCGGAAACACTCGGCAACGCCTCGGGTCAAAACCAGCTCGCCACCGGCGACGAAATCACGCTGGGTGAGATCAAGCCCTTCGCCGTCACCCATGTCAGCGCTCACACGCCGTTCGACAGCGACTACTACCTCGAAATCGACTTCAACAAACGCCTGCTGCCGCCTTCGGATGAAGAAATGAAGCCCGAGGAGCAGGCCGCCTTCGCCAAGAAACTCGCGGCGCTCATTCACATCGACCCGATTCCTGCGGGCGAAACGAAAGCCGAGGTGTACCACCGCACGCTGCGCATCAGCGGCAAGTTCCCGCTCAATCAGCCGCAGACCGTCACGGTCGATCCCACGATGACCTCCGGCGATGGCATGACGCTCGGTGCGCCGGTGAAAAACAGCGTTACCTTCGTCCCGAACCCGCCCTACGTCGCAGCGCCGACCTTCATCAACGCGCAGCTTGCCAAAGGTGCCGCCAATTATGAATTCAGTGCCGCGAACGTGAGCCAGGTGCGTGTGCGTGCCAAGCGCCTCAACGGCCCGGAACTACTCAAGGCGCTGGATCTTTACCGCGCCTACCAGACCGCCTACTACGGCAACGACAAACAACGATCCGCTTACAAGGCGCAGTCCATCGACGCCTATCCCGGCACACAGGTGTTTGATCGCAGTTTCCCAATCACGAAGCCGCTGGATCAAAGCGAGATCGTGAAGCTCAACTGGCGCGAAGTGCTCGGCGACCAGCCTGCCGCGCCGCTGTTCATCGAGATCGAAGGCACCGCCGCCGCAGGCATCTCACAGAAGGGCGTCATCACTCAGTCGCTCGTGCAGTTCACCGATCTCGGCATCATGCAAAAGAGCAACGGCAAGGAGACGATGGTCTTCGTCACTTCGCTCGAAACCGGCAAGCCGGCGCCCGGCGTGCGGCTCACTCTGGTAGATTCCGACCTGAAACTCGTCGGATACGGCGACACCGATGCCAGCGGCATCGCCACCGCGCCAGGAGCCACACCCGCCTTCGTGCTGGCAGAGAAAAACGGCGACTGCGCTGTGATCGAGTGCAGCAACAGCGGCATCGGCGTGCCTTACGACATCTCGCAGGCTTATGAAAGCGTGTGGCAGGCACAGCGGCGCACCTTTGTCTTCTCCGACCGTCCGCTCTACAAACCAGGCGACACCGCTCATTTCAAGGCGCACACGCGTCTGCTCATCGGTGATGATTTGAGCCTCGATCAAGCGCCTGCCGAAGGCCGTCTCGTCATCCGTGATCCGCGTTATCGCGTCGTGCTCGACAAACCCGTGACGTTCACCGCCAGTGGTGCCTGGGCCGATGATGTCGTGCTCCCCACAGGCCCGGCGGGCTGGTACGATCTCTCAATTAATCTCAAATCCACCAATCCCAACAGCCAGAGCGATGACGGTGGCGGCATGACCTTCCGCATCGACGATTACAAGCCGAACACCTTCGAGGTGAAGCTCGATACCAAGGCGATCAAGTTCGAACCCGACCGAATCAAGCTTCCGCTCAGCGCGAACTACTACATGGGCAAGGCTCTTTCCGTGGCGAAAGTGCAATGGAGCGCGAATTCGCAACGCGACTACCAGCCGCCGGAGGCCTACCGCCAGTATCATTTCGGCGAAGCTCCCGCGTGGTCGCATTATGCGCAGGATCGCGATGCCGATGGCGATTACGCCGGCCATGACAATGACGATGAAGGAGACGAGTGGTTCGTGAACGGCGATCTCTTCCTCGCCGACGACGGCACCGCCACGCTTGAGATGCCGCAGCCTCCCGCAGATCGTGCCGCACTGCCGCAGCGCGTGCGCGTGAACGCCGAAGTCACCGACATCAACGAGCAAACGATCAGCTCCGCCGCCGAGTTTGAAGTCCCCGGTGCGAATTTCCTGCTTGGCCTCAAAGGCCCCGAGTATTTCGGCACCGCTGGCAAGGCTCTCCAGCTTGAAGTCGTCGCCATTGATTCCAAAGGCGCTCCCGCATCCGGCAACGTGCATGTCGATGTCAAAGTCGAGCGTCAGGAGTATCACACGCTCAAAATCGCCACCGCAGGCGGCGGCAGCACGACGAAGGACCAAGTCATCCTGCGCGAAGAATTGAAACAGAGCCTCGATTTAAAATCTCCGACCGCCGGTTCCGCTCCTTCGATGAGTATTCCGTTCACACCCGCACGCGGCGGTGTTTATTTTGTCACGGCGGAAGCGGTGGATGCCAAAGGCACCAAAGTGATCTCGCGTATGCCGTTTTACGCCGTCGGCGGCAATGAATTCCCCTGGGCGATGGAAGATGGCAATCGCATGAATCTCCAGCCGGAAAAGACGACACTCAAACCCGGTGAAGACGCCGTCATCGTGGTCAAAACGCCGATTGCAGGCACCGCGCTCGTCACCGTGGAGCGCAACAAGCTGCATCGTCAGTTTGTGACCGAACTCACACTCGAAAATCCGATCATCCGCATTCCGCTCGGCGAAAACGAGTTTCCGAACGTCTTCGTCTCCGTCATCGTCATCCGTGGCTCCGCCGCCAGCACCAAGCAGCACAAGATGCCCGAGTATCGCGTCGGTTATTGCGCCCTGAAGGTCGAATCCGATGCCAAGGAGCTGAAACTCGCTGTGAAGTCGGATCGTGAGGAAGTTCGTCCAGCGGAAGCGGTGAACATCACCACCACGATCACCGATGCCAAAGGCGCACCTGTCTCCGGCAGCGATGTCACGCTTTACGCCGTCGATGAAGGCGTGCTGAGCCTCATGAGCCACGAGACGCCTGATCCTTCGGCCTATTTCCACGCCGAACTGCCGCTCGCCATCGACAGCTTCACGTCGTTCGACAATCTGCTGCCCGAGGAACTCGCCGCACGCGACCGTGGCAACAAAGGCTTCGTCGTGGGCGACAAAGGCGGCGATGGCAACGGCGCGAACGCCACCATCCGCAAAAACTTCATCGTCACGCCGCTCTGGCTCGCCTCCGGCATCACCGACGTGCAGGGCAAGCTCACCGCCAGCGTTACCGCGCCGGACAATCTCACGCGCTACCGCATCATGGCCATCGCCGCGCATGGCGTGGATCGTTTCGGCAAAGGCGAGTCCGCCTTCAAGATCAACAAGCCGCTCATGATCGAACCCGCCGTGCCGCGCTTCGCCCGCCTCGGCGATGAATTCCTCGTCAAAGCCGTCGTTCACAACACCACACCAAACGCGGGTGCTGTTGAGGTCACGCTCGAACTCGATGGCAGCGCGAACTTCATCCAAGAGAAGCGCGATTTCATTCCCGCCTCGCTCACAGCCGACACCGGCGGCAGCGCGAAGAAGCAGAAGGTCATCCTCCAGATCAAAGCCGGTGAAACCGCCGCCACCGCCTTCCCTGTGCAGTTTGTGCAGCTCGGCACCACGAAATGGAAATGGACCGCGCGCGGCGTGAACTGGGCCGCCGAGGCCAGCGACGGCACCGAATCGACCTTCGAGGTGAATCATCCCGTGCCCGAGCTGCGCCACGTCAGCTACACGCGGCTGCAGGCCGACGCACCGGTCGATAACCTCATCAAGAACGTGAATCCCGCATTGCTCGAAGGCGAAGGCTCGCTCTCGCTCGGCATCAGCAACAGCCGCCTCTACGAGGCCCGCGACGCGCTCGACTACCTTTTGAAGTATCCTTACGGTTGCGTCGAGCAGACCACTTCCGCCACGATGCCCTGGCTCGCTCTCGGCAAATACGAGCCGCTGTTCCCCGATCAACTCGGCGGCGGCAAAGCAAAGCTCGTCATTCAGTCCGGCGTGAACAAGCTCCTGCAAATGACCACTGACGAGGGCGGCCTCGCCTACTGGCCCGGCGGCACCGAGCCGACCTTCTGGGGCAGCGCTTACGGCGGCCTGCTGCTGCTGCGCGCACGAGATCAAGGCGCGGACGTTCCCGCCGATGCCATCAACAAGCTCGTCGAATATCTCTCAAAGAAGCTGCGTGGCCTCGAAGAGGAAAAAGACCTCTACAACATCACCGACTCCGCCCTCGCGCTCTACACGCTCGCCAAAGCCGGTAAACCCGAGCCTGCGTATCAGAACCTGCTCTTTGGCAAGCGCGACAAGCTGCCTGAGATCGCCCGCCTTTACCTCGCGCTCTCGATGTGCCTCAGCAACACGCCTGCCCAGCAGATCAAGGACACGCTCGGCTGGAAACCACCCGCGCCTCCAGCTCCGCCGAAAACCGACAGCAAGGCCAAGGTCGCCGCTTCCAAGGCCAAATCGAAGTCCAAGACCGACACGAAGGCCAAACCGACCACTCCAGCGCCTGCACCGGCGATTTGGAGCCACTGGGCCGGTAATGGCGCGAACAAAGCACTGCGCTTGATCTGTTACACGCATCTCGGACTCACCACCGATGCCGAAGCGCTCGCCTTGTCGATCCTGCAATCTCGTAACGGTCGTGGTGAGTGGGGCAACACCTTCACCAATGCCTGGACGCTCACCGCTTTGTCCGCCTACGAGCGCAGCTTGAAGAAAGTTGGCGAGCCACTGGCCGCCACCGGTCACTGGGACACGCAGGCCGTGCCGCTGAACCTCACCGCCGGCTTCTCCAGCGCCCGCGTGAACTTCGCGCTCAATGAGGCGCTCAGCGCGAAGCCGCTCAGCGTCGAGCTTCCCGCCGGTCGCGAGATCTTCAGCCGCATCGAAGCCCGCAGCTTCCCGCCGCAACGTGACTTCGCCGGTGAGAACAAAGGCTACGCCATCGAGCGCACCTACGAGGAGCTGAACATGGACGGTTCCACCACCGGCACCGATGACCTCCGCGTCGGCGACATGGTCGTCGTTACCTTGAAGATCGAAATCGGCGGCGGCGACCGCTACCTCGCCATCGACGACTCGCTGCCCGCCGTCTTCGAAGCCATCAATCCCGAGTTCGGCACGCAGAGCGAACGCGAAGGCGACCAACTGCCCGACGGCACCCAGCCCTGGTTCTGCGACCACCGCGAGATTCGCACCGACCGTGCCTTGTTCTTCACCGACTACGCGCCCGCCAAAGGCAAGTTCAGCCTCCAATACCTCGCGAGAGTCATCGCCGAAGGCGACACCACCGCCCCGCCCGCGAGAATCGAAGCCATGTATCAACCCGATAAATACGGCCTCAGCCCGACGCAACGCATTCGCACCTTGCCTTCGGTTAATACGAAGGTGGCGGGGAAGTGACATGCACGTCAGCAGACGCCGATGAGATCTTGGTTGCTGTTATTGCTCTTGTGTCTGCCGGCCTATCTCGTTTGGCTGGCAGTGAAGGCTGTGAAAACGGGCAGGGTCGAACATTGGTGGCGTGGACAGAACCAGGTGTTCCACCGTCACTCTGATCCTTTGATGTTCTGGTTTCTGACGGCAACACTCATCGGCTTGTCGATTGTGATTGGCTCCAGCATCATCGTTGCCTCTTTGTCACAGTTTGAACCGTAAGCTCCTCCATTGTCTGCTGCTCCATCTATCTCCCACATCCGCGCCTCGTTTCCTGAGCAAGGTTTCTTCCAGGACAAGGAGTGGGTGCTGTCGCCGGAGGCGTTTGCGCTGGATGCGGTGACGGTGGAGCTGATTCGAGCGCTCGGACCGGCGTTGCGGGCGTTTCAGCGGGCGTGCAACCGGTTGTACTTTGATGAGGCGCATCCGTGGGTGGCGAAGCTGCTGGATCAGGGCAAGCCGCGGCGGGTGATCGAGCTGGGGCGCAATCCGCGCTGGCATGAGGATCTGCCGCGCGTGCTACGGCCGGATTTGGTGCTGACGGAAACGGGCGTGAGCATTTCGGAACTCGATTCGCTGCCTGGCGGCATCGGTCTGACAGCGTGGCTGAATGAAACGTATGCGGCGCTGGATCAGAACGTGATCGGTGGTGCTGCTGGCATGATCGACGGCTTCGCTGCGGCGTTTCCGAGCGAGGACATTCTCATCTCGCGTGAATCCGGCGATTATTTGCCGGAGATGAGCTGGCTGGCGGAGCGATTGGGCCGTCGCGTGCTGCGTCCTTGGGAAGTGCAGCCGTTTGAACTGAATGGCGCGGCGATTTACCGCTTCTTCGAGCTGTTTGATCTCGCCAACGTCGAAAACGCCGACGTGATGCTGCGCATGGCCGAGCGCGGTGAAACGAGCTTCACGCCGCCGATCAAAGCCTTCCTGGAAGAGAAGCTGTGGCTCGCGTTGTTCTGGTCGCCTGCTCTCGAAGACTTCTGGAACTCCGCACTGAGCACTGTGCACTTGGTGCTTTTGAAGAAATGCATCCCGATGGGCTGGGTGGTCGATCCGGTGCCGCTGCCGCCGTTCGCGGTGTGGCCGAAGCTCGACATTCAGAGCTGGCACGAGATGAAAACATTCGGCGGGAAGCAGCGGCAGCTCGTGTTGAAGATCAGCGGCTTCTCGGAGCGTGGTTGGGGCTCGCGTGGCGTCTTCATCGGCCACGATCTCTCGCAGGAGCAGTGGGGTGCCGCGATTGACGAGGCACTAACGAGTTTCCCGACGAATCCGTTCGTGCTGCAAGAGTTTCATCGGGCGAAGGTCGTCGTGCATCCAGCTTGGGATGAGGAAAAGCAGGGCACACGGGCGATGCAGAGCCGCGTGCGGCTGTGCCCGTATTATTTTGCCACGTCGAACGAGGATGATAATCCGGCGCTCGGCGGCGTGCTGGCCACGGTGTGCCCGGCGGACAAAAAAATCCTCCATGGTATGCGAGACGCGATGATGCTGCCTTGCGTAGCGCGGTGATTTCCGCTCCAATGTCGGCACCATGAAGCTCACCACCGCCCTTCTCCTCGTCTCGACCTCCGTTTTCGCCGCTGAACCGATTGTGGTCAAACTTTGGCCCGGCGGAGCACCGGAGAAGCCCGGCGTGAAGATCGAGGCGGAGATGGAGATGCCGAAAAAGTCGGCGGATGACGTGATGCGCATCGCCAACGTCACTGATCCGATGATCACGGTGTTCCGGCCGGAAAAACCGAACGGCACGGCGGTGCTGGTGTGCCCCGGCGGTGGCTATCAAATCCTCGCGTATGAGCATGAGGGTTCGCAGGTGTGTGACTTTCTCAATCAGCACGGTGTCACGGGTATCCTGCTCAAATACCGCGTGCCGAAGCGTGATCCGAAGGATCCGGGTCGCGAGGCGCTGCAGGACTCGCAGCGTGCGATGGGCCTCATCCGCCATCACGCCGCCGAATGGGGCATCAAGCCGGACCGCGTGGGCATCCTCGGCTTCTCCGCCGGAGGTCACCTCACGGTGATGACGTCTTTGCATGCGAACGAGCGCACTTACACCACCGATCCGAAACTGGATGTCGAAGACGCGACGCCGAACTTTTCGATTCCCGTCTATCCGGCCTATCTCGTGAGCAAGGAAGACATCATGCGTCTGCTGCCCGGCTTTGAGGCGACGGCCAAGTCGCCGCCGATGTGTCTGATCCACGCCAACGATGATGGTTGGCCTTCCACCGCCAGCGCCTTGCTCTACCTCGAATACAAAAAGCTCAACATCCCCTGCGAACTGCACATTTATGCCAGAGGCGGCCACGGCTTCGGCATGCGCAAGAGCGGCAGCCCGGTGAACGATTGGCCGAACCGTGTGGCGGAGTGGATGAAGTCGTTGGGTTACATCCCCTGATGCCATGAAGCCTCGTCAGCAACCCACACCTGCCAGCGCAGGACTGACGGAGGCAGACCGCCATCACCTAGTGGTGGCGGACCTGACAGAGACGATCTGCCGCTTCTCGCCAGACGGCACCCTCACTTATGTGAACGAGGTGTATGGCCGATTGTTTGGCAAGTCGAGCGAGGCGCTCATCGGCAGCCGCTGGCAGTCCGTGGTGGTGGCTGAGGATCCGCAGATGATCGAGGACAAGCTGCGGGCGCTTTCGCCGCAGAACCCGGTGGTGGTGATCGAAACCCGCGTGCAGGACGGACAGGCACGAATGCGCTGGATGCAGTTCGTGAACCGGGGGCTGTTCAACGAAGCCGACTGTCTCATCGAGATTCAATCGGTCGGGCGTGACATCTCGGAGCGCGTGCATGCCGAGCAGAAACTGAAGGAAAGCCAGCAGCGCTGGCGCTTCGCGCTGGAAAGCTCCGGTTTTGGCGTGTGGGACTGGGATGTCGAAAACGACCAGATTTTCTTCTCCGCCCAATGGAAAGCAATGCTCGGCCATGAGCCGCATGAGCCAGCGCCCGGGAATTATCCCGAATTCCAGACGATTCTGCATCCGAGTGACATGGCTGGGCTGCGCCACGCGGTTCAGGAGCATCTGGAGGGGCTAATCCCCAGCTTCTCCAGCGAATTCCGCCTCCGCTGCAAGGACGGCTCATGGAAATGGGTGCTGAGCCGGGGGCGTGTGATTGATCGCGATCTCCAAGGCCGCGCGTTGCGCATGATCGGAACCACGGCGGACATTTCGAAGCGCAAGGCAGCGGAGGAGCGCGAGGCGCGTAGCTTGCAATTGATCGCCGAAGGAGCGCCCGCCAGCGCGGTGCTGGAGGCCATCACACGCAATGTGGAGGCGGGGCATCCGGGGATGAGGTGCAGCGTGATGCTGGTGGACGCGTCCGGCTTGAGTTTGAAGATGAAGGTCGCGCCCGGTTTGCCGGACTATGTGAGAGAGGCCATCGACGGCCTGCCAGTCGGCCCAAACGTGGCCTGCTGCGGCGCGGCTGCACACTCAGGGATGCGGGTGATCTGCCCGGATGTGCTGGCAGATGCGCGCATGGAGTCCTTTCACAAAATGGCTTCCAAGGCCAGCCTGCGGGCCTGCTGGTCGGAGCCGATCATCAGCAGCGCTGGCAAGGTGCTGGGCACCCTGGCCTGCTATCACAATCATCCTCACGAACCTTCGCCGACGGAGATTCACACCGTCGCAAACGCTGCGCGGCTCGCCGGCCTGGCACTCGAGCGCGAGTGGAAGGAGCAGGCGCTGCGCATCAGCGAGGAGCGTTACGCGCGGGCGCTGAGAGGCACCACGGACGGCTTGTGGGACTGGAACATCTGCTCTGGAGATGTGTACCTCTCGCCACGCTGGAAGGAGATGCTCGGTTTTGCCGAAAACGAGCTGTTGACCAGTCGTGAGGAGTTTTTCATGTCACGGCTGCACCCGGAGGACGTGCCGAAGGTCCAAGCAGCGCGTCAGGCGCATTTTCAGCAGAACATTCCTTACCAGGTGGAGTTCCGCCTCCGCACCAAGGATGAGAGCTACCGGTGGTTCCTGGCCCGAGGGCAGGCCGAGCGGGATGACAGCGGCGAGATCTCCCGCATGAGCGGCACGATTGCCGACATCTCCGCCCGCAAAGTGGCCGAGCAGGCACTGGAGCAGAGTGAGCAGCGCTTCCGCGAGGTGTTTGAACTCGCGGCCGTAGGCATCGCAGTGATCGACACGCCCACAGGGCGCTATCTCAGCGTGAACCAGCGCCTGTGCGAGATCAATCACCGCAGCCGTGAGGACATGCTGCGATTGAGCTTCATGGACGTGACCCATCCTGATGATCTCAAGGACGATCTGGACAAGATGGAGGAGCTGAAGGCAGGCCGCATTCGCAGTTTCAGGATGGAGAAGCGCAATGTGGCCCCGGATGGCCACAGCACCTGGATTCACCTGACCGTCGCTCCGATGTGGCGTCCGGGAGAGCCACCCCTGCGCCACATCGCCGTGGTGAAGGACATCCAGGAGCGCAAGCAGGCGGAGTTCAATTACCGTCGGGAGCTGGCCTACAATCAGGCGCTGGTGAACCACACCTCGGCCTTCATCGTTGTGATGGACATTGAAGGCCGCTTTGCGCATGCCAACACAGCTTTCTTCACCACGATGGGGTATGAAGAAAAGGAAGTGATTGGCAAAACAGCCTGGGAAATCGGTTTGATGGACGAACCGGAAGTGGCACGCTCCAAAGCACGCTTTGCCCGCCTGCTGCGCGGCGAGGATAATCCACCCACCGACGTGCGGCTGCGTGCCAAAAACGGCGAGTGGCGCACCATTGAACTCCGCAGCACCTCCACCCGCGCACCAGATGGCAGCCCGGACCGCATCATCATCACCGGCACGGACATGACCGAGCGCGACCGCCTCCAGCGCGAGCTGCTGCGTGTCGTCGAGCAAGAGCAGGCGCGCGTGGGGCATGACCTGCATGATGGCGTGGGCCAAACCATGACTGGCATGGTCATCATGATGGAGGCACTGGAGGCAGAGCTTCAGGGAGAGGCCAAGGCGAGCGCCAAACGCATCCATGAGCTGATGAACGAGTCAGTTTCAGAAGTCCGCCGCATGTCCCATGGCCTCTCGCCCACCAGCGTCAAATATCGCGGTCTGGCCGGTGCCTTGAACCTACTGGCGGAAACGGTGCGCACCAATTTCCGCACGCCCTGCACCTGTGAAGTGGACGCCGGACTCGCCATCAACAACGAGGACAAGGAGACGCATCTCTTCCGCATCGCCCAAGAAGCGGTGAACAACGCCTTGCGCCACGGCAAGCCTGGGAAGGTGAAGATCTCACTGCACGGCACCGAGCAGCGCGAATGCGAGTTATGCGTGGAAGATGATGGCGCGGGCATCCGAAAGACGAAGTCAGCTCCAGAAAGCGGCATCGGCATGCGTGTGATGGAGTATCGAGCCAACCTCATTGGCGGCAGACTCAAGATTCAGAACAAGCCTAAACGCGGCGTCATCGTCACCTGCCGCTTCGAGTGCGATGAGGCCAAAAAGGTCAAATCACCGAGAAAACGGAAGTCCACCCAGTAACCAGAACTGTTCACTCCCGCGTGATCAGTTCATCCAGGTTCAGCACGATGCGGACCGTCGCTACCCAGGCCGCGTTTTCGGTCGCGGGAACATTTGAAACCGCATGAGAGCCGAGCGCGGCCTTGGCCTCATCGGCGGGACCATTCTGATAGGTGTAGCGCGCTTCATCGAGCAGTTTTGTCATCGCCGTGAGTTCTTGCTTGGACGGTGCTCGTGAAACACATGAACTAAAGGCGCGGGTAAGGCGGGAGGCGTCATCTTTGAGCACGGCATCGGTCAAAACACGTTTCGCCAGGGCTTGCGCCGCTTCGGCGAAGGCTTCGGCATTCAGCGTGGTGAGGGCTTGGAGCGGCGTGTTGGAAACGGTGCGCTTCACGTTGGTCGTGTTGGCATCCGGGCAGTCGAAGGTGGTGAGATCGGGGTGCGGGGCGGTGCGCTTGAAGAAGGTGTACATGCCACGGCGGTAGCGGTCCTCCCCCTTGCTGGTGGTCCACTTGAAATTGCCCGCGTAGCTCAGCGCGTCGATTCCCTCGGGAATCGGCGGGAAGACACTCGGACCACCGATCTTCGCTGAAAGCAGGCCGCTGGCGGCGAGGTAGAGGTCGCGCACGACTTCGCCATCGACACGCAGGCGATTTTGACGCCAGAGCAACGCGTTCTTCGGATCGATCTCCATCACCTTCGGCGGCAGGTCTGCGAGTATGACGGAGCTTTGCCGGTAAGTGGCCGACATCATGATGGTCTTGAGGATTTTCTTCCGGCTCCAGCCCTGCTTCATGAATTCATCGGCCAGCCAGTCGAGCAGTTCGGGATGCGTCGGCGGCTCACCGCGAACCCCGAAGTCGGCAACGGTGCGCACGAGGCCTTCGCCGAACAAACGATTCCAGAAGTGGTTCACGGTCACGCGTGGCGTGAGCGGATTGTTCCGGCTGACGAGCCAGCGTGCCAAATCAAGGCGTGAGGAGCCTTTCACGGGCGGCAGAATGCCCAAAGCCCCCGGAACGACCACGTCGGCCGGCTGAAGGAAGTCGCCACGATGCAGGAGGTTCGTTTGACGCGGGTTGTTGTTCCGCTGGGCGATCACACGCACGTCCATGAGCGGTGGTTGGGGCAGCTTGGACTCCGCTTCCTTCAAAGCACGGTCAGCAGCGACGACTTCAGGGTCCACCTTCTCCATCCAGGCCCACAGCGGCATGATCACGACTGGATTGCGCCGTTTCGGCTCCTCACTGAGGATTTTTCGAATCGCTTCGGGCGCTATGCTGTCTTCCGTTTCTTCGCTCGCAGCAAGAACACGGAAACGTCCGAGGGTGTGGCCGAGCTGCTTGTAGTTTTGATCGAGACGCAGTGTGAGCGTGTCATGGGGCTGCAAGATGACGGGATCGGCGAATTGGAGCGTGAGCGTGTGCTTTTTGCCCGTGGCACCGGAAACGGCCCAGCCAGTTTGATCATCCGCATCGAGGGTCTTGTCGGCGGTGAAGGTCTTCTGCTCGAAATCGGCCTTCGGGGAGTGCAGGATCAGCTCTTGCGTGGTCTTGCCGCGTTGCAGCGCGGCGGTGAGCTTGGTGAGCACGAAGTTGCCATTCTTATTGTTGCCGGGGCCTTGACCGGGCAGCGAAGCATCCGGCAGCACTTCGATTTGCAGCGCGGTGATGGGTTTGGCGTGGTCGCTGATCTCAAAAGTGTAGCTGTCAGTCTTGGGGGCTTTGTTTTGCGCAAGGAAAGAGCCATCCGGCTGCTTTTGCAGCTTCGCGGAAAGCGCCTTGGCATTGGAGATTGGCAGCGGCTCAAACTTCTGGACCACTTTGGCCTCAGCGGCCTTGGTGAGGCGTGCTTTGATACCTTTCTCCCACTCGGGCAATTTCACCGGCAGCTCGGCCTTGGCGGCGTCGAGGGCTTTGCGCAGCGGGATGAGCTTCTTCACGGCATCGCCGTTCTTCTTCTCGTATTCGGTCCATGCCTTGGGTGTAGTGGCCACTTGGTGGTTCACTTCGTCGCCATTGTTGAAGTAGGCGAAGAGCTGGTAGTACTCCTTCTGCGTGATCTGATCGTATTTGTGCGTGTGGCAGCGGGCGCAGCCGACGGTGAGGCCGAGCCAGACGGTGCCGAGCGTTTCCGTGCGGTCCATGCATGCCTCAATGCGGAATTGCTCCTGGTCGGTGCCGCCTTCGGTGTTGGTGAGCGTCTGGCGGTTGAACGCGGTGGCGACGATTTGCTCGGGCGTGGCAGCGGGCAGCAAATCTCCGGCGAGTTGCTCGATGGTGAACTGATCGAAAGGCAGATCGTCGTTGATGGCGCGGATCACCCAATCACGGAAGCGCCAAGCATCGGGACGCGGGCGGTCTTTTTCATAGCCGTCGCTATCGGCATAGCGTGCCATGTCCAGCCAGTGGCGGCCCCAGCGCTCGCCGAAGCGTTCAGAGGCAAGGAGGCGATCGAGAAGGGCTTCGTATTTTTGGTCGGACCAGTCGGACACATCCGACAGTTCCGACAATGATGGCATGAGCCCCAGCAGGTCATAGGTGGCGCGTTTGATGAGTGTGACCGGATCTGCCTCTGGCGAAGGCGAAATGCCTTCTTTAGCAAGCCTGGCGCGGATGAATTCGTCAATGCCACCGCCTGTCGGCCGTGTGACCGGCTTGTAGGCCCAATGTGCCTCAAACTTGGCCCCTTCCGCAATCCACTGCCGCAGAACCTCAATGTCTCGTGGCTTGACGGGATGCTTGGCGCGATGCTTCGGCGGCGGCATCTGCTCCTCGGGATCAGCGGAAGCGAGACGTGTGATCATCTCACTTTCATCCGGCTTTCCGGGCACGATGCCGTGCGCTCCACTTTTCAGGGCTTTGAGAGCGAGTTCACGGCTGGTAAGGACCAGGCCGCCTTTGGAATCATCCGGGCCGTGGCATTCGAGGCAATGCTCGGCGAAGAGGGGCTGGACGTCGCGCGCAAAATCGACGGGGGCAGCGTGGAGGCTCGCGACAAGCAGAATGAAAGGGCTAAAACGCAAAACGGGCATGCTGGCTAAACGCTGCATGCCCGCTGGGTGTTGCGGAAAGGGTCAATAGGTCAAGGAGGCGTCAATGTGGTCAAGCGGTAACGTTATGGCCATTTCTTGACTCCTTGACCAATCCTTGACGGGTCGGCCTTAATGCTTCAACAGCCACTCCGTCGTGCGCGGATTGAAGTCGCCCATTTGCTCCCAGTGGAAGGCATGGCCTGCGTTGTCATAGAGGTGCAAGTCCGCGCCGGGGATGGCGGCGGCGACTTCCTGACTCATCCACTGCGGGGTGAAGGTGTCGTTCTTGCCACCGATGACGAGGGTGGGGCATTTCACGTTTTTGAGTTCGTTGAGCGTGTTGTGCGTCATGGCGGCGGCGCTTTGCGCTTCGGTGGCATGGAGCGGCTGCGGCGCGGGATTGGTGGCGGCGTCCTTGAGGCCCTGCTGCATGTTGTTCCAGCAGTCGTCGTTGTCGAACCAGGGCTTGGTGAAGATGAGCATCTGGATCCACTGCATGAAGTCCTCAGGACGCATGGTGGCCTTCGCCTTGATCAGATGCTGCCAAGTGTAGAGGCCGAAGCGGTCCTGCCGCGCCCAGGTACACATGAGGATCATGCTTTTCACCTTCTCGGGGTGACGCAACGCAAGCTGCTGAGCGATGACGCTGCCGAGCGAGCAGCCGACGACACGGGCCTGCTTGATACCGAGCTTGTCCATCAACCCGGCGTAGTCATCGGCCATCATCGCGGTGGTGTAAGGGCCGGCGGGCTTGTCGGTCTCGCCCACGCCGCGGTTGTCACCGAGGATGCAGCGGAAGTGCTTCTCCCAGGCCTGCGCGTGCGCGTCCCACACGCCGCCAGGGGCAGTGACGCCCATGATGCAGACGAGCGGTTCGCCGCTGCCGCGTTCTTGGTAAAACATTTTGATTCCGTTGGTTTCGACGTGGGGCATGGCTGGTTGGAGGGGTGAGAAGTGAGAGGTAAAAAGTCAGAAGTGCGAAGCAGGCGTGGATTTGAACAGGGATGAGGCATGGCGACAAGCAAAAATCACCTGCTGTCTGACGAAGTGCGTGCATGATAGCGACGCCCTCATGTCCGAAGCCAAATCTGCTGCTCCCGTCACTGCCACCCCGCCGTGGGAGGCCAAACGCCCGCCGTCAGGCCGTGGCCTGCTGCGAAAGCTGGTGATGTTGCTCGTGGTCGGAGGTGTACTCAGCCTGGTGGTCTTTGCTTTGAAGCCGCGTCCGATTGAGGTCGAGACGGGCGTGGTGCAAAACGGGCCGCTGACGGTGAATGTGAGCGAGGAGGGCAAGACGCGAATCCGCAACCGCCACATCGTCGCAGCACCCGTGGCAGGCAGCATGCAGCGTGTGACTTTAAAGCCGGGTGATGCCGTGAAGGCAGGCGAGACGGTGCTGACACGCATCGAGCCGGTGCTGGCCCCGCTGCTGGACTCACGCTCCATCGCCCAGGCCCAAGCGCGGGTGGATGGGGCCGCCGCCGCGCGCAGCCGAGCCAATGAAGCGCTCGAAATGGCCCGCACCGGCCTGAAATACGCGAACACGAGCTGGGACCGCATCAAGAACAACACCGACAAAGGCACGATCTCCGAAACCGACCGCGACACCTTCGAGCGCGAGGCCGAAATGAAGGCCCGTGAAGTGCGCGCCTCGGAATTCGCGCTGAAAGTGGCCGAGTTCGAACTGGCGCAAGCCAAAGCGGCGCTGCTGCAGCTCGAATCCCCTGCCGAGGGCGGCAAGTTCATCGAAGTACACGCGCCAGTGAGCGGTGTGGTGCTGCGTGTGCAGCAGGAGAGCACCACGATCGTCGCCCCAGGCACGCCGATTCTTGAAATCGGTGACCCAACGGATTTGGAGATCGAGGCCGAGATTCTTTCGCGTGACGCAGTAGCCATCCAGCCGGGTGCGTTGGTCACGGTGGAGCAGTGGGGTGGCGAACCCGCCAAGGCGCGTGTGCGCCGCGTGGAGCCCGCCGCCTTCACCAAAGTCTCCGCGCTCGGCGTGGAGGAACAGCGCGTGCTGGTGCTGAGTGATTTCGTGGAGCAGACACCCGCGCTCAAGGCACTGGGCGACCGCTACCGCGTGGAGGTACGCGTGGCCGTGTGGCACAGCGATGACACGCTGCTGGTTCCCGCTGGAGCCTTGTTCCGCGAAGGCAGCGAGTGGAAGACCTTTGTGTTTGATGCAGGGAAGGCCAAGTCCGTCATCGTCAAAGCTGGCCGCACCGATGGCCGGATGATGCAGGTGGTCGAAGGCCTGCAACCGGGCGACGAGGTGCTGCTGCATCCGCCGGACAATGTGGCCGATGGCAGCGAGGTGGTGAAACGGGCAGAGGCGAGATGAAAAAAGCGACCTCTGGCGAGACTTCCGGGATGGGAAGGATGAGCGGCAGAGTCCCGCCCTCGTAACCTTTCTCTTCCAAAAGGTCATGGGACTGTGACAAGCTCACTCCCCTCCTGATGTTCACGGAATCCAGCCCATTTTCGCAAGCAGCCCCATTTCATACCACACAGTGGACTCGTGTTTGTCTGGCGAAGGCGGACTCGGATGACGGGCGCAAGGCTCTGGCAGAATTGTGCGACGCGTATTATGAACCCGTCATCGCTTTCCTGCGAAGGCTGCTGCACGATGCGGATGCGGCACGGGACATGAGCCATGCGTTCTTTGCCGAGGTGCTGGCGGGCGGCAGAATCCATGCGGCTGATCCAGAACGCGGCAGGTTTCGCTTCTATCTGCTCGGCGCAGTGAAGCATTTCGTGGCGCATCGGCGGGAGGCAGACGTGCGTCTGAGGCGCGGTGGTGGCATTCCGCCATTGTCACTGGATGTGGATTCTCCTGATTCACCAGCGTTGAATGTGCCGGACGACGCACGGCTTTCACCCGAGGCTGCTTTTGACCGCCAATGGGCTGTGACCGTGCTGGCCCATGCGATGGAGGTGCTGCAAATCGAGTGCGTCGCGGCGGGGAAGTCCGTGTTGTTCGATCACCTCCGGCCCTGGCTGCTTGGCGAGTCTGAGCATGGCGAGCAGGCCGCAGCCGCTGTGGCGCTGGGATTGAGCGAAGGAGCGATGAGGGTGGCGGTGCATCGGATTCGGCAGCGCTTCCGCCAGTGCGTGAAGGCGGAGATCGCCAGCACCTTGCAAGACGCGACCGCCGTCGAGGATGAGATGCGCGCACTGCTGGCGGCTTTGGGCGGTTGAAAAAAGTGTGTAACCCATTCATTGCCACACGGCATGGTTTGATATGGACCCGTCATCTTCTTCTGATCCCAAATGCCCCCGTTGTGGTGAATCTCTCCCCGCTGATGCCGTGGTCGGACTCTGCCCGCGTTGCCTCATGGTGGGGGCGATGCAGCCCACGCAGGCGGGTGAAAGCGCCGCGGTGACTCCAGTGTTCACGCCAGAGGAGCTTGCACCGCACTTTCCTCAGCTTGAAATCCTGGCATGCCTCGGACGTGGCGGCATGGGCGTCGTTTACAAGGCGCGGCAGAAGTCGCTGAACCGCCTCGTCGCGCTCAAACTGCTCGCCCCGGAGCGTGCGGATGATCCGCAGTTCGCCGCACGCTTTGAAAAGGAGGCGCATGCGCTCGCCGCGCTCAATCACCCGAACATTGTCGGTGTGTACGACTTCGGCGTGACTCAGACACTGCTGTCTGAGTCGCCCACCTACTTCCTGCTCATGGAGTTTGTCGATGGTGTGAATCTCCGTCAACTTCTGCAAACGAAGCGCCTCACGCCCAAAGAAGCACTTAGCATCGTGCCTCCAGTCTGCGCGGCGCTGCAATGCGCGCACGATCACGGCATCGTCCACCGCGACATCAAGCCGGAGAACCTGCTCATCGACAAATCGGGCACGGTGAAGATCGCGGATTTCGGCATCGCGAAGATGGTAGAACGAACTTCCGAGTTCGTTCCCGCTGATGTGGATGACCCGACTTTAGAAAGTCGGGCTACGATGCCCTTCGGCACGCCGGACTATGCCGCGCCGGAGCAGCACGACGGCACCACCGCCACCGACCACCGTGCCGACATCTACAGCCTCGGCGTCGTGCTCTACGAAATGCTCACCGGCGAGCGCCCGCAGCAAAATGTCGTCCCACCCTCAAGGCACGTGCAGGTGGATGTGCGCATCGACGAGATCGTGCTGCGTGCCTTGGAAAAGACACCCGAACTGCGCTTCGCCACGGCGGCGGAGTTTCGCACGCAGGTGGAGGCGGCCACAAACACTCCCTCTAAGCCCGGTGCCCTGGGCTTGAACCGGTTCACTCGTGATCCTGCCAATTGGCGGTTTTTCTTCATCTACTTCTGCCGTGACGACCCACGCATGATCGTGCTGGGACGAATGGGCTCACTTGGCTGGACAATTAACTTTGCACGACCGCTCGCAGTGCTCCTGCTGGCAGGGCTTTGCGCCGTAGCTTGGGCGATCTTCGAGATCCTCCAGCAATCCCACGCTTCATTGCCAACCTTCTGGATTGTCTATTTACTCATCGTCGTCGGTTTAGTGGTGATTTGCCACAGACTCTCCAACCCTGCCCCTCGACCCGATGTGGCAGGTTTTTTCGATTTCTCGAAGGCGACGAATCTATTCTCACGACACCTCCTTTTCCCCGCCATTGTGTTTGGAAGCTGTTATTCAGAGCTATTGCTCTATGTGAACGCCACTCACTCCCAATTGCCCAACCGGGTGGCAACCCATTTCGGACCTAGCGGAGCTGCCAATGGTTGGATGACCCGCCAAGACCACATCACCTTAACTTGCCTGACGCCGCTCGGTTTAATAGCTGTTCTTGCGCTCCTTCTAGGATTCAACATGCTCAATCCGCAGTTGGTGAACATTCCCAATCGAGACTACTGGATGGCACCTGAGCGACGCCGGGCCACCATGTTCATCCTCGGTGGGCAAAACCTTCTTCTTGGCGCGAGTATCACGATCTTCCTCGGTTGCATCTATTGGTCCATACTCACCGTCAACCAGAGCATTCCACCCAAGCTGTCCGGGGGCACTCTCTTTGGTCCCGTGGTGGGATTCGTTGGGCTTATGGCGCTGTGGGGCGTGGGGTTTGCGACTCGATTCTCGATCAAAGACGAGTTGGAACTGATGGACGGTCAAAAGGCGGAGTTTCTTACTCAGGTTGAGAAGTTGAGAGATCCGCCACAACCAACCAACAACCCGTCTCGGGGAATTCGCAGATTATGCTTGCTGACTGGCTGCGTTTTTGCGGTGCTGCTCGTGGCTTTCTGGGCCCTACTTGCGGCGATCCGCTACAACTCTCCGATCGGCACCAGCGAACTCGCGAGTCTCGCCGCGCTGAGCCTTGGGCTCGCAGGGTGGATTTATCATCAACGACGCCCGGACAAAGGCGGCCCCACTCTTCAACAGTCGATCAGCGGTTCTCGCTCCATGCTTGTAAAAGCAGCCCCTGCGCTTCTGGTCATCGGTGGACTGATCGTGATCGGTTCAAGGATGGAGCTGACTCCTTCATTCAGTAGCACGGCCAAGCTCGTGAATGAAATATTGGCCAGAGGTGATGTCGATCCCGTCAATAATGACGGAGATCTGGTCGATCCAGGAGCCAAGGCCGTTTTGGCACTGACGAGCACCGAACTCGCCCGGCGTGCGGATATTCGCGCCAGATCGCTTTATCCCCAGGGACCTTCCTCAGACATCAAAGTGCAGGTTCGTGGCAACCCACGGTCGGCCATCATAAACGTCGAGGTCGTCGGAGCGAGTCAAGAGTTCGTCCAGCTCTACACCGATGCAGTCATCGACGAGTTTCTCGCCGCACAAACAAAAGCGGGTCATGCTGGCTTCAGCATCTTGGAGCGCGCTTCCTGGCCGATACCTGTGGAAAGCGGCAAGTGGCCGGTTTGGAAGCTATGGACACGACCTGTCGAGAAAAATGGGGACGATGCGAATAAATCCAGACAAGTGCCAGACACTTTCTCCACCGGGGATACAAATGCTAAGCGAACATCGACGCCACCATCCAGGCCTGTGGACTATGTGAGTTTGGTCACTGACCCCAGTCCCAACGATGAGCCTGCCTACCGATTCGGGCTGTGGAAGGAAGCTGTGCTCCACAACTCCTCATCCGAAGGTCGGCCTCATTTTAACTTTGCCTCAGGGAAGACACTGGTGATCAAAGAACCTTCTGCTTTCCTTGGAGAAACAATACAGAAATCCCGCGAAAGGCTTAAAAGCGCAGGTGGTGACATGTGCCTCGAGATCGAAGACGGAATCACCATCAAGTGGCACCAATGCCGCAGTATAGACTTTCTCCCATCCACCCTGCTAGATGACCGGGACTCCTTAAAGTGGGTCTCACGCTTGGAGAGCGGGCCTGCGGACATGTTCGAGAAAATCAGTCCGCACACCAAGGGGGGAGGTCTGATGATCCGCACTCAGAACGACGATGTTGTTTTCTTGCATGTAGTGGACACCGTCGAAGAGGCTGATGGGCGTCAGGGCATCAAGTTCCGCTACAAGATCGGGCATCCGATCATCGCCGTCACACCGAAGGACGAGATGAAGAGATCCGGGGGCGATACTCCCCCCAACGCAGCTAACAAGCCTGTCATCGAACGGAAGGTCGAGAAGCTGCAGAACGATGTGCCTTTCACGGGCGAACCGAAGCTCCGCTATGTCGCCTGGCGGCCCAAGGATGCGAGCGACTGGCAATTTCTTACGCCGGCGGGCGAGCCTGTGACTGCCCCTGGCGACATCCCAACGGAGCCTTGGGTCTGGTGGACGAGGAACTGGCGTGAGCGAAGCGACATCGGGCCCAATGAATCCGGAACTTATTTGATGTTCTTCTACACTCATCCGGCGATCGACGCGAAGAGCGAGAGCCGCGTGACCTTGTATGACGCGGCAGGAACGAAGATTGAATTCAAGAAGTCCATCCGCATCATGCACGAGCCAGTGGGGGAAGAAAAGGAGGGGTGGTTCGTCAACGGCTGCCTGGTCCCTCCAGACCTCGCAGGCAGAGTCCTCAAGGCGCAGATCACGCTCACCGCCGGGCCTTGGCACCTGGAGAAGCCGCTGCCCGTCGGTGAGATTGGTCGCAGAGGCGGGCTCGTCCACCTGAGCAACATGGGAGAGAACGCGGATCATCAGGCATTCGTCACCGCCTTTGAGATGGACGATGACAAGTTCGAGCTGCCGCAATGGGAGGTGCTTGGAAAGCTGCGCGAAGGCTCCGTCGTCAGTTTCGACGGCAGCACCGCTGTGGGTGTCCAGAGCGGAATGCTGCACACGATCCGATTCATCCAGCCGCTCGCTGCCTTCGAGAGCTTCTTCATCCGCAGCCGTGAGAAGAAGGTCTTCCATTACGATGGAGTCCAGGTGCCGCCGCTACCCGTGCAGGACGGAGCTGCCAAGGTGCCATCGACCTCAGCGACAGAGGTGTCAGCCGCTTCGACCACCCATTTTATTTTCGGACCCACGAAGTACCATATGCTTTCAGCCGCAGCGGATGGCGTTGCGCCGCACTTTCAGTTTACTGGCGGGAAGACCGTCAAGATCAGGCTGGCTCCAACGGCAAGCACCGAGGAGATCAAAGAGGACTGGGAAAAGGCAGATGCTGCGGGCGGAGTGGATTTCAGCCTGAGTCAGGAGGCCGACGGCCTCACCATCCATCCACGCAACTGCATTTTTGGGGAGTGGCTTTCTGAGATGCAGGGGCTGTCGTTGTCCGCTGGCAATGCCATGGTATGGAGTGGTGGGGTGACGGCAGCGAACCCAGACATCAGGCTGGTCCGGGGGCAATGGCCTGTTTCCTGTGTGTTCCGCACTTCTCGTGGCGTGGTCGGCCTGATGACGGTCAACTCCGTGAATGAAGGAGACGGCAAGCCGGTGAGGCTGAGCTTTGACTACAAACTGGTGACGAAGCGTATCGGTGCTCCGCAAACCGTGCAGGAGTTCCAAGAGCTCGCCACCTCGCTTTGGGATCAAGAGGATTATGAAGGTGTCGTGCGTGTTTACGATGAGGTGATAAAGCAACACTCAAGCAAATATGGATACGTTAACAACCGAGCCAATGCCCATGCCGCACTGGGGCACTTTGATGAGGCATTGGCCGACTACGCTGAAGCTCTCCGACTGAGTCCCAGCAATGCCAGTGTCTATCGTTGTCGCAGCATAACCTATCAACTCATGGGCGACTACGACCGCGCCATCGCCGATCTGGACATCGCGGTGAAAGCTGATCCCCAAGGAGTCAACTTCGACCTCCGGGGGCGGGCCCACCATGCCAAGGGCGATTTCCGAGCCGCGTTGGCCGACTATGAAAAAGGGGTGCAGATGACGCCGGGTTACACTCCTACTTTTGTTGATCTCGCGTGGCTGCTGGCCACCTGCCCAGATGGCTCGATCCGCGACGGCCAGAAAGCCAGCCAATGCGCCACTCTCACGGTGGGACAGATGCCCGGCCATGAGTCGGAAGTCTTTATCGCCCTGGCCGCAGCCCATGCGGAGGAGAAGCAATACGCCGAGGCCATTGGGCTAGAGCAGGACTATCTCAAATCACGCCCACCCGACAGCCCAGAGGCCGAGCAATCCAAGGAGCGTTTGAAGCTCTATCAAGCGCACAAGCCATTCCGCAGCCCGCAGCCGATCCGCAGAGACATGTGGCGCTGAATGCTCGTCATTCTGGCTAGTGCTCAAAGCACCTGACAACCGCGCCCCCAATGACGACGACGAGCGCATCCGCGAACGGCTGCCGAAGCGGTTCCATGAGGCTCGCCGTGCGATCATGAGCTAAAGCTCATGACTGCTCACGCCCGTCCTGAATGTCAGACTGACGGCACACGCGGGGGCTGTGGCCTCACTGCGGACAAGGTGGACGAACTGGGCTTGATGCGGCGGAGTTAGGAGGAGATCACGAAAAAAGCGGCCTCTTGCGAGGCCGCCGGGAAGAACGAACTGAAGTTGGAGAGACCTTAGACTTTCCACTCGCCGCGATAATCACGGGTGAGCCACTTGGCGTCGCCGCCGCTGGTGTACTCGTGCTTCTCGGGGTTCCACTTCATGGTGCCACCGTGGTAGTAGGCCTGGTTCATGAGGTGGCAGGAGATGACGGTGCTGGCACCGATGGCGACGTCGCAGATGGGCTTGTTCCGGCTCTTGATGCAGTCCAGCCAGTCCTGGTGGTGGTTGGGCGAGTTGTAGAGCTTCACCTTGGCATCAGCGAGGAAGGTGCGCTCGGCCATGATGACCTCGCGGTCGAGGCTTGTGCCCTGGGTTTCCTTGCCGAGGAATTCATGCACGACCTTGCCACCCATGACGAGCTTGAACTTGCCGCGGTTCGCGTGGACCTCGCCGGTCTCGCCGTAGAAGGAGACGCCGAAGCCGTTGTTCACATGCGTGAGCGGAATGCCGCTGGCATAGATGAGCTTTGCGCCTTCCTTGGCTTCGTCGTGCTTCTCAGGGGCGATGATTTCGACTGGGCCTTTTTCATCCTCGCCAAGGCCCCATTGGGCGATGTCGATGTGATGCGCGCCCCAGTCGGTGACCATGCCGCCGCCGTATTCGCGGGTCATGCGCCAGGCGGGGAAGTGACCATGAACGCCACGCGGGCTGAGCACGCTGCTGTAAGGAGCGAGCGGAGCTGGGCCGCACCACATGTCCCAGTCGAGGCCGGGTTCCATGGGTTCCTCGGGGTTGGAGTTTGGCTTGGCAGGGGAGCCGAACTGGGTCTCGACGCGTTGAATTTTGCCGATGACGCCGTTGCGGACGATCTCGCAGGCAATACGGAATTCCTTATTGTTCGAACGCTGTTGGGAGCCCGTCTGGAGCACCTGCTTGCTGCCACGCACCGCTTTGATTAGGGTCAGAGCCTCGTGAATATTGTGTGTGAGCGGCTTCTCGCAGTACACATCTTTGCCAGCCTCAATCGCGGCAATAGAAATAATAGTGTGCCAATGGTCCGGCGTGGCGATGACGACGGCGTCGATGTCCTTGCGGGCGAGGAGCTGGCGGAAGTCGCCGTAGGCCTCGCAGCCTTTGAAGGTGGTGTCCTGATCCTTGCTGTAGCGCTCGGTGACGGTCTTCTTGGCGTTCTCGCGGCGGTTGGTATCGACATCGCAGACGGCGACGATCTGGACTTCTTTGCGACCGAGGAAGCTGTTAAGGTGGCCGCTGTTCATCTTGCCATTGCCGATGAAGCCGAGGGTGAGGCGCTCGCTCGGGGCGGTTTCAGCGCTCCAGACGCGTGAAGGGAGGATGAACGGGGCGGCGACGCCTGCGGCGGCGGCCTGGATGAAATGACGGCGTGAGGATGCGTGTTGCATGGGTTGAGTTGGGTGGGATTTGAGGTTGGAGCATTACTGGCGGTTTGCCAAGTCTCTTGCACTCGCGGTTGGCGTGCGTATGCGACAGACATGGAGTTCTCAAACCAGCGCCTCGGGCAGTTGATCATCGTTTCCGGCCCCTCAGGCACGGGCAAAACGACGCTGGCGCGAAAGGTGTGTGACCGCGGTGAGGCCGTGTTTTCCGTCTCCTGCACGACCCGGGCACCACGACCGGGCGAGGTGGACGGGAAGGACTACTTCTTCCTGACGGAGGAGGATTTTCTGGCCCGGGTGGAGCGGGGCGAGCTGTTTGAGCATGCCCGAGTCCACGGACGGCTTTATGGCACGCTGAAGCGCTACGTATTTGAAAATCTGGAACGCGGCGTGGATGTGATCATGGACATCGACGTGCAAGGCGCGGCGCAGGTGCGTGCCTGTGAGGACGAGCTGGTGAAGCGCTGCCTGCTGGAGATCTTCGTGATGCCACCGAGCCTGGATGAACTGCGCCAACGCCTCTCAGGCCGCGCCACGGAAGATGCGGCAGCGTTTGAACTGCGCATGCAGAATGCGGCGGCGGAAATGGAGCACTGGCGCAAGTATGGCTATGTGCTCGTCAGCGGATCTCGCGAGGACGATGCGCGGCGGTTTGATGCGATCCTCGAAGCAGGGCGGATGCGGACGAGTTTGAGGGATTAGCCGAAAGAGAGGAAAAATTCAGAGGCGGATCTTTTTGACCTTTTTCCTCTTTTTCGACCACCTCATCAGGTCAGACCAGCATCTTTGAGCGCGGGAAACTGAGAGCGCCAGTTGCGAACAACGTTGGGATCGAGTTGAGCGCTCACGACGCGTTCCTGCTCGGCGGCGTCGGCGATGATGATGCCATGCGGATCGACGACGAGACTGCGCCCGCTGTAAGTGAACTGGGGATCGGTGCCGCAACGGTTGACACCGATGACGTAACAGAGATTTTCGATGGCACGGGCCTGGAGCAGCGTGATCCAGTGCTGGATGCGTTTCACCGGCCACGCGGCGATGTAGATGAGCACTTCGGCACCGGCACGCACGGCACGGCGTGCCAATTCAGGAAAGCGCAGATCGTAGCAGATGAGCGGGGCGATTTTCAGCCCCTGCCATTCAAAAAGACTGACGCTGGTGCCTGCGACATGGACTTTCTCCTCCCCCCCCATGCTGAAGGGATGGTTTTTCGTGTAACGAGCGAGAATCCGGCCGTCCGGAGCGATGGCGAGGGCTTGATTCATGCCACGACCACTGGCGGCTGGGGTGACGAGGCCGCCGATGACGCAGCTTTGGTATTCGGCGGCGATTTCGCGCAAAAACTGCTCCGTAGCACCACCTTCCTCCTCGGCGGTGACGGGGAGGTTCATGCTGAAGCCAGTGGAGAACATCTCCGGCAAGATGATGAGAGACCCGGGCTGCGGATGGGCGTCAGCGATGAGTTGAGGGGTCTTGGCGTGATTGGTTGGGCGATCTTCCCAGACGGAGTCGATTTGAACGAGGTGTGTATTCATAAGCGTTCGGGTTTGGCACCGGGTTTGAGTCGGTCGGAGCTGGAATCACTCCTTCGGCGGCGGACGGTGATGAAGCCGCTGGCGGAGAGGATGGTGAGGCCGCAGAGGATGGCGAAGGTGTCGAAGGACATGACTTTGACCATCGCAAAGCCGAGCGAGGGGGCGACGAGGCCGCGCATGCCGGTGAGGAAGGTGTGGACGCTCATGTACTCGGCCACGGCGTGCTTGGGGGCGAGTTTGGTGACCCACAGCGCCCAGGTGACGTTCCCACCCGCGTTGGCCATGCCCCACAGCGCCATGCCAAAGGTCCACCATCCGATCCCATGGCCGAGGTAAAAGCACAGGATGCCGGCAGCGAAGAAGAGATTCAGCACCGCACGCACGGTGAAGAGATGAAAGCGGTCGTACACCAGCCCCCATGGGTAGGAGAAAAGCAGACGAGCGAGCACCGGGACGACGCCGGTGATCCAGGCGACCTCGAAAGCGGGTAAATTAATGCCGTGAAGCGGATTGGCGAGGTATTCGACGAAGAGGCAGGCGGCGGCGAGGTTGCCGATGCCCATGATCATCCAGGAAATGAGCAGCATGCGGAAGTCATGATCCTCACGCACCCAGCGCCAAGCACTGCCGAGGTTGGTGCTGGAGTTCTCGGGAGCCTCCCAGGGCGTGGCGGGCAGGCCATAAGTCCAGAAGCCAGAGATGAAGCCGCTGGCAGCAAAGGCCCAGAGCAGCCAGACATAATGCCCCATGTCCCAACCAAGCAGTTTGCCGCCCGCAAAGCCAAAGCACATGGCGGCAGCGGCACGGGTGACACCGGTGACGGCGTAGAGCTTGCCTCGCGCTGCGGCGGGGTAGTTGATGCGGTAGATTTGCGTCAGCAGCGGTATCTGCATTGCTAGGCAGAAAAGCCCGAGGCTCAAACCACCGATGTAGAGCCGAGAATCGTGCGGAAAAGCGGCTGAGACAGCCATGCAAGCCCCGCCAAGGATCTGCACCTTCGCGGCGGTGCGCGGCAGGGTGCTCTTTGCCCTCAGGAGCAGTGGCACGACGAATAAACTCGCCACCATGCCGCCGCTGGTGGCGCTGAGGAAGAGGGACTTTGCCGCATCGCCCATGTGAAACACACGGACGGCGATGAGCATGCCAAAAGTGGCCGTCAGCGTGTCGATGACACCCGAGGGCAATGAGCGCCATAGCTCATTGCGCAGGGTGCGGGAGGTCGCGTCAGTCACGCGGGCTTCATCGCATGCGTGGGGCGCAGAGTCCAGCAGGGAGCCGGTGAGTCATGCCCACCGGCTTTGCAAAAGCGGACTCACGCGGCTTTCTTCGACTTCTTGGCCGCAGGAGCCTTGGCGGGGGCGGCTTTGGGAGCGACGGGTTTCTTGACCAGCTTCGGAGCGGGCATCGGGACGATGGTCAGCCACTCTTGGTAGTGCAGCCAAGTCTCACTGCCTTCATCACGCAGGTAGTCGGAATCGGTGAGCAATCCGCGCTTCTGAAAGTCGAGGATTTCCTTTTTGGCGAAGGGACCGAATTCGACGAAGGAGCGGCTGAGGTAAACGAGGTCTTTCATGGGTCTGTTTTCTTGGGGTTTAGGAGGATTGAGGTTTCGGGGATTGGAACTTGGACAGCGCGTTATTTGTGGAACAAGCAGCAATCCTGCCACAGTTCCACGGAACTTTGGCAAAGGATGTGTCACTTGCCGCTCCTGCCCTGAATCTCAAAAAAGCTGGGGCGGTGCTTGCGGCACCCGTCACAGCCCTCTAGTTTATATGACAAGTAATGATTATTTGCCTCGAATCGTCCCTCCTCGGCGGGTACCTCTCCAACGAAGTGCCAGGTTTGGTCACCGGAGTGCTGCATCTGGCTGCTCAGACGCAGCCGGTGCGTGTTGAGCTGGTAGGCAATTTTCTGCGCGACATCGCTGGCTGCCGGGTGGACTTCCACAATCCGCTGCCGGAACTGAATGAAAAACAGGCCGGGGCCATCTCCGCGATCCAGCACGGCTACAGCGGACTCATGACGGCTTCCTACCGCGTGGCGAAGCTGCCACGGCGCCGTTCCTTGGGTGAAGCATCCAGCTCACTGCCGACGCCACCTGGGCTGAAAAATCTGCTGTTCTTTGAATGGTTCAACCAGGACCAGCAGCGGGTGCTCATCCAGTCATGGCACCTGCACCTGCGGGTCTCGGCCCCACGCTGGCAGCTCACGAAAGACGAGGAGGCCGCCCTGCTGCGCCAGAACCGCGCCCGGCGGAAGCATTTTCTCCTGGGCAAAAGCCCCAACTCCCGCTCTGCCGATGCGCTGCACAGCCCCGGCTATGACGATCCGTTCCAGCCGACCAAACCGGGTTGCGATCCCTTCGGCCCGGCGAAAAGCGAGCCATCAGAACATCGACCGCCTCAGAAAAAAAGCGCCCGGACGCAGAATCCCGCAGAAAAAGACCCCGTGACACGCTCGGCGGCACTGGCCAAGGAACTGAGGCGTTTCCAGGGACTTTTGGTGTTCAGCGAGGAGGTGCGCACACGCCCGGCAGTCCTGCGGCTGCTTTCCACCGTCTCAGACTTGGCCGCGCACCTCGTGCATGTGCTGCGGCAGTTTGCGGAGGCGGAAAAGGAGCACTGGAATTTTCTCGTGGTGGACCTGGAGCAGAGCCTGCCGCTATTCGCCGCCGCTCTGAACGCCACGGACAAGTTGGTGCAGCAAAATCCCGGCGGAGCGGACATGCAGTGGCTCGCCGGTGTGCAGGCCAGCCTGCTGAACGTCGAGCTCCGCATGCGTGAGCTGCTGGGTCTGCTGCGCTGAGGCGGAAGCGGGGTTGATCCGCGCGAGGCTTGCGTCTAGCATGGCGGCCATGCGTTTATCCCACTTTGCCCTGGCCCTTACGATCATTCTGCTCGCCATCACCGGCTACCTGGCCTGGGAGGCCCAGGAAGAGGCCAAAGGCGCACGCAGGGAGCTGGAATTGGTACGCAGACAACAAGCCGCCCAGGAGTCCTCCAGACCTCAGCCCCCCTCGATCGTCGCCGCCATTCCACCTGTTCCTGAAGGCGTGCCCGCCACCGCACTCCCGCCAATGTCCGGCAGCGGCCTGATGCCGGGCACCCCTTCCCCTGCCGCCGCACCCGCGCCTTTGACCGCCTTGCAGAAGCAGCTCATCGGCATGCCTGCAGTGGCCAAGATCTTGGAGATTCACAACGAGCAGGGCTTCGCCGTCATCAATGTCGGCAAAGACAAGCATCTCGAAAAAGGCATGAAGTTTGATGTGCGTCGCGGCGACGGACTCGTCGGCCGCGTGATCGTGGGAGAGTCCATCGACGCTGCCGAATCCGTGGTGGATGTGGACAACACCGCCGCCCTGCCAGGTGTCAGGATCGAGGCCGGGGACGAGCTGATCCTGCCGGTGCGCAAATAACACGACAGGCACCGAACCTCATGTCCCGCGAACGACTCGACCTGGCGCTGGTCAAGCATGGCCTTGCGCCCTCGCGGGAGCAGGCAAAGCGTCTCATCATGGCCGGAGAGGTCAGCGTGATGGGCAGGCGCGTAACCCAGCCTGGCACTTGGGTGAAGGAACACGAACAGATCGTCGTGCGCCAGCCAGCGAAATTCGTCAGCCGCGGCGGTTTGAAGATGGAGGGAGCGCTGGATCACTTCGGCATCGACGTGAGCGGCCTGACCGTGCTGGATGCCGGCTCGTCCACCGGCGGATTCACTGACTGCTTGCTGCAACGCGGGGCCGTGAAGGTGTTCGCCTACGATGTGGGCACGAACCAGCTCGCCTGGAAGCTGCGCAGCGACCCACGCGTGATCTCGCGGGAGCAGTTCAACCTACGGCACATGCAGCGGGAGGACGTGGGCCAGGACGTGGATTTCCTGGTGGCAGACCTTTCCTTCATTTCCCTCACACTGGTGCTGCCAGCCGTCCTTCAAGTGCTGCGGCCCGGCGGGAACGCGGTGGTGCTCATCAAACCGCAATTCGAGCTTTCCCGCGAGGAAGTCGGTGCCGGGGGCATCGTTCGCGAGCCAGAACTCCACGCCAAAGCCTGCGCCCGAATTGAAAATTTTGTGCGCTCACAGCCACATCTCATCTGGCAGGGGCTGGTTGAGTCCTCGCTTCAGGGCACCGATGGCAATCGGGAGTTTCTGGCTTGGTTCAGCGTCGCGGAGTGACCGAACCCGCCGAAGCGAACGAAAGACGCAGCCAACCCCTTGTTTTTGACCAAAAACGCGTCGCTGGAGACTCGCCTTCTCAATTTTGATTGTCATTAAAGAGGCTTTTATATAAAAATGATACTTTCTGGTTGCAGCCATGCGTTAATTATCATAATTAGAAGGCATCGACACAAAAGAGCCATGAAAACACACGCTTACACCTCCCCACTCTCGATCTCTCGGCGCGGGTTCAGCCTTTTTGAAGTTCTGATGTTCATCGCCATCCTCGGGGTCATGGTTTCGCTCGCAGTGCCGATGCTGTTCCAGCATGATTCCATTTATGCCGCGCGTGACCGTCGCAACGCCCAGGAGCTGGCAGCCACCTGCATGATGGCTCAGGCCGCCGGCCTGGAGTTTGTGCAGGAAGAAAGCGTGATGGAAACCCTGCGCGCCCTCGTCCGTGGCGGCATGCCTGCACAGGGTGCCCTGAAAGGCCGTGTCTTTGTTGTACCAGGCCTCAGCGAGGAGGACCTCCAGGGCGCGGCCAAATACCTTGAGCTTCAAAATGGCGAGTTGCGCTACACGCAAGGTGAAACCGCGCACATGCCTGGCGAGCAGCGCATGTGATCACTGGCCGCCGACTGATCCGCACAAGCGACCGGATTTTGTCTTGCCTGCCGCCACAGTTTCTTCCAGCATGAAGGCTCATGAACATCGCCTTCCTCAAAAAGAACTGGTATCTGCTGACTCCTGCCGCCCTCGTGCTTGTGCCCTCTCTGATGATCGCCTTCTGCATGGTGAACTACGGCTACGAGTTCCCTGAGGCCATGAAGGCGGTACGCCATTTTGGCGTCACCAGCACACGCTACGGCCAGGGCTTCTCCGAGCGGAAATTCAAGATGGTTCGTCCCGGCATGGACGGAAACGCGGTTTTCAACACGCTCAAAGTTCCCATGGAACGCAACGTGCCTGAGGACACCGAATGGCGCTACAGCCTACCTTCCAGCGGCACCGAATACTACCATGAGCGCACCATCATCATGGCACCGGACAAAAACGGCGTCCCTCGTGTGAAGCAGCGAATCAGCCGTTTTCACACGCCGGATTGATTCAGCCGCGAACTGCGCGAGAGTGCCGCCCATTAACCGCATGAGTCATTTAGCCACGCATTTGCTGAAAAGCTGCCCCGTTGTCCTCCTCGCCCTGGTGCTGGCCTCCTGCCAGACCTCGTCACACATCCGGGGGCTGCCAAAAAACCTGCCGGTCATCAATCTGCACGGCTCCACCAGCACGCCAGCCCACGCCATGGCGCACAGCGACTATCCCTTCGAGCCGGATGGCGACTACAGCACCGCCTGGGCCGCTGAAGGCGGTCAGTCAGCAGGCACCGACTACTCCTCCTGGCGCACCTCTCACGGCGGCTCTTCCTCTCGCGGCAGCAGTTCCTCCAAAAAGAAATCCTCCAGCTCCAAATCCAAGTCCAAATCCTCTGGGAAAACCGGCAGCTACGCCATCAAAAGCGGCGACACGCTCTCCACCATCGCCCGCAAGAACGGCACCACCGTGGCCAAGATCAAGGCGGCCAACGGTTTGTCTGGCGACATGATCCGCGCGGGTAAAACGCTCAAAATTCCCAAGTAAACCGTGAGTCCGGGCCTTCCACGCATCGCTGCGGCATTCCTGGCGCTGATGCTGGGTGCCTGGACGACCACTGCGGCAGCCCAGACATTGCGTTTTTACACCGTCGTCCTTGATGCAGGGCATGGCGGCAAGGACGGAGGTTCCGTTTGGAACGGACTGATCGAAAAAAAACTCTGCTTGGATGTCGCCAAGCGTGTCGAGGCCGGTTTGAAGGCTCGCGGCCTCAAAACCGTCATGACCCGCCGCACGGACACGTTTGTGGAACTCTCCCAAAGGGCACGGCTCGCCAACCGCGTCCCTTCTTCCATCTTCGTGAGCATTCACTTCAACGGCAGCCGCAAAACCATCATCTCCGGCGGCGAGGTGTATTACCGCAGTTCCCGAGGCCGGACGCTTGCCTCTGCCATCAGCCGCAGCATCAAGTCTCGTGTCACAGGCGGCACTCGTGGCATCTTTCACGGCGACTACAAGGTGCTGCGAGAGACCAGCATGCCAGCCGTGCTCGTCGAGTGTGGCTACATCAGCAACAAGCGCGAGGCAGCCCGCTGTGCCACGCCCGCGCATCGCCAGAAGCTCGCTGATGCCATTGTGAGCGGCATCCTCGCCGTCCGGGCTAGGTAAGGGTGGAATCGGCTTTCATTTCTTTTGAAACTTCGCCTCCCAGAGCCATTGGCACGGCAGTTGACGAATGAATCCGCCTGAGTGAAGGAATCGTATTCCATTCGTCTGCATGCCCTCACCCGTCGTCAACGCCAGCAACCCCGTCTTCCCCTTTCACTTGGTGCGGACAGATTTGGAGCACGTGGAGCGCGCCATTCTGGAACAAGCCCGCGCTTTTGATCCGGGAGTCGAAGGCTACGTCAGCTACGTTTGCACCACCTCCGGCAAACGCATTCGCCCCGCTCTCGCCGTCCTCGCCGGGGGTGCCACCGGTGGCACGCATGAGGGCCACACGCGGCTCTCCGTCATCTTAGAGCTCGTCCACATCGCCTCCCTCGTGCATGACGACATCATGGACGGTGCTGACATCCGCCGCGCCCAGCCCACCGCCGTCGCCAAATGGGGCAGCAGCCTCAGCGTGCTGCTGGGAGACAGCCTCTTCGCTTATGCGCTGGAGCTCGCCACTGAATTTGACGACACGTACGTCTGCCGCACCATCGCCAAATCCTCGCGAGATGTCTGCACCGGCGAAATCCTGCAAACTCAGCGCCGGTTCGACTTCAATCTCTCCGTCGCCGATTATTTGAAGATGATCGAGATGAAGACCGCCGCGCTCTTCGCCGCTGCCGCCGAACTCGGCGCACGTCTCAATCAGCAACCGGAGGCCATCCAGACCGCCCTGCGCGACTATGGCCTGAAACTCGGCACCGCCTACCAGATCTACGACGACTGCCTCGACATCGTAGGCGACGAAAAAACCGTCGGCAAAACGCTCCGCACCGATCTCGCCCGTGGCAAGCTCACGCTGCCCATCCTTTACCTCCTGGAGGGTGCCACCGAGGCGCAGAAGCAAAAACTCAGCCGCATGCTCCTCAAAGGCGAGCCGATGGATACCACCATCCTCGCCAGCATCGCCGACTACGAAGGTGCTGTCGAACGTGCCGTCAAGTTCGCCCAGGATCTCCTCGCCTCCGCCCGTGAGGATTTGATCGGCCTCGCCGCCACGCCTCACAAACAGGCACTGAATGACATCGTCGGCTACCTCCACAGCCTGCTCGATCAGTGCCGGGCCATTCATTAAATCGTACTCGTTCTCCTACTCCTACTCGTCCTCAATTCTACTGCTCCACGAGCAAAGAACCCACCAGGAGAGCCGCCACACGAAACTCGTCTCTCACACGCCTATGACACACGCTCGAATCGAGAACGAGTTCGAGTAGGAGGACGAATGTATCATGTCCCGCATCCACGACATCCCAGAAAACGACCGCCCGCGTGAGCGCCTGCTCCGCCTCGGCCCCCAGGCACTGTCGGATGCCGAACTCCTCGCCCTCTTCATCAACACCGGCACCAAGGGAGAAAACGCCCTGCAAATCGGCCAGCGTATCTTGCGGGATCACAAATCCCTCCGCGAACTCTCCCGCCTTGAGCCTGCCATCTTGAGCAAGATCAAGGCCCTCGGCCCCGCCAAGACCGCCAAACTCGCCGCCGCCTTCGAACTCGGCCGCCGCGCCGCCCAGGAACCTTCGCACACTGAGGTCATCCTCGACCGTCCTGAGCGCATCTACACCTACATCGGCCCGGAGATGCAGGCTCTCGGCTACGAATCCGTTCGCATCATTTTGCTCAACACCCGCCTCGCCGTGGCTCGCACGGAAGAAGTCTTTCGCGGCAGCTTGAACGAATGCACCGCCGCCCCCCGTGACCTGCTGCGCAAGGCTCTCATTCACAACGCCCACGCCTTCGTCCTCATCCACAACCACCCCAGCGGCGATCCCTCCCCCAGCGACGCCGACCGGCGCATCACCCGCCGTCTCCGTGAAGCCGCCGACGCCACCGGTCTCCTCCTGCAAGACCACGTCATCATCGGCACGCCGTCCGAATCGCGCCCCCTGCCCTACTTCAGCTTCAAAGAGCACGGCATGTTGTGAAACAGCAGCGGCTTGAGCATTCCACACCCGCGCCCTGAGCGTGGACAAGTTGGATTCAGTCGCCTGCTCCGGCGAAGTGCGGTGGACGCTCCAAGGGGTGATCCTGCGGCGTAAGCTCTGCGGCATGGCTTCGCTTGGAGGATGCCGCTTCGCGGCAAGGCAGTGTTCGACAACCGTGACCTTTGAAGTCGGGCTAGGCACTCAAGACCTCATCTACACTCATCGACGCCCGATTAAAAGCTAACTTGAGGGTTATGGCCGTGATGGGTTACGTGTTGAAATAGATCAGATTCCCGTCTGGATCGACTGCTTTCGCTCCAGAGCTACCATCTTCTTCAGTTTCGGGGCCCTGTTTGAGTTCGAAACCTGCTTCATGTAGCTTTACCGCAATCGCTTCTATATCGCCTCCGAAAAAGGTCAGTGAATTCGCATCAACGTGACCTTCATATAATCCAATTCGGAGGTCTGGTTGTGCTACAACAACCCACTTTTCCTCTTCGGCTCCTTCGACACGCTTGAATCCAAGTGCCTCGTAAAACGCTAAAGACGCTTTGATGTCAGAGACGGCTAAACTGATTTCCGGTTTTCCTAGTTTCATGATTTTCTGGCCATAACGACTCGGATCAGGCGACGGCGAGCGGGAGGCGTCGATGACACGACAGATGCCATTCGAGCCGTAGCCTGCATCCGTTCGGCTTGGGTTGTGGTTAATGTGTTCATTGTTCGAGTTCTTCTGAGAATGGATCATCGGGAAATGAGGTGTCAAACGTCACTTTCTCAAGCCCATCAAGAAGAGAGTCGGCTGACTGTCCAACCACTGGTGTGAACTCTCTGGACATGCGATGGATGTGGTAGCCCGCAAAAGGATCAAGTTGCGGCTCTCCCTCCAGTTCGAAACCAAATCTCCTGTAGAATGAGTTGGAGTGCTCAGTCGCCAAGACGCCGATGCCCTGAACAGAGTCGTCTGCGAGAGCGGCAAAGCGAGTCAGCGTAAGAAGGGTTCCCAACCCGCGCCCCTGGAATCTCGGGGAAACCAAGTCTGTGTGGAAATAAATAAAACCATCGCTCGGAATGGACATGCCAGCGAAACCCACAATCTCCTGGTCCACGATAGCGACCCACATGAAACTGCTCAATTCCATGAAGCTCTTGTCCCAGGCGCGGAGGTCACGGCCTAGTCGATAAATGCCAATCTCTCTGATGACTCTATATGCGGACTCAAAGTCTCCATCTCGATAGTTCCGAATCGTGGTCGGAGGCAACCTCGTCAGGGGTGATATGTCGATAGGCTCCACGGCTCGGGAATAATACCATCCTGACGATTTAATCGTAGTTTAGCCCGGATACGAAACGTTTGCTTGATCCTGCAGCCAAGGACGACCAACCAATCTGAGAACGGCTTGGGCGTCCTGCCA
>JBIKYB010000054.1:0-22373 GCA_044355475.1 Prosthecobacter sp.
AGGGTGAATGCGGCCTGAATCCGCACCGCAGGAGCGGCGGTGAGCAGTTTCTTCAATTCAGTAACGGCACCCGCATCACCGCGCTCAATCAACAAGCGCTGTGCGGTGTCACGCACCCAGCCATTCGGCGAAGCCATCGCGGCCACAGGATTTTGTACTGTAGTTCCGCCTTCAGGCGGTCCGGTCCGCCCGATGCGATAAATGCGCCCCTTGTCCTCGCCGCCTCGCAAATCGAGTCCCTTCGCGATCTCTGCCGGAATCCACTCCGGGTGCTCCAGCACGAGGCGATACATGTCCACGACGTAAAGCGCGCCATCCGGGCCGGTGCGGGCCATGCTGGGACGGAACCAGTTGTCCTCACTGGCGATGAACTCGCTCTCCGCATCGCCAGGATGACGTTGGCTGGTGATGGAAGCGCCGTCGTAGCTCAACACCTCGCGATGCACGAGGTTGTTGGCCGGTTCGCAGATGAACAGGACGTTTTCGCCATCCGCGCCGAAGGTCGTGTCGCGAAACGGCATGGGCGAGCAGCCGGAGGTGAGCGTGTTGACGAAACTCGCCTGATTGAAGCGCCGCACCGGCGGACTGGCGGGAAAGACACGCTTTTCGTCGTTCAGATTGCCGCGAATCGACTTCGCCACGATCTCGGGATGGCGTTCCAGATGGCGAAACGGCAGCCAGTAGTGCCAGCCGATGGTGCTGTTGTTGTTGCCGAACCAGTTGCCGAAATCATCGCGCCACTTGCCATACTGGCTGCGACCGCCTTCGAGCGCGAACTCGCCCGTGCGCGGATCAAAGCGGAAGTCATTCGTGCCGAGGGCGATTTTCTTGCCCGTCTTCATGCAGGTGATGTCGCCGCCGCTGTCGCCATTCGCGCCGTAGAACCAGCCGTCCAGCCCCCAGCAGAAGCCGTTCACGAGATGCTGCGGATTGCCAGCGGTGAAGCCGGTGAACCACGTTTCGCGCTTGTCGCACTTGCCATCGCCATCCGTGTCCTCGGCGTAGAAGATGTCTGGGATGTTGGCGATGAAGACGCCGTTTTTCCAGGGAGCGAGGCCGGTGGGATGCTTCAGGCCGTCGAGAAACAGCGTGGACTTGTCATAAACACCGTCGCCATCCATGTCAGTGAGGATTTTGACGCGTCCGGTCTGCAACCCGGACACTTTGCCCTGTCCCATGCTGCCGTCGTTGGTCTTCTCGCCGGGCGCGAAGGGATAATCGCCCATTTCCACGACCCACATGCGTCCCTTGGCATCCCAGTCGATGAACACGGGGTCTTGCACGAGCGGTTCATGCGCCACGAGCATCGCCTCAAAGCCAGGCTTCAGTTTGAGTGCCTTCAGTGAGTCCTGCGGCGATCTTGGCGCAGGTCCGGGCACTTTGAGCAGCTCGGAGAAGGCGATGCGTTGTTTCGTCGCCTCGATCCACATTGCGCCATCGCGAAACGTGACGCCTTGATCGCTGCCGTTTGCATCCACGATCAGCGGCAGGCTGTTTGCGTCGCCCACCTTGCCCTCCCGCATAACCTGCGACCAGCCTTCGTCCCATTGCAGGTTCTTTTTGGCCCGTTCCTTCGGCACGAACAGGAACACGCCATACTCACGCGGGTTGGACATCACGATGTCTTCAAAACCGTCGCCGTTGAGGTCCACAAATTGCGCCCCGCTGCCCTCTGGCTTCACTGCGTCGGGAAGTGGGTGCTCCCGCAGTTTTACGGGCGCTTCGAGAGCGAAAAGGGAAAGGCTGGAAACGAGGAAAAGCGGCAGGAGTAGGCGCATGGCGGCAGATGGATGGCAAACCAACGCGCCGGGCGCTGATCTTCCTTTGCGCGGTGTGCGAAAAATGCCCCGCAAAATCCGGGCAGCTTCAAGCAATGCATGCCGAGCATGGAAAACAGGTGTGCGCTCTATTGCGGCAACAATGGAAGTTTTCGCTGTCACCATCTTCATGAGCCTCGCCTTCGCCGTGCTGTTTGCGGTGCTGTTCCTCGGGGAGCGCTCGCAGAGAAAGCACCGCAGCATCGAGCAGGACGCCCTGCTGCCGCTGGATGACGGCGCACCTGCCCGCCCAGCCTCCCTTTCCCCCATTTCTGAGCCTTTTCACCCAACGCCATGACCAACACCGCCTCCAAAATCACCATTGAGTTCGACGACCGCAGCGTCCGGCGCTTCATGATCGCCTCCATCATCTGGGGCATCGTGGGCATGCTGGCAGGCGTGTTCGTCGCCTCGCAGTTGAACTTTCATCAGCTCAATCTCGCCTCCTGGCTCAGCTTTGGCCGCCTGCGTCCGCTGCACACGAACGCGGTGATCTTCGCCTTCGTGGGGAACATGATGTTCGCTGGCATCTACTACTCCACGCAGCGGTTGTGCAAGGCGCGCATGGCGTCGGACTTGCTCTCCAACATCCACTTCTGGGGCTGGCAGCTCATCATCGTAGCGGCGGCGATCACGCTGCCGCTGGGTTTGACTCGGGGTCAGGAGTACGCGGAGCTGATCTGGCCGATCAACATCGCCGTGGCGCTGATCTGGGTGGTGTTCTCGGTGAATTTCTTCTGGACGCTGGCGAAGCGCAACGAGCCCTCCCTCTACGTCGCGTTGTGGTTCTACATCGCCACCATCATCACCATCGCGATGCTTTACATCGTGAACCATCTCTCGATCCCGACGAGCTGGACGCACAGCTACACGATCTTTGCCGGGGTGCAGAACGGGCTGGTGCAGTGGTGGTATGGGCACAACGCCGTGGCCTTCTTCCTCACGACGCCGATCCTCGGCATCATGTACTACTTCCTGCCGAAGGCGGTGGAGCGTCCGGTGTATTCGTATCGTCTCTCCATCGTTCACTTCTGGTCGCTGGTGTTCATTTACATCTGGGCGGGGCCGCATCACCTGCTGAACACGGCGCTGCCGAAGTGGCTGCAAATGCTGGGTACCTTCTTCAGTCTCATGCTGTGGGCACCGAGCTGGGGTGGCATGCTCAACGGACTGCTCACGCTGCGTGGTGCCTGGGACAAGCTCCGCACCGATCCTGTGGTGAAGTTCTTCATCGCCGCCGTGACGTTCTACGGCATGTCCACCTTTGAGGGGCCGCTGCTTTCCATCCGTGCGGTCAATGCGCTCTCTCACTACTCCGACTGGACCATCGGTCACGTCCATGCCGGTGCGATGGGCTGGAACGGCTTTATGGCGGCCGGGATGTTCTACTGGCTGACGCCGCGGCTGTATGGCACAAAGCTTTACTCCCTGGCCTGGGCAAACTTCCACTTCTGGCTCGGTCTGATCGGCATTCTCATCTATGTCGGTGCTATGTGGGTTTCCGGCATCATGCAGGGCCTCATGCTGAACGCCACCACGCCGGATGGCACCGCGTTGGTTTACCCGAACTTCATCGACACCCTGACCTCCATCCGCGCCATGATGGGCTTCCGCATCGTGGGTGGCTCGCTCTACCTCGTGGGCATGATCCTCATGGGCGTCAACATTTGGCTGACCATCCGCAAAGGCAGCCCCGTGAACGAAACCCGCGAGGTGGCCGTGATCGAGCGCAACCAGCGCGACACGATGGGCATGAGGGAAACCTTCCTCAATGATCCCATCGCCTGCTCTATGGGCGGCTTGATCCTCATCCTCGCTTGGCTCTTCCTTCCGCCGGGCGCAGACATCGCGGCTCTGGTCTGTGCGCTGGTCTTCTCCTTCCTGGCGGTCAAGCGCTTCCAGCGCGGCCACCACCGCTGGTCGCAGTGGTATGACAGCCTGCTGCACAACTGGATGCCCTTCACAGTGCTTACCTTTGTGGCCGTGGCGCTTGGCGGACTCATTCAGATCATTCCCACCGTCATGGTGAACCGTGCTACTAACGTCGAGGATCGCGTCCAGCAGCCCTACACGCCGCTCGAACTCGCCGGACGCGACATTTACGTCAGCGAAGGCTGCTACAACTGCCACTCGCAGATGATCCGCACCATGCTGCCGGATGTGCTGCGCTACGGCGACTACAGCCGCCTTGGCGAGAGCATCTATGATCATCCCTTCCAATGGGGATCGAAACGCACCGGTCCTGATCTGGCCCGTGAAGGCGGCAAATACCCGCATAGCTGGCACTACGACCACATGATGGACCCTCGCGCGATCTCCGTCGGCTCGAACATGCCGCCTTATCCGCATCTCTTCACCGACAAGTTCGACCAGAAGACTCTGCGGAAGAAGATCATGGTCATGACCCAGCTCGGGGTGCCATATCCCGCGATGACCGACACCGAGGTCAAGACCAAGGCCGTCGAGCAGGGCATCCAGATCGTCAAAGAACTCGAGACGCAGGGCCGCACGGGTGTGCTGCCAGACACGCAGATCGTCGCCCTCATCGCCTACCTGCAAAAGCTCGGGAAATTCGATGTGCCGGAGCTGGAAGGAAAACTCAAAGGCACTCCCGCAGGCATTCCGTTCCCGCTGAAGCCCAGCATCCCAGACGGATTCCGCAGCTCCGCCGTCACGAAATAATCCAACCCGCCGCCCATCATGTACAAACGCATCATCTACGACACCGCGCTCGACTGGGTGCCCTACGTCGCCTTTGGCGTCACATTCGCCGTGTTCGCGATCTTCATCGTGGGTGCCATCTGCATGCGCAAAGGCAGCGCGGACAAGCTCTCCCGGCTCCCTTTGGACGACTGACAACCGCCACACTTTTTCTCCCTTCCTCGCTATGACACCCCCATCTCCCAACAACGGTCCCGTGCTCCGTGAGCACACCTACGACGGCATTCAGGAGTACGATCAAAAGCTGCCGAACTGGTGGCTCTTCACCTGGTACATCACCATGGTCTGGTTCGTGATCGCCTGGGTGGCCTACTATCAGCTCAGCCTCGGTGAATCCGGGGAGGAGCAGGTGGACAAGGCGCTCGCCAACATCAAAGCCATCCAACTCAAAGAGCTCGAAAAGCTCACCGACGACAAACTCTGGGCCATGTCCCAGGATGAAAAGATTGTGGGCGCAGGCGCAGCCACCTTTGCCACCACCTGCGTCGCCTGCCACGCGCCGGATCTCTCCGCGCACATCAATGGTGCCAAGCTTCCTGGCCAGCCTCTCAACGACACCGAATGGAAACACGGCGGCAATCCGTTGCAGCTTCTCAACATCGTGCGCAAAGGCGCGCCTGATCTCACCAAAGGCATGCCGCCGTGGGAGCCGCAGCTCGGTCTCAACCGTGTCGTCGAAGTCGTGGCTTTCGTTCTGAGCAAGCACAAGAAGGGCGAACCCATCACGCTCTCTGCAGATTCACCTTTGAAAAAGTAATTCGGACAGCATCCGCCTGACGCGCCAGGCACGGAAATGAAACCCAGCACCCCCACACTCGACTCACTCTCCACCATCCACGCCGACGGCTCGCGTAAATTCGTGCAACCGTCGGATGTTCATGGCCCCTTCACGTTCTGGAGACGAGTCGCGGCGCTGGTGCTGCTGGTCATCTATGTAGCGCTGCCGTGGATTCCGGTGAACGGCTTTCCCGCTGTCTTTCTCGACGTTCAGCAGCGCCGCTTTCACTTCTTCGGCCTCACCTTGGCCACCCAGGATCTCTGGATCGGCTTTTTCCTGGTTACAGGCCTCGCATTCTCGCTGTTTTTCGTCACCTCGCTGTTTGGTCGTGTGTGGTGCGGCTGGACTTGCCCTTACACCGTGTTCATGGAGCAGCTCTACCGCCGTGTGGAGCGCTGGATCGATGGCGACGGCCCTGCGCGTCGCCAGCTTGAAGACGCGCCTTGGACAGCCTCCAAGATCGCCCGCCGTGTGTTCAAGCATGCGGTTTTCCTGCTCATCTCCGCCGTCATCGCCCACATCTTCCTCAGCTACTTCGTTTCGCTGAAGTCGCTTTATGAAATGATGCAGCATTCGCCGGTGCATCATGCGCAGGCCTTCGGCGTCGTGCTGTTCCTCACCGGTGCGCTGTATTTTTCGTTCAGTTGGTTCCGTGAGCAGTTCTGCATCATCCTTTGCCCCTATGGCCGACTCCAATCCGCCCTGACCGACGACAACTCCGTCGTCATCGGCTACGACAAAAAACGTGGCGAGCCTCGCGGCAAAGCCACCGTCGAAAAGCCTGCGGGCGATTGCATCGACTGCCGCCGCTGCGTGCAGGTCTGCCCCACCGGCATCGACATTCGCAACGGCCTCCAGTTGGAGTGCATCGGCTGCGCCGCCTGTGTCGATGCCTGTGACGACATCATGCTCAAGCTCAAGCGTCCGAAAGGACTCGTGCGCTACGACTCCTACGTCGGCCTGCAAGGCGGTAAAACGCGTCTCGTTCGTCCGCGCACGATCTTGTACACCGTGATGCTCATCATCGGCGCCGTGGCTTTCACTTTCGCCACCACGCGCATCTCGCCGCTGCGTGCCAGCGTCGTGCGCATGGGCGGGGCTTCGTTCTACGTCGATGCCGGCATCATCCGCAATCAGTTCCAGCTCCGCATCATCAATAAGCGCAACGCTGAATCCATCTACAAGATCGAGCTCGTCGGCGATGTGCCCAACACGCTCAAGATCGTCGGGGTCGATCAAACCATCACGCTGTCACCTATGGGCGAAGATTTGAAGACCATCGTCCTCACCCTGCCTCAGGCCGACTTTAAAGAGCACTTCAAGTTCCGCATCAAAGTCACCGACACCGCCCGTGGCGACAGCAACGAGACCCGCGTCATGGAATACCTCGGCCCTGATCCTGATCACGCCCCCGCCGCCACGCTCAACGCCAAAGACTTCATCCACTAACTGCCATGATCCCGAAATGTATCTCTAGCCGCCCATGGATCTTCGTGGCCGTCGCCTTCATCGGTTTTGTGTCCTGGTGGGTCTTTTTCATCTCGCTCGCCATCAAAAACGCGCCGCCTGAGATTCCGCTGACCAATCGCACCCATGCAGTCCATTGATACCAGCGCCGCCGCCTTTCTGGCCGGACTCGTCACCAGCGTCCACTGCGTGGGCATGTGCGGCCCGTTGTCCTGCTCCTGGGCCGTGTCGTCCAAGCCGGGCGCGGCCAGCTTCATGCGCGACACCGGTTTGTATCACGCTGGCAGGCTCGTTTCGTATGCCGTTGTCGGTTCCATCGCGGGAATGATCGGCGTCATGCCGCTGAAGTTCTTCCAGCATGGCGCGGGCATCGTGCTGCCTTGGTTGCTTGTCATCGCCTTCGCCATCGTAGGCATGGGTTTGGAAACGTATCTGCCAAAGCCGCAGTTTCTTCGCTCTGGCGTGCGCCGCATTCAGACCTTCGCTTTTCGCATGCACAGCGCCACTCGGGCTGGATTGCTCGGCTTCGCCACGCCGCTGCTGCCTTGCGGTCCGCTTTATCTGATGTTCGCCCTCGCCATGGCGAATGGTTCTGCCATCAAAGGAGCCGAATTCGCCTTCGCCTTCGGTTTGGGCACGCTCCCGCTGCTCTGGCTCGCCCAAACCCAGCTCCACCTCATCAGCGGCAAAGTGCAGCCGCAGACCATGCGCAAAATTCAGCGCACCCTCGCCTTCACCGCCGCTCTCATCATGGCCTGGCGTCTGCGTGGAACCCTCGATTTCGGCAGCGACGCCGTTCCGAGCTGCTGCCACGCGGCGCTTTGAGTTCATCGGACGTTCCAGCACTCCCCGGTTGCAGCCGCCGCAGGTCTCGCCGAAATGACAGGGCATGTTTCCCAACCGAACGACTTTCCCCCTCCTTGGCGCTTTGGCGCTGCTGGCCGTGGAGGGTCTCCTGGCGCAGACGCCGGAGACGCCGCCTGCCGCCGCTCCGGCCGCAGCCGCTCCTGCCGGGGCCAAGCCTGATCTTCCGACTCTCCAGGCCGCCGCTCGTGACGCAGAGGAAAAAATGCCCGCGCCGGAGCTGCAGCCGCGAGCCTATTTTGACCTCTCACCCGCACAGCGTGAGCGCTGGCAGAAGTTTCTGCCGCAGACCTTGCTGAAGCTCACCCGCCGCGACCGCGTGCAGATCGTGGTGCTCGGAGACGCGATTCTCGACGGGGCAAAGAAAGACGGCGATGCCGACCCGCTGCTGAGGAGCTTTGCCGGGGCGTTTGCGAAGGCGCTAGCGAGCCAGTTTTACTACACCGGGGGCGTGCGTGTGCTGCGACCCGGATCGAAGCTCCGCAGCAAGGAATCCATGGTGATGGGGCCGGAAATCCTGCTCCAGCCGGTACGCACATCAGGCATTGTCTCCGCCGCCTCGGCGCTAGCGACGGTGGGTTTTCAAGGCCAGCCGGACCTCGTGATCTTGGCATATGGTCTGGAAGACGGCATGGCAGGCACCCCAATGGCGGACATCAGTTCCGCCCTGCTCAGCGTGCGTGACACCGTCAATGGCAACCGCCTTGAGATGATCGTCGCCGGGCCGATCCCCCAGGCCGCAGACCCGGAGGAGACGAGTCTGGCACTCACGCGTGGTGCATCCAGCGTGATGCGGGATTTTTGTGCGGCGGAGAATCTGTTGTTCTCGGACCTGGGTGACTTTTCGCGCCTGATCGTGCTACCAGCGGCCGTAGGCGAGCCGCATCTGATCTTCCCAGCGGTGATGCAGCAGTATCAGAGTTGCTTGAACCTCCCCCCCGCAGGCCAGATCGCCACACCCACGGCGGAAACACATGAGGCCATGGGCCGTATTCTTTTTCAGGATGTGATGACCGGCTCTACCCGCGTGGCCTGGAGCGTGAGCGATGTGAAAGCCACCCTGGCAGGAGCAGGCGCTCTCAAACTGGAATTCCAGCTCGCCAACACCACGAGTGAGGCGCTCTCACTGACTGTGCTGCCGCTTGTGCCTGCCGGATTCCGTCTCAAGGACGCCAAGCCCCAGATCAAACTCGCCGCAGGCGCGAAAGAAACAGTGCAGGTGGATTACATCATCACTGGCACCCGCTCACTTCCGCTTAGCGATGCCATGGTGCGGCTGCCGGTGCTCGTGATCGCGGGCAAAGAATCAAGGATTCAGGATCTCGTCGCCCCATTGCAGCCCTTCAGCGCCGCCTGGGGTGCGCGTACCATCTTCAATGCCGAGAAAGACTTCTCACCGGCCCTTGAGATCGAAAACACCACCGGCCAGAGCCTTTCCGCCGCCTGGGAAGTCGAGTGGGCCGGTCGCAAGCAGGAAGACAAAGTCAGTCTCGACGCAAATGGTGCTGAGACGCTGAAACTGACGCTACCTTTGCCAGTGGATGAAAAGGCACCGTTTCGCCAGCGGCTGCCACTGAGCCTTGCAGTCAGCGCCAATGGTGTGAGGCAGACTTTTGACCGATACATCGAGGTGGTTCGCAATTTTGGCCTCAAAGAGCCAGTGCCCATGGGCGCGGTGGACGGTCAGGCCAGCGCGGTCACACTGCGGGCGGATGCGGATGGGATGAAGCTCTTTCTCACCTTCGACCTGACCGGGGTCGATCTCGTGGATGATGAAGCGGGCAAGGGTTTTGAACTGCTGCTCAATCTCGATACCCGAAGCTATGGCAAGCGCCTTACTCCTGGTGCGACGGCGGCCTTGCGCATCACCGGCAAGGCAGCTGATGGCGTGGCGCAGATTGATGAAATCGCCCCCTGGGCCTTCGGGAGTGGTTACGCAGCGGTGTTTGATGTGAAGGAACTCACCGCGAAGCTCAGCAGCTCAGCCTCTGGTGCTCGGAGGCTCACGATCAGCCTGCCAAAAACGTATTTGTACCTGCACGAGTGGGCGCTGGGGAATGGCAACAGCGAGATCGGCATCAATGCGCGCCTCAGCGGCGGTGGTCGCTCCTATTTTCTGACACGTGCTAACCGCCATGGCGACGACGCCGAAAGCCTGAGCGTGTTGGAACTCACTGACAAACCAACCCGCCGCTGGACTGTGCGCGTGGAGTAAAAGAAACCAAGAATGGCTGAAGAACGAGCAAGCAAAAAACTGTGGGACCGTGCGGCGTGGAAAGACGCCGGCTTTTTCCTGACCTACCTGCGTCCACACGCCAATGTGTTCATCCCCGCGCTCATTGCGCTGGCGATCACCGGCGGCATGACGATTGTCTTCATCAAAGAACTGGCTGCACTGGCAGGGAAGGGGATTGGTGGGGCCACGGGGCCGGAATGGATGGCCGAGCTCAACGACAGTCTGTGGTTCCTGGTGGGCATCGTCGCCATCCAGGCAGTCATCGCGTTTTTCCGCATCATGCTGTTCGCCAAGGCTTCCGAGCGGGCGCTTGCGGCGCTGCGTTTGGACACGTTCAGCCGCATCATCCGCCTGCCAATGGCGACTTTGAACCAGCGCCGCGTCGGCGAACTGGCTTCACGTCTCGCCAACGATGTCGAAGCCATGCGCGAGACGCTGGTGGTGACGATTCCGATGCTCATCCGCCACACGGTGATGCTGTCGCTCTGCCTGATCCTCATTCTGAACATGTCGGTGAAGCTCTCGCTGTTCATGGTCGGTACCATTCCGGTGGTGATCGTGCTGATCGCGATTTTTGGCTCCCGCATCCGCAAGCTGACCAAAAAAGCGCAGGACAACCTCGCCGCCTCGCAGGTCGTGGTGGATGAAAGCCTGCAAAGCATCGTGAGCGTGAAGGCTTTCCGCAATGAAGTGCATGAGATGGCCCGCTATGAGAAAAACCTCGGCGAGTACCTGACCACGGTGCTGCGCGCTGCTATTCCGCGTGCCTCGTTCATCGCCTTCATCATCTTCGCCTTCAGCGTGGCCTTGATCCTGGTGACTTGGTTCGCCATGCGCATGCTGAACTTCGGCGAGATCGGGAAAGAGGAACTGACACAGTTTGCGGGCCTCAGCGGCATGATCGCGGCCTCCTTCATGCAGTTCCCGGAGCTGATTACGCAGCTTCAGCGCTCGCTGGGAGCCACGGAGCGCGTGCGTGAAATTTTGAAGGATGAAGTGGAGCCGCAGGACACTGAAAAAGCCGCCGTGACACGCTTCAAGGGCGAGATCGAGATGCGCGGCGTCAGTTTCGCCTATCCCACGCGTCCCGAGGCCGTGGTGCTGCATGATTTCAACCTCAGCGCCAAGGCCGGTCAGCGCATCGCGCTCGTCGGGCCGAGCGGCTCGGGCAAATCGACCAGCGTCGCGTTGCTATTCCGCTTTTATGAGCCGACGACGGGCGAAATCCTCATCGACGGTCGCCCGATTCGCGACATGACGCTCACCGAGCTGAGACGGAACCTCGCGCTCGTGCCGCAGGAAGTGCTTCTCTTCGGCGGCAGCATCCAGGAAAACATCGCCTACGGCAAACCGGGCGCCACCGAGGATGAGATCATCAACGCCGCGAAGAAGGCGAACGCGCATGAGTTTATCATCGGCCTCACCGAGGGCTACCACACTCTGGTGGGAGATCGTGGCACCCAGCTTTCCGGTGGTCAGCGCCAGCGCATCGCCATCGCACGCGCCATTCTCGCTGACCCGGCCATCCTGATCCTCGACGAGGCCACGAGCAGCCTCGACGCCGAGAGCGAGCGCCTCGTGCAGGACGCGCTGGACAAGCTGATGGAAAACCGCACCAGCATCATCATCGCTCACCGCCTCAGCACCGTGCGCCGCTGCGATCAGATCCTCGCCATGTCCGGCGGGGCGATCATCGAGCGTGGAACCCATGATGAACTCGTGTCGAAGCCCGGTGGTCTTTACGGTTCGCTAGCGAAGCTCCAGTTAGAGTAGTGCCCGGCAATGGTCTCCGCGTGTGACCAGCAAAACGAGTTAGGTTTCAGGCGGTGGACCGCGTTTGTTGTGTTCAATGAAATCAATCCTGATCATCGGCTGCGGGAGCATTGGTGAGCGTCACCTGCGTTGCTTTCAAAAGACCGGGCGTTGCGCCTTGACGGCCTGCGATGCCAATCCTGCGCTGCTCACGGCTATGCAGGATCGTTATGGCGTGCCGACGTTTGCGTCGCTGGATGATGCGCTGGCAGGGGCGAAATTCGATGCGGCGGTGGTCTGCACGCCTGCCCAGCATCATCTGCCAATGACACTGAAGTTACTGCGGGCCGGGCTGCATGTTTTCATCGAGAAGCCACTGGCGATCAACACGGCCATGGTGCCCGAGGTGCGTGTTGTGATCGCAGAGCGGCCTGGGCAATTTGTTGCGGTGGCCTACGTTTTCCACTGCATGCCGTGGATGCTTGGAGCGCGGGACTTTCTGCAAACCGGCGTGCTGGGGAGTGTTCTTCAGGCCAGCACTGTGTCAGGCCAGCATTTTCCGACCTTCCGCCCGGCCTATCGCGAGATCTACTACACGCGGCATGAGACCGGCGGCGGGGCAATCCAGGACGCGCTGACGCATCTGGTGAACGCCACCGAATGGTTCGTCGGCCCATGCACGCGGCTCTATTGCGACGCAACTCATCAGGCGCTGGAAGGCGTGACGGTGGAGGACACGGTGAATGTCAGCGCCCGTCATGGCGATGTGCTCGTGAGTTTTTCGATGAACCAATTTCAGGCTCCGAATGAAACCACGCTCCTCATCGGTTGTGAGCGTGGCAGCATCAAAATCGAGCTGCACGAGCGGCGCTGGGGCTTTTTGCGGCACGGCGACAGCACATGGACCTGGAATGTCACGCCGCCGCTGGAGCGCGATGATCTTTTCATCGCGCAGGCTCATGCCTTTCTCGACGGCATGGAGGGCAAGCCAGCGCCGCTGGCCACTTTTGAAGAGGCTGTGCAGACATTGAAGTTCAATCAGGCGGCGCTGCGTTCTGCAGCCACCGGCGCAGCCATCGTCATCCAATGAGCGCTGAATTACGTCTCGCCATGCTCGGCATGATCGAAGGAAACGGTCACCCGTATTCCTGGAGCGGCATCATCAACGGCTACAACCCCGATGAGATGGAGAAGTGCCCCTACGCTGGCATTCCCGTTTATATGGGCAAGCAACCGCTCGAGTCCGTCCGCATTCCTGGAGCAAGGGTGACGCACATCTGGTGCGATGATCCTGCGGATGCTCCCAAAGTGGCCGCCGCGAGCCTGATCGAGCATGTGGTGACGAAACCCGAGGACGTGATCGGCCATGTCGATGCCGCCGTGATCGCCACGGACGACGGAACGGATCATGTGCGTCGTGCGCGGCCTTTTATTGAGGCCGGATTGCCCGTTTTCATCGACAAACCGATGGCGACGACGATCCTGGAACTGCGTCAGTTCGTGGAATGGCATCGTGCAGGCAAAATCATCCTCTCGACGAGCGGCATGCGCTACGCGCCGGAGATGCGGGCCGATTTCTCGCAGCTCGGCGACCTGCGCTGGATCACCAGCTTCACCTGCAAGACCTGGGAACGCTACGGAATCCATGCGCTGGAAGCCGTGGAGCCGCTGCTTGGTCCCGGTTTCCTCACCGTCCAGGCCCACAGCGATGCTGGCGGTGATGTGATGCACCTCACACATCGCAGCGGCGTGAAGCTCACGATTGGCGCGTTGCACGATGCGTATGGCAGCTTCGGGGCCGTGCATCTTTATGGAACGAAGGGCGATCTGCCGCTGAAGCTCACCGACACCTATCACGCCTTCCGGGGGCAGCTCGTGGCCTTTATCGACATGCTGCGCACTGGCGTGCGACCGTTGCCGTTTGATGAAACCGTCGAGCTCATGGCCGTCATCATCGCGGGCATCCGCAGCCGCGAGCAGGGTGGTGTAGCCATCGTCATCGCAGATATTCTTTCCGAACTATGAAAACAGCACTGTTCCTCCTTGCCGCGTCCTCGCTGGTCGCCGCCGAACCCATCGACATCGCCTCCCGCTGGGAATTGTTCGTTGATGAGTTCCTCGTCGCGCAGAAAAGCGGTGTCACCCACAAGCTGCATGATCCGATCAAGCGCGAGATCGTCCTCACCACCGATCAACCTTGGGAAGGCATGACCTGCGCCTACTTCAGCGTCATCCAGGATGGCAAGAAGGTACTCATGTATTACCGCGGCTCCTCCGGCGGCAGCGATCACAGTGATGCGCAGGTCACCTGCGTGGCTGAAAGCACCGATGGCATTCATTTCACACGGCCGAAGCTCGGTTTGATCGAGGCAGGCGGCACGAAGGACAACAACGTCATCTGGCGTGGTGTCGAATCGCACAACTTCTCGCCCTTCCTCGACACCAATCCAAAGACCAAGCCCGAGGAACGTTACAAAGCTCTTGGCGGTGTGAAACAACCTGGCAAGAACTGGCACCAAGGCGAGACACCTGGCGGACTCTACGCCTTCGCTTCCGCTGATGGCATTCATTGGAAAAAGATGAAGGACACGCCGGTCATCACCAAAGGCGCCTTCGACTCACAGAACCTCGCCTTCTGGGACGCGACTCGCGACCGTTACGCCTGCTTCAGCCGCATTTTCAGCAACAAAGTCCGCGCCGTGCAAAGCTGCACCTCCACCGATTTCCTCGCCTGGAGTGATGGAGTGCCGCATCGCTACGCAGAAGGCGTGCCGATGGAGCACTTCTACACCAGCGCCACTGTTCCGTGCCCCACCGCGCCGCATTTGTTCCTCTCCTTCCCGAAACGCTTTGTCACCAACCGCAAAAAGGTGCCTGAGCATGAAGGCCCTGGCGTCAGCGATGCTGTCTTCATGTCCAGCCGTGACGGTGTGAACTGGGACCGGCCCTTCCTCGAAGCCTGGGTGCGACCTGGCCCTGATCTCAAGAACTGGACCGACCGCAACAACATGACCGCCAACGGCATCATCACCAGCGAAACTGAATGGTCGCTCTATATCAGCGAGCACTACCGCCACGCCGACCACCGCATCCGCCGCCTCAGCGTGCGGAAGCAAGGCTTCGCCTCCATGCATGCCGATGCCAAAGGGGGCGAGTTCACCACGCATCCGCTCAAGTTCACCGGCAAAAATCTGGTATTGAACTACTCCACCTCCGCCGCTGGCAGCCTTCAAATCGATGCCCTCGACGACGCGGGCAAAGTCCTGGCCACCATGCCCGAACTCTACGGCGACGATCTCGAAGCGAGTGTTCTCGATGTCTCCAAGTTCGCCGGTCAGACGATCCGCCTTCGCGTGAAGATGAAGGATGCCGATCTGTTTGCGCTGCGCTTTGCGGACTAACCCGCATCAAGACGACCGCCTTGACCTCTTGACCACTCCTTGACGATCCCTTGACCCATGAAACATCTCGCCCTGCTCTTCGCCCTCGGTGCTTCGCTTCACGCTGAAGACATCACCCGCTTTGTTGCCATCGACAACGTCTGCGCCTGGCCGAACCTCACGCTGATGCCTGATGGCAGTATCAACACGACGATCTTTGGCAAGCCGAGCCACGGCCAGGTCGCTGGAGCCGCTGAGTGCTGGAACAGCCCGGATGGGCAATTTTGGACCAAGGTCGGCATCCCCGCGCCAAACGACGAAAACACCAACCGCATGAATGTGGCCGCCGGTCTGGCGAAAAATGGCGACCTGCTCGTGCTCTGCTCCGGCTGGACGGATGTGAAGCAACCGCAGCGTCCAAAGCAGGCGGCCTTCCGCGATGACATCCTTTCCACCTGGGTCTGCCGCAGCAGCGATGGTGGAAAGACTTGGTCGCGAATCAAAGAGTTCCCTGCACCCGATGCCGGATGGACGCACTGCATCCCGTTTGGCGACATCAAGATCGGCGAGGACGGCGCATTGCACGTCTCCTGCTACGGCGGCGAGTTTACTGATCCTGCGGTGAGCACGAAGACGAAAGGCTACCGCTCCTGGCACTTCCGCAGCGATGACGATGGCAAATCGTGGTCACGAACCGGCACCATCCACAAGACCGGCAACGAAACCACGCTCCTCCACCTCGGCGGCAAGCGCTGGATGGCCGCCGCGCGTGAAACCGGCATGGACATTTTCATTTCCGAGGACGACGGCGTCACCTGGGGCGAACCGAATCGCGTGACCGCCAAAAACGAGATCAACGGCCACTTGGTTCGTCTCAAAGACGGCCGCATTCTTCTGGCCCATGGCAGCCGTGTGAAAGGCCAGTTCGGGGTTCTTGCCAAACTCACCAGCGACGAGGGCAAAACCTGGGGAGAGCCGATTCGCATCGCCCACACGTTGGAGTCTGACTGCGGCTATCCCAGCACCGTGCAACGCGCCGATGGCAAGCTCGTCACCGCCTGGTATTCCAAGACCTCCGAAAACCACCAGCGCTACCATATGGGCGTGGCGATCTGGGACGCGCCAGCGCCCTGATGCGTCGTCTTGCATCACCCGCATGACCACTCCTCGCTACCGCCGCTGCATCCTCGCCACTTGCTGTGTGCCGTGGGATGAACGCTTCGAGTTCGAGGAGGACATCTTCCGCCGCAGCGTGCGCCATCAGATCGCAAGTGGCATCCACGATCTCTACATCTTCGGCACCGCTGGGGAAGGCTACGCCGTCACCGAGACGCAGTTCGACACCATCACGCGTGTGTTTCTCGATGAAACACGAATCGACGGCGTACAGGCCATGGTGGGGCTCATCAGCCATTCGCTGCCGACGATCATCGAACGCATCGAGCGTGCCCGCGACATGGGGGCGAGGCGCTTTCAGCTCAGTTTGCCGAGCTGGGGTGTTTTGAGCGATGCGGAACTGAAAACCTTCTTCCGCGAGACTTGTGGACGTTTTCCCGACTGCGAGTTTTTGCACTACAACCTCATGCGCAGCGGCCGAATCATCACCGGAGCCGAATACGGTGTGCTGGCCGCCGAACACGAAAACCTCGTGGCAACGAAAAACAGCACCGCCGACGTAACGCGCCTCCAGAGCCTCTTCACCGACGCTCCACAACTCCGCCACTTCATCACCGAGGTCGGTTTCGCCAAAGCCTGCCACATGGGCGACTGCGGCTTCCTCATCTCCTTTCTCTCAACGAACTTCTCCCGTGCTCTGGACTACTTCCGCGCTGGTTACGAACGCGACTTGGCCGCGCTCGCCAGCATCACCGCCGATTTCGACGGACTCATCGCCACCTTCAAAGAAGCCGTCGGCAACACCGCTCACATGGATGGAGCGTTCGACAAGCTCTTCTGCCGTATCCACGATCCCGAGTTCCCGTTACGTTTGCTGCCGCCGTATGAAGGCGTGAGCAACGAGCGCTTCGAGCGCTATCGTGACCAGTTGCGCTCACTTCACCCACTCTGGCTGCCATGAAGCTCTTTCTCATGCTCCTGGCCGTTTTCACGCTCCAAGCCTTAGCGGCGGATCGCACAATCCTTTTCGTCGATGATCACGACGTCCTCTTCCGTGCGGGAACGCGTCGTGTTTTGGAAAAGCCGGTGCGTCATGCCCGGAACCCGCTCATCACCGAAGACAAGCCATGGGAGATGGCCATCGCGTGGACGAGCGTGCATCGTGACAAGGCCACGGGCAAATATCAGCTCTGGTATCAGGCTTACGCGGGTAAGCGGGCGCATTTCAAGACGCACGAGTGTGTGGTCTGCTACGCCGAATCGGCGGACGGCATCACGTTCACGAAGCCGAATCTCGGCCTCTTCGACTTCAATGGCGAGAAGAACACGAACATCGTGCTCATCGGCAGCGGCCTGTATGGCGACCGCTACTGCAACAGCGTCATCGTCGATGCGAAGGAACCCGACGCGGCCAAGCGCTGCAAGATGCTCTACTACGACTGGGCCAAGACCGCGAATGGCGAACTCGTCGCCGGGCTGCATCTCGCGTTCTCACCCGATGGCATCCGCTGGACAAAGCACACGGTAGCGCCGCTTTACACGACCTCCTTCGGCGGCAAGAAGCTGCAGCCACCTTTCTCAGGCGAGAATCCCTACACCGAGACCACGCTGCAGGATGGGCGTGTGAAGCGGCAGCTCTTGAGGCCCATCAGCATGTCAGATGCGGCTGATCCGCTGTATGATCCGAAGCGCAAGGTGTGGGCCATTTATGGCAAGGCTTGGATTCCAGGCCCGGATGGCGGACTCGGCTGGAAGCACGGCATGGGCCGTGTGGAGAGCAAGGATCTGCTGCATTGGAGCAAGCCTCAAATAGTCTGCTTCCCCGACGAGCAGGATGGGGCACTGGAGTTTCACACCTCGCCTGTGTTTTTCCGGCATGACCGCTACTTCAGCCTGAATCAAATCCTCAACCGCCCCGGCGGCGGCACGATGGACATCGAACTCATGCTCAGCCGCGATGGCATCGACTGGCAGCGGCCGTTTCGTGGCGATCTCTGGCTCAAACGCAGCTCTGGTGAGCAATTCGATAGTGGCACGCTCGCCACGAATGCCGACATCGTCATCGAAGGCCGCGAGATGCGCTTTTACTACGGCGCCTACAGCAGCGGAGCCATCGGCGGCGGCACGAACATCACCGGCGACCAGCAAAAGAGCGGTGTGGGTATGGTTTCGCTTCCACTGGATCGTTTCGCTGGTCTGCGCAGCGAGCCAGAAGCGCCAACACCCAAAATCAAATCGCCGCCCGACATCGGTCAGATCACGCTGAAGCCCATTGACCTCGCAGGACGCACGGGAATCTATGTCAACGCCAACGCGGCGAAGGGGGCTTTGTGGTGCGAAATCCTCAATGAAGAAGGCTTGCGCCTCCCCGGCTTCGACAAGGCCAGTTGCCTGCCTTTGAAGAAAGACACCACACGTTATCGTTTTGCTTGGAAAGAGAAAAAGCTGGCTGATTTGCCCTCAGGCAAGCATCACATCCGCCTCCATCTCCAGAATAGCACCGTTTTTGCCATCGCTCTTCATTGAACCATGAAACTCCGCTCCTCCCGCATCCTCCGCGAACTCCGCGCCGGTCAAAACAGCACCGTCTTTAAGCTGAACATGGGAGATCCCCGCATTGTGGAGCTTGCCGGTCTTGCTGGATTGAGCGCCGTATGGCTGTGCAACGAGCATGTGCCGAATGACTGGCTCAATCTCGAGCACCAGATCCGCGCCGCGAAGCTCTATGACATGGACACCATCGTCCGTGTCAACAAAGGTGGCTACAGCGAGTATGTGAAACCCTTCGAGTGCGACGCCACCGGCATCATGGTGCCGCACATCACCAGCGCTGATGAAGCGCGTAACGTTGTCGATATGGTCCGCTGCCGCCCGATGGGCAGCAAAGCGCTCGACGCCGGAAACATGGACGGCCTCTTCTGCCAGGTGCCGCTGACCGAGTATGCGCACCACTGCAACACCGAGAAGTTCGTCATCCTTCAGATCGAAAGTCCTGAGGCGATTGAAGTGGTTGAAGAAATCGCCGCCGTGCCCGGCTACGACATGCTGCTCTTCGGCGCGGGCGACTTCAGCCACCGCATCGGCAAACTCGGCCAAGCAACATGCCCCGAAGTCGTCGCCGCGCGCAAGCGTGTCCACGCCGCTGCCCTCAAGCATGGCAAATATGTCGCCGTGGCCTCGCTGTTTGGTCAAAAAGACCAACTCATCGAAGAAGGCACCCGCGTCTTCACGCTCGGCGCTGATGTCATCGAACTCGGCAATGCCTTCCACAAGCTGGTCAAAGACTTCGGTGGTGGCGCGGCAGCTCCGAGCAGTGATTCGATTTACCAATCCAAGTAAGAGCCATGTCTGCCGATCTTTTCTCCCTCCAAGGCAAAACCATCCTGCTTACCGGTGGCGCAGGTCTTTACGGTCGTGGTCTGGCCGCGATGCTGGCTCAGACCGGTGCCACGCTCATTCTCGCGGCTCGTGATGTGACGAAGCTGCAAGTCGTCGCTGATGAAGAAATCGCCAAGGGCCACACGGTCTTCGCTGAAGCTCTCGATCAAGGTGATGAAGCATCCGTGATTGACTTGCATGAACGCGTGACGGCGAAGTTTGGTCCGCTTCATGGACTCGTGAACAACGCGGTGTTGCGCCCGATGAAAGGGGCGAATGGTGCCATGGAGCAGTTTGCCGAATCGATGCGGGTGAATGCCACGGGTGTGATGCTGATGCATCGTCACTTTGGCCAAACGATGGCCGAGGCTGGGCGGGGGAGCATCGTGAATATCGGCAGCATCCAGGGCATGATCGGTCCCAGCTACGAACTCTACACCGGCACGAACATGGGCGACATGCCGCCCGACTACTTCTTCCACAAAGGCGGCATGGAAAATCTCACCCGCTTTTACGCCGCGCTTTACGGCCCGAAGAACGTCCGCGTGAACAACCTCGCTCCTGGTGGCTTCTTCAATCATCAGCCTGAGCCTTTCTTGAGCCGTTACTGCGAGCATACCATGCTTGGCCGCATGGCGGATGACACCGATCTCGGTGGTTCGGTCATTTTCCTGCTCAGTGATGCCTCCAAATACATCACGGGCGTGAACCTGCCGGTGGATGGTGGCTACACGGCGAAATGAATCACATCCGGCCGATCTGACCCGTCGTGAGGCCGCCATCAATCACGATGATCTCGCCAGTGATGTAGCTGGCGGCCGGCGAGCACAGAAACACCGCCGTGCCTGCCACATCCTGCGGTGTGCCCACGCGATGCAGCAGGATTTTCTTCTCGTAATGATCGAGCACCGAGCGGTCGCGAGACTCCATCCATGTCGATGTCAGCGGTGTCTTGATGAGGCCGGGGGCCACGCCGTTCACGCGAATGCCATGATCCGCCAGCGAGATGGCGAGCGACTTGGTCAGCATCACCAGCGCACCTTTGCTCGCATCATACGCGCATGAGTCGGCTTCTGCCTGGAATCCGTTTGTTGAAGACGTGATCACGATGCTGCCACCGCGTTTTTCGGCCACCAGCCGCCTAGCAAAGGCCTGCGCGGTGAAAAAGGCCGAGGTTAGGTTGAGCTGCATCGTTTTGTCCCAGCGCTCTCGGGTCATCTCCAGCAGCGGCAGGTCAAAAAAGCTGCCCGCATTGCAGATCAAGGTGTCGAGGCCGGGTTCCAGGGCGAACGCGGCCTCCACGAGCTTCTGCGGCCCCTCGGTCTCCATCAAATCGGCCTTCACATAGGCGGTGAGTCCTTCCACGGCATCGGGAAGACCGTGAAACACGACCTTGGCCCCGGCCTCCTGCAGAGCCCTGCCCATCGCCAGGCCGATGCCTTGGGAAGAGCCGGTGACGAGGGCGGCATGGCCTTCAAGAGAGAATGCTTTCATCGGGCAGTTGGAGGTATTTGAGGGTGTTGGTGCAGGCGATGCGGCGGACGACTTCGTCCCCGGCGGCCTTCAGCGCGGTGACTTCGCGTTCGTAGGTGCTGATGAGCTTCACCACCTTGCCGCTTATCTCTGCCGCATAGCTGTAGAAGGGCGAGTCGCTACCCCACATGAACTTGTTCGGATACGCGGCGGCCAGATCGGCGATGACGCGGCCTGGATCGCTGTAGTCGGAGTCAAAACGGCGGTTTTTGGGCGCGATGTAGGGCAGATCGTCCACCGCGCCGACGCAGTGGATGCAGTGGGCGGAATTGTCGAACCAGGCGTTTGGCAGTGCGTTCACGCGATCGAGGCATTCCTTGTCGTAGCGGCAAGAATGGGCCGCGCAGAAGCGCACATCGGGATTGGCCTCGGCAATGTCGAGGATGTCGTGAGCTTGCGCCCAGAGGTCGTCCTTGGCGACGCTGCTGTGGATCAGGAAGGGCACGTTCCACTCGCGGGCGAGGTCGATGAAGACTTTGCCTTCATGCGCGAGCCGTTTGATGTCGCTCTGGATGATGGTGCTTTGAATTTTGATGCCGTGGAAGCGGTATTGCGAGCGCAGCTTTACCAGCTCCACAGCCTGCGCGTCAGTGTGGCGCATGGGATCGACGATGACGAAGGGTAGGATGCGTTTCCCCTCCTCTGGGAAGAGTTTCTGGCATTCTTCGAGCAGGCGGCGGTTTTCGAAGGCGTAAGGCACCGTTTCCAAGCCGCCGGAATCAAACGCGATACCGCCGGTGCGGAACTTCGTCACATCCATGGCCGCGTAGCTGACGAAGGGGAAGGCGACCCAGTGCGTGATGCCCATAGCGCCGCCCTCCTGCGTCATGCCGACAAGCTGCTGTGCGTAGGGGAAATCGCCGTGAAGATAAAACAACAGGTCGGCGCCGAGGTGGTTGTGGCAGTCAATGAGCATGGTCAGAGGGCGTTCAGATGAAACTGTGTGCGAAGTGGCATGCATTAAAACGCGTTTTTTGCACATTCCTCCCTTGGTTTGGCATGAGGCTGGAAATTGGTTTGCCATCGCAGCTCTGACGAGTGTTTACTCCTGGTCACGTCGCGGCACCAAATGAAGTCCTCATCATCCACCAGCCCACGTCTGCCAAGGCGGCTCTCACTCGTGGCGGAGACGGCGGACAGCCTGCGCGAGGGCATTCAGAACGGCCACTGGCATGACCGACTGCCCGGTGAGCGCGAGCTGTGCGAGAGTTTGCAGGTCAGCCGCCGCACGTTGCGCTCGGCGCTGGCTGAACTGGGCCGCGACGGCTGGCTGGAGGTGGAAGGCCGGCAGGGGCGGCGCATCAAAAAACACGGCAGCGTCACCCCGAATG
>JBIKYB010000068.1:0-20931 GCA_044355475.1 Prosthecobacter sp.
GAGCGCCAGCAGCGTCTCGCGAACATCAACATGGTGCCGCCGATGGAACTCTCCTCCCCTGCCCCACGTCGTCAGCGTCGCGTGCCCATCGCCCAGGAGCGCGCCCGTCGCGGTGCCAAACTGCGGATGCTCACCGAAGGCGTGTTTGTCATCGGCGCAATCGCCGCTGTGGTCGGTTGGTTAAACCAGTGGTTCCACTTCTGGAACTGAGGTTATTCCTGCTTCGCGGCGCTCTTGTTCTTTCCCTTGCCTTTGCCTTTCGGCTGCTGCGGTGGGTTGACCTCGCCATTGAAGGCTTTGTTCCCGTGCGTAAAGCGCGGCGGCGGCATGGTTTCCTTCACCTCGGCCTGAAGACGGAGAATTTCGGCCTTCAGCTCCTTCACCTGGTCGGCGTAGGCAGGATCGTTGTAGAAGTCCTTCACCTCAAGCGGGTCGGCTTTGCGGTCCAGCAGTTCCCAGTCATCGACATCCGGCGTGTAGTAATGCACGAGCTTGAACTGGTCCGTGATGACACCGTAATGCGGACGCACGCGATGAGGCACGGGATACTCGTAGTAGTGGTAGTAGAGTGATTTGCGCCAATCAGAGGGCGTCTCACCTTTCATGAGCGGCACAAAGCTGCGCCCATGCACATCAGCCAGATTCTCGCACTTTGTGATGTCGAGGAAGGTGCTGGCGAAGTCGATCAGGCTCACGATTTCGTTCGTGCTGCTGCCCGGCTTGATCACGCCCGGCCAGCGGACGAGCAGCGGCGTGCGCAGCGATTCCTCAAAGATCCAGCGCTTGTCGAACCAGCCGTGCTCGCCGAGGAAGAAGCCCTGGTCGCTGCTCAAAATGACCACGGTGTTCTCGGCGAGGCCGTTTTTGTCGAGGTAATCGAGCACACGGCCCACATTTTCGTCCACCGCCTTCACGCAGGCCAGATAGTCGTGCATGTAGCGCTGATAGCGCCATTTCACGAGATCACGGCCCGCAGGGGCTGCAGCGGTGTACTTGGCATTTCGCGGTTCGTAGTAGGCGTCCCATTGCTGGCGCTGTTCAGGCGTCAGATTGCCCGGGGGAACGAGTTTAGCGTCCTTGGGCGTGAAAGTGCGGTCGATCCCCATGTCATGATCACTCACGGCCTTGCTGCGGCCGCTGTAGCTGTCGAACAGCGTCTCCGGCTCCTGATAGACCCGGTCCTTGTCAAAGCCCAGCAGACGCAGTGGCGGCTCCCATTCGCGATGCGGTGCCTTGTGCTGGCTCATCATCATGAAAGGCTTCGTCTTGTCGCGCTGATCGAGCCACTTGAGCGTGAGATCACCGATGATGTCGGTCGTGTAGCCCTCGTATTTCACGTTCTTGCCGTTCTCCGTCATCGGCGGGTTGTAATACGCCCCCTGGCCGGGCAGCACGTTCCAGTAATCATACCCGACAGGATCGGTCATGAGGTGCCACTTGCCGATCACCGCCATCTGGTAGCCGCTTTTTTGCATCACCTTTGGGAAGGTCGGCTGCGAGCTGTCGAACTTGCTGTTGCTGTTGTTGTAGAAACCGTTGGCGTGGGAGTACTTGCCGGTCTGGATCACTGCGCGGCTCGGGCCGCAGATGGAGTTCGTCACCAGGCAGCGGTCAAAACGCATCCCTTCCTTCGCGATGCGGTCCATGTTCGGCGTTTCCAGCAGTTTCCGGCTGTCGCCATACGCGCTAATGGCCTGCGTGGTCAGGTCATCGCAGAAGATGAAAACGATGTTCGGCATCTGCGCCGCCGTGGCGGCGGTGACGAGAAGAAATAAGGCAAAAAGAGAGCGAATCATGGCTGGGCAAACCGGAACGAGCGTTTCGCCGGATTGTTGCACGTTTACCCGCCCATGATGCCTAAAATCGGGAGAGTGCTCCAGAGGGGTTGGGCTAAAAACATGGCGGCATGCCGTGGCGGTTGATCTCTGGTCATTCGGCCAATCTCAATGAAAAAACCGCCTGCTTTGGATCTTATCGATTCTTCCTGTCAACTTTTTGCCTGACCCCGTTTCCGCGTCGAAGCGTTGCAGCCAAGTGTCGCGATGCGGCACATCGGCCAGCAGGTGGAGCGCCGAGCGCGATAGCGCACCACCCAGCGCGAAGCCTCACCGCACAGTCATCTTTGCTGACAACTGTTGCCCATGAGGCAGTAGGTGACGACCTTGATGCCGCAGAACTCGGCCATGCGCCAAATCACACGCCGCAGCGCCTCTTTCTCCACCTCATCAAAGAACACCTCTCCGCCGCAGGTGCGGGACATGACATGGTAGCAGTAGGACTCCAGCGGCCCCTTGCCGAGGATGCGCCGCCTGCCGCCAGACCAGGAACGCGCGCCGGGGTAGAGGCCAGTTTTGGCGTTCACACCAACAAGCTGTTCTTGGAGCGGAAGCAGTTGGGAATCAGTGAATTGGGCAGGATTCATGGCGGCAGAAAGTGGTCAAAAATGCAGCGGTAGTAACAATTAAATGCCTGGCATCTTTTTTCTGTGGCATCTTTTTTCTGGTGCCGCGAAGCTGCGCCAATTCTGTCAAGCAGTTGCACACTGACCCCGTTTCCCCTTGACCCCGTTTCCCAGGAGGCAGCTTCAATCTTGGGCCGACTACAGGCACACCAGATGGAGGCAACACCACACAGTCGTCACGGCTGCGGAGAAGGTTAATAGCTGACTCAAGTGTCATGGACATCTCCATTTGTGCATGTTGCTTTTCAGCCATCTACGAGAGAAGCAGATTTCCATCAGCTTGATGCCTTCATTAGGCAAATATAATCCCCGCCTTCTGTGAATGATTCTAGGTCCCGGTAAATTAATCGCGCGAGTAATTGCGTAAATGATGTTGCAATCCGTTTAACTCGCATCGGAGGAATTAGCATTCCGCTTTCAGTCAAAATGCAACATCCCTTCATATCTCCTGCGGTAGAAATAGCGATATCACAGATTTCTCCACATTTTACCAACCGACGGAAATTTATCGCCTCACTCTCTTCAATGACTTCAATGGGAATCTCATAGGAATTATGGGTGTCGGACAGACAGTTCAATTCATGAGGTCCCACTATTTGCCACCTCAGCCAATTTTCACCATCAACGACGTCAAACATTGTTGCACCACCACATACAGAATAGAAAGCAATCAGATCTGGATCATCTACAAATGAAGTGTCGAACAAGTCCTCGACTGGAAACAGTTCAATTCTTGGATGCATAGCCATAACAGAAATCAACGAATCAATTTCAGTGATCATTATGGACACCTCCAAAGGTTTCTGCGGTTATAGCACCAGCCATTCACATAATTCAAATAAACTTCGTCAAGCCCAGTTGGTGCCCCAGCCCGCCTCAGCCCTTCTTTGAACACCTCTACCATTTCTTGAGGCGTAACATCTTTCCAACTGCCAGTCCCATTGGGAAACGGGGTCAGGGTGCAACTGCTTGACAAAATGATCGCATTCATGAGTTCGCGGCATCAGCTTCCTCCAGAAAGTGTTTCAATTGCACGGGAGTTTCCCTCATCGCCAGCTTGCGGTCAAGACGCCAGAGTCACGGACTCACATTCGCGACCGATTTCATCGTGGCGGACGAGTCCTGGCAAAAAGGCAAGCCCGCCGCAACAGTGCTCGTCCAACCTATGCCGGAACCTCGCCGCTCTTCGGCTCACGCACGACGCGGTCCACGGCATGCTTCGTGATGATGTTCCCCTGCGACTCGCGGCCTTTGATGGCCATTGAGTTGAACGGGAACTTGATGGTGAGATTGCGCAGGTAGAGCGCGGGTTTGAGATGGACGATGACGCTCTGCGCGTTCGACTCCTCCTCCGTCTCATGGCGCATGAAGTAGAGCACATTGCTGCCGGGCGTGCCTTTGGTGAGGGCGTATTCCTTGTCCCGAGTGACACCGCCGATGCGGAAGCGCTTGGCCATCAGGCTGCCCTGACGGCCGTCGCGGTAAATCAGCGTGTAAACGGCCTCGTCGTCTTTCTTGAAGAGGTTGATGTAATGCGGGTTCTTGCCCACGAAGAACTTCGGCGCGGCCTTGGTGACGCTCATGGTGCCCTCGCGGGTGAAGAAGATCACATCGTCGAGCGGCGAGCACTTGCAGAGCGGCTCGCCCTCTTTCTTCAAGCCGGTGCCGGCGAAGCCTTCCTTGGCGTTGAGGTAAAGCGTTTCGCCCTGGATGATGACCTCGGCGGCGGACACGCGGTCGAAGCTGGAAATGACCGTGCGGCGCTCGCGGCCTGCGCCGTAGCTCTTCTTCAACTGCTCAAAGTGCGCGACGGCGAACTTGGTGAGCTGCTTGAGGAACTTGTTCACCTGGTTGATCTCCTCCTCCAGCTCACGGATCTGCTCGTCGGCCTCGAAGCTGTTGAACTTGGAGATGCGCTTGATCTTGATCTCGGTCAGGCGGGCCACGTCCTCGTTGGTGATCTCGCGTTTCAGCAGGCTAAGATGCGGCTTGAGTCCTTTCCAGATGGCTTCGAGCACGGCCTCCCAGGTCTCGCATTCCTCAATGCGGCGGTAGATGCGGTTCTCGATGAAAATCTTCTCCAGGGAGCTGAAGTGCCACTTTTCCTCCAACTCGCCGAGCGCGATCTCCAGCTCACGACCGAGCAGACGCTTGGTGTTCTCCGCGCTGATTTTTAGCAGCTCGTTCACGCTCAAAAAGCGCGGCTTGTCGTCATGAATGACGACGGCGTTGGGCGGCAGGCTGATCTCGCTGTCGGTGAAGGCATAGAGCGCCTGGATGGTCTGCTCCACATCGGTGCCGGCGGGGAGTTGCACGACGATCTCGACCTTCTCCGCCGTGTTGTCATCGACGTGGGCGATCTTGATCTTCCCCTTGTCGTTGGCGGCCACGATGCTGTCCATCAAGCCGCCCGTTGTCGTGCCGTAGGGGATCTCGGTGATGGTGAGCGTGTTTTTCTTCGGCCCTTCCTCGATTTTGGCGCGCACGCGAACCCGACCGCCACGCAGGCCACCGTTGTAGTCCTTGGCGTCCATGATGCCGCCAGTGAAGAAGTCCGGCAGCAGGTTGAACTCCTCGCCACGGAGCGCAGCGATGCTCGCATCACACAGCTCGATGAAATTGTGCGGCAAAATGCGGCAGGATAGGCCCACGGCGATGCCTTCGACGCCCTGCGCGAGCAGCAGCGGGAATTTCACCGGCAGCGTGACAGGTTCCTTGTTGCGCCCATCGTATGACGCGGACCATTCGGTGACTTTGGGGCTGAACACGACGTCCAGCGCGAACTTGGATAGACGCGCCTCGATGTATCGCGGAGCGGCGGCGTTGTCCCCGGTCAGCGTGTTACCCCAGTTGCCCTGGGTGTCGATGAGGAGGTCTTTTTGCCCGAGTTGCACCATCGCGTCGCCAATCGAGGCGTCGCCATGCGGGTGATACTTCATCGTGTTGCCCACGACGTTGGCGACCTTGTTGTACCGACCGTCCTCCAGCTCGTCCATGCTATGCAGGATGCGGCGCTGCACGGGCTTCAAGCCATCATGCATGTGCGGCACGGCGCGCTCCAGGATGACATAGCTGGCGTAGTCCAGGAACCAGTCGCCATACAGATCATCGACAGGCTTGTGCTCCACCGGCGCGGCGGAAGGCAGGATGGGCGAGTGGGATTCGGCGTTTTTGGAGGAAGACTTTTTGGCCACGGCTGGGAAATGAAAAGGGGGAAAGGGCGGCGAGAATAGAGCGTGCGCAGGTGAGTGCAAGGGCGCGAAACCCAGCCGGGCCAACAATCAGCCCGCATCAATGGTTCGGAGCACGAAAGCTTATTTACAATCTCCTGAATTGAGGCCGCGCCCGCCGCAACGATGCATCCTTGGATTTAAGAATTGTCTCAATCATGAAGCGCTCCCGTGCAATGTTTCCGTATTACTCGCACAAGTCGGGACCATGGGCTCTCCTGGCCTGCGGGATGATTCTCTCGTCCACCTGCACCGCATTGGCAGATGTGGATCATCACACAGGAGCTGACGCCTTGCTCATGGAAGCGGCGCGGCTGGCTCCGGTCGCACAGGCGGTGGAAATGAACATCTCCGCGCCTTCCCCGGCGGAATACTCGACGCTGGGAAACTGGACGCCAGTCATCCCCTGGGATCCGCACATTCCTGTGTCCGCAGCGTTGTTAGCAGACGGACGGCTACTGACCTTCGCCTCGAATCAACGCACCTCGTTTCCCGACGGCCCGCAGTTCACTTACGCGGCGGTGTGGGATCCTACCACCGGTGTGTTCACCGAGCTGAACAATCCACGCCATGACATGTTCTGCGGCGGCTTGTCGCAGCTCCAGGACGGACGCTTGATGGTCAATGGCGGCAACGGCATTCTCGGCACCACGGCGCTGGCCAGCCTCTTCGACTGGCGCACGAATGAATGGAGCGCGGCGCAGACCATGCCCGAAGGCCGCTGGTACAACACCAGCGTGGCCCTGCCGGGCGGCGAGGTCTTCACCGCCGGTGGCGCGGGCGGCGGCGAGGGCACCGGCACCACTGACCAATGGAACGCCATCTCCGGCTGGCGGCGCATGAGCGGCATCAACTGGTCCAGCGTGGTGAACGCGCCGATCCCGAACGCCATCGAGCCGAACTGGCATCCCTTCCTGCTCGTCGCGCCGGATGGCCGCCTCGCGCACTTCGGACCGCACAAGGCGCTTAACTGGATCACCAACAGCAGCACCGGCTCGCTCACTGCCGCAGGCGCGAACCTGCCCGGCACGCATTATCCCAAACAAGGCGCATGGGCGATGTATGACATCGGCAAGGTGCTCGTGGCCGGCGGTTTGCAGGCCATCGACAACGGCACCGTGGTGAAAAATGCCTTCACCGTCGATTTGAACGGCCCCACGCCCGTCGTGGCGCCAGCGGCACCGATGACGAACGCACGCTCGTTCTCCAACTCCGTCGTGCTGCCGAATGGCGAGGTCATGGTGGTTGGCGGCACGAATGTGGGAGCGTTTTTCAGTGATGCGGGCACCATTTACACCCCGGAAATCTGGAATCCCACCACAGGGCAATGGCGTGCCGCCGCAGATGCCAGCGTGCCGCGCAATTACCACTCGATCGCCCTGCTGCTGCCCGATGGCCGTGTGTGGTCCGGCGGCGGCGGCTTGTATGCCGACGCCACAGTCGATCACCAGGACGCGCAGATCTTCACGCCGCCGCAGTTGTTCAATGCCGACGGAAGCGCCGCGCCACGCCCGCAGCTTCTTGCCACACCAGATCGCATCGGCCCTGGCGCGGTCTTCACGGTCAATGCCACGCCGGGGGTGCAGTATTTCAGCTTCATCCGGCTCTCCTCGGTCACCCATTCAGTGAACACCGACCAGCGCCATCTGCGCTTCACCCACAGCGTCACGGCACAGGGCGAGTATGCGCTGACCGCGCCTGGCAGCATCAACGTGCTCACACCGGGCTACTGGATGATGTTTGCGGTCGATGCGAGCGGCGTGTGGTCCACCTCCCGCATCATGCAGGTCACGAATGCCACACTGCCGGTCGTGACGAACCCTGGAACGCAAAACGTCACGCAAGGCAGCGCCGTGTCGCTGCCTATCAATGCCAGCGCCTCGGGCGGTGCGCTCAGTTTCACCGCCAGCGGCCTGCCGGGCGGTCTTGGCATCAACTCCACCACTGGTTTGATCTCCGGCAGCATCACTGCCGCGCCAGGAATGTATCGCTGCACGGTGTTTGTCACCGCGTCTGCCCAGGTCACGTCGTTGTCGTTCAACTGGATCGTCCTGCTGCCAAATCTCGGCAGCGGCCAGATCATGCGTGAATGGTGGACGGACATCAGCGGCACTACTGTGGCATCTCTCACCGCTGATTCATCTTATCCAGGCACGCCGCAGGGCCGCGATCTGCTGGGCGAGTTTGAAGTGCCGCAGAACTGGGATGACCGCACCGGCCAGCGCGTGCGCGGCTTCCTGCATGTGCCTGTTACCGGGCAATACCGCTTTGCCATCAGCAGCGACGACCAATCGACCCTTCTGCTGAGCAGCAGCGCCAATCCTGCCAACGCCGTGCAGATCGCCAGTCAACCTGACTGGACCTACCCCCGCGCGTGGACGTGGTACTCGCAGCAGACCTCCGCCCTGATCACGCTCACTGCCGGCACGCGCTATTACATTGAGGCCATCATGAAGGAGGGCAATGGCGACGACCATCTCGCCGTCGGCTGGCAGAAACCCGGTGATGCCGCAATCAGCGTCATCGCCGGCACTTATCTCTCGCCATACCAGCCGGCGCAGAATCCCGCGATCTTCTGGAGCCTGGAAGAAAGCGCGTGGAATGGCACCAGCGGCGAGGTCAAAGCCGCCGAGCAAGGCATTCATCGTCTCAACGGCACCGCAGGCAATGGCACAACCACCACCGCGAACAATCCCGCGCTCACCGGCAATCCCGGCACGGGCCGCAGCGCTGTCTTCAACGGCACTTCGCAAAGCGTGATCGTCCCCTTCAACACTGCGTTGAATCCCGCCGACCTCACCATCGCCGCCTGGGTGCGTTGTGACGCGCTGAACGGCACCGAGCGCTGCGTTTTGTCCTCACGCGAGATCGTCGGCACCACGGAGCGTGGTTACAGCCTGTGGATCTCGGCGGCGGGCCGGTGGCAGCTTCGCACCGGCATCGCCGCGAACGCCTTGACCGGCCCCGCTGTCACGCCTGGGCAGTGGGCACACATCGCGGCCACCTTTGACACAACGAACACCAGCACACGCACCGGCATCCGTCGGTTGTATGTGAATGGCGTTCTCGTCGCCGAGGACAACGGCGTTTATCAGCTCAACATTACGCAACCGCTCGTCTTCGGCGCGGCAGGCAGCGCGGGCACCGCCTTCTTTGCCGGAGCGCTGGATGAAGTCACGCTGCATCACGCGCCGCTCGCGCCGATGGACATCATCGCGTTGCGTGATCTGCGACATGCCACCGAGGGCGGCGGCGGAGAACCGCAGAATCAATCGCCGCAGCTCGTGAATCCAGGAGCGCAGGGCACGCTCGTCGGTGCTTTGGTTTCGCTTCCCCTCAGCGCCAGCGATCCTGAAAACAATCCCCTCACCTTCAACGCGAGCGGATTGCCCACGGGACTGACGATTTCATCCGGCTCCGGCGTCATCTCCGGCTCGGTTAGCACCGCAGGCGTGTTCAACGTCACGATCACCGCCACCGACATACTCAGCCCGCCTGCGAGTGCTTCATTCGTCTGGACGGTGACGAGCGGCATCACTCTCCAGCCGCTCGCAGCGAATCCCAAGCCCTCCGGCGCATCACAAACCTACACCGCGCAGGCCGCGAACGCCTTGAACCCGCGCTTCAAGTGGAACTTTGGCAATGGCACCCCGGAAACCGCCTGGAGCACCAGCGCCACCGTCTCTCACACCTTTGCCAATCCAGGCCGCTATCTCGTGACACTCACCGCCACGGACGACACCGGCCTCACCATCACCAGCGCGTTCTACCAGGCCGTGCATGCGCCTTTGACGGCCAGAAAGCCGAACACCTCATCCAGCATCGCATTTCAAGACCTCGCCACCGGCAACGACCGCGTCTGGTCGGTGAACCCGGACAACAATAGCGTCTCGGCCTTCGATGTGGTCACTCGTGCGCGTTACACCGAGATCAATGTGGGCACCTCTCCGCGCGCACTGGCTTTTGCACCCGATGGCAGACTCTGGGTGGTGAATCACGAGAGCGGCACGATCACCCTCATCAACACCAACACGCGCAAGGTATCCTCCACCGTCAGCCTTCCGCGTGGATCACGTCCGTTTGGCCTCGTGTTCGATCCTGTCAGCGGCAGTGGCTGGATCGCGCTGGAGGGCACAGGCCGCGTCCTGCGCCTGAACCCTTCGAATGGCGCACAAACCGCCAGCATCGACGTCGGCGGCCCCGTGCGGCATCTTTCCATCTCCGCCGATGGCGCACGCCTCTATGCCACGCGCTTCATCACGCCGCGTGTGCCGGGAGAACAGACCGCCACGCCTGTTTTGACCGGCACGGGCGGCCAGGTCGTCGTGATCGGCACCGCCGCGCTCGCCGTGCAGCGCACCATTCTGCTCAACCCGAGCACCGCCGCCGACACCGAGACTTCCGCGCGTGGATTGCCAAACTACCTTGGCGCGGCGGCCATCTCACCGGATGGACTCTCCGCCTGGGTTCCCTCGAAGCAGGACAACATCCAGCGCGGCATGCTGCGCGATGCGAAACCGCTCAATCACGAGAACTCCATCCGCGCCATCGTTTCGCGGCTCGATTTGACCGCACAGGCCGAGCATCTGCCTTCACGCGTGGACATCGACAACGCGGGCATGCCCGCCGCCGCCGCTTACGACCCGTGGGGCATCTACGTCTTCACCGCTTTGGAGGCCAGCCGCGAGGTCGCCATCCTTGATGCCTGGACGCGGCAGGAAATCCTGCGCTTCCCCACCGGTCGCGCACCGCAGGGACTCACGCTCTCGCCGGATGGAAACACGCTCTATGTGCAGAACTTCATGGATCGCAGTATCAGCGTGCATGACGTGCGCGGCATCCTCAGCGGCGGCACCGCCGCGCCGGTCACACTGGCCACGCTGAACGCCATCACCACGGAAAAGCTCGCCGCGCAGGTCTTGCAGGGGAAGAAGCTCTTTTATGACGCCAAGGACGCGCGTCTCGCGCTCCAGGAATACATGAGCTGCGCCACCTGCCACAATGACGGCGGCCAGGACGGCCGCGTGTGGGATCTGACCGGCTTTGGCGAAGGTTTGCGCAACACCCTCACGCTGAAAGGCCGCGCTAATCACGGCATGTTGCACTGGAGCGGCAACTTCGACGAGGTGCATGACTTTGAAGGCCAGATTCGCGCTCTCTCAGGCGGCACCGGCCTCATCGCGGGCGGTTCACCGCATCCGCCACTAGGTACGCCTAATGCCGGACGCAGCGCCGATCTCGATGCCCTCGCTGCTTATGTGAAATCACTCACCACCAACGGCACCAGCCCCAGCCGCACCAGCAGCGGCGGCTTGAGCGCGGACGCCACTGCCGGGCAGCAGATCTTCCGCACGCAAAACTGCGCGGCCTGCCACAGCGGCGCGAATTTCACTAGCAGCGCGCTCAATGTCTTCGCGAACATCGGCACGCTCAAGCCATCCAGCGGCACACGCCTCGGCGCGGCGCTAACCGGCCTTGATGTGCCGTCCCTGCGTGGTGCCTGGGCCACCGCGCCGTATTTGCATGATGGCTCCGCCGCCACGCTCGCCGAGGCCATCACGGCGCATCAAGGCGTCGCTCTGTCTGCCGCTGACATGACCAAGCTCGTCGCCTTCGTCTCCAGCATCGACGACGCGCCCGCCGCCGCGCCGCTGCCCTTCACCCTCGCGCTCAACACTCCGGCCACGACCGTCACCGGTGCCTTCAATGTGACCGCCATCTTCAATTCATCCGCCTCCGGCTTCGCGCTGAGTGATATTGCGGTGACGAACGGCACCAAGGCCAGCTTCATCGGCAGCGGCACGACTTACACCTTCACCGTGACCCCCGCCGCGCCCGGTCCCGTCACCGTCAGCGTGCCTGCCAATGCCGCCACGGACAGCACCTCGCTCGGCAACCTCGCCTCCAACGTCCTGACCGTGAACTCCGGCTCCAGCGACACCACGCCGCCCACTGTCGCGCTCAGCACCACCGCCACGAGCGTCATCGCGCCTTTCGTCGTCACCACCACGTTCAGCGAGTCCGTCAGCGGACTGCTCGCTTCTGAATTCACCGTCACCAACGGCAGCGTCACCGCTCTCTCTGCGGCAGGCGCGGTCTGGTCAGCCACCGTGACACCCGCAGCCGCAGGCAATGTGATCGTCACCTTGCCAGCCAATGCCGCGCAGGATGCCGCTGGCAATGGCAACACCGCCTCCAACACGCTCACCGTGGCCTACACACCGCCCCCGGTGGTCGCAAGCGGCCTCACGGCAGACTATTACATCGGCAAAAACTTCGGCCAGCTCGCCCTCAGCCGCGTGGATGCGAACATCGACTTCTCCTGGAGCGGATCACCCGCCGCCGGGCTGCCTGCCGACGGCTTTAGCGTGCGCTGGCAGGGCAGCATCGTCCCGCCTGCCACTGGCGCGTTTGATTTCATCACCCGCTGTGACGACGGCATGCGCCTCTGGCTCAATGGCGTGCTCGTCACCGACGACTGGATGGATCATGGGGAGAACTGGCTGACCATCACGCGCACGCTCCAGGCCGGGGTGCCCGTGGCCATCAAAGTGGAGTACTACGAAAACACTGGCGGTGCAGTGGCTCGGCTGTTCTGGGAAGGCCCAGGCATCCCCTTCAGCGCCGTGCCTGCCAGCGCTCTGCGTCCGCTCGCGGCCCCGACGACGCCTACCAGCATGACGCTTGCCCAGAACCTCATCCCCATCACGAATGATGCCCTGCTCAGCCGCGCCCTCGGTCTTTCAAACAACGGCGGCGTCACCCAGCCCGAAGAAGGCCTGCGACTCGTGCGGCGAGATCACACTGCCGTCGATGCCGTGCTGCTGCGCCCCGCAGGACAAAGCGGCCTCACCTTCACCCTCGAAAGCACCCGCGACCTGCGCAACTGGCAGCCACTCGCACTTGCGCCGATCATCGTGAATCTCGGTGATGGCCGCGAGCGTATGACGTGGTCCAATCTGCAAGCCCTCAGCGGCCAGAACCTCTCCAGCGGCATCGTGCGCCTGCGCGTCACGCAGAGCGATGGCACCAGCGCTGCCACCAGCCCCGTCGGCTGGCAGAGCATCGCGCCCCGTGCCGGCATCCAAAGCTTCGGCCTCAATCTGACCCATGCTCCCGTCTTCACTGGCGCGGTGCAAAGCGCCAACGCCACTGGCATCACCCTGAGCGCCCAGAGCGCCCTCGCCGACGCGACAGAACCCACCTTTCCCTACTACATTGAGATCACTGGCGGTCCCCATGCTGGGCATCGCGTTGAATTGCAAAGCATCACCGCCAGCGCTTGCCTGTTCGCCCTCGACTCACCACATCAGACGATCTCGCCCACCGCCATCGACTGGGCCAAAGCGCGCCTCAGCATTCATCCACACGTCATTCTCTCCGACGTGTTTGACCCCGCCCGCTTTCAGGGAGGCACCACAGCGACCAGCGCTGACCAGGTGCTCCTGCACAGCAACGGCCTCTACCTCACTCACTGGCTCTACGACGACGGCACCCAGCGCCGCTGGCTGCTCGAAGGCGACACCGCCTTCACAGACAAATCCGGCGTGATCCTTCCCCCCAGCACCGGCGTCATGCTCAAAATCGCTGCCATTGCGCCGCAAGCCGTGCTCTTCACTGGCAGCGTGCGCAGCACCGCACTCGCCCGCGTGCTGCAGCCCGGCTACAACCTCTTTGCCAATCCCTGGCCGCTCGATACTACCCCCGCCGCCGCCGGTTTGACCAGCCTCAGCTTCGTTGCCAGCAATGCCGTCGCCAGCGCAGATCAGTTGCAGCTCTGGTCCGGCGATGCCAACGCCGCCATCAGCGGCTACACCGGCTACTGGCTCTTCCAGCTCCCCGGACAGCCATTCCCCGTCTGGCTCTACCCTCTTGACCCGACGCAGACCTCCCAGAACAACGCCCCCCTCCTCCGGGCCGGTCGCGCCACCTTCATCAAAGCCCAGCCCCAGCCCAGCCGCCCCGTCTGGATCGTCCCAGCCCCGTAAACCTTGCTCTCTCTGGACGCCGAGCTACAGCCAAGCTGGCACGGGCGCTTCCCAGCCGCTCGGAAAACCTTCGAGATTGAGTTCGAGCCGTGAGGAGTGCAGCGCTTGGCGCGGCAGAATGAGTTTTTTCTCCAAGGCAGGAGTCCAGCCCGTTTCGATGAACTCCAGGTAGCAGCGATCGTCGCGGCCATAGAGTTTGTCGCCCACGATGGGAAGCCCCAGATGATGGAGGTGAACGCGGATTTGATGCATGCGCCCGGTTTCAGGCTTGGCTTCGATCAAAGCGAAGGGCATGCCATCACGGTCGAAGCGCTGAAGCGTTCGGAAAGAGGTGCGGCAGGCTGTTCCTTGCGGATGGACGATTTGTTTGACCCAGATGTCGGCTTCTTGGACCTCACCGGCACGGAGAATGGGAGCGTCGAGAATTTGCTCGTCCCAGTCAGGCCAGCCGTGGACGAGCGCGGTGTAGGTCTTGTGGATTTTGCGTTCCTGCATCGCCATGCCAAAGAGACGGGCAAGGTCGTGATTTTTCGCCACGAGCACGACGCCGCTGGTCTCGCGGTCGAGGCGGTTGATGATGGAAACCTGGCCGCCGTTGGCGATTTCATACGAGAGGAGATCGCACAGCCGATGCCAGAGCGTGGGCGGGCCGTTGGGATCACCGGGATGGATTTGCAGCGGCGCGGGCTTGTTGACGACGATGTAGCCATCCGCCTCGTCGATGACGGTGAAGGTAGCGTCATTGCGAATGCTCACGGCAGCGGGATGGCGAGTTGCCGGGCATAGACGATCTGCTGAGGATCGTGGAGGTAGTCCTTGTCGTCGAAGTGCCACCACTCGGACTCCAACTGGATAAACCCGGCCTGCTGCATGGCCGCCTGGAGAATTTGAAGGTTTTGTTTCACCACGGCATCGTTGCCTCGGTAGTGGCGGCTGGCATTGGCAAAGTCCTGGTCAAATCCGGTGGGCATGCGCTGAACATTTCCGTGGGCATCCACGAGCGTGAGATCGACGGCGATGCCGCCGCAATGGCGGCTCCAACCATTGGCTTCGGGAGAAAGAAACATGCCGGTGCTGCCTGCGTGGCTGTGCAGTGTCTCCTGCGCTTCAGGCGGGCGGTAAGCATCCCAGATACGCAGGCCGTAGCCCTGGGCACGCAGCAGTGACTGGGCGGCCTTTAACTTTTCCGCAGTCTCAATCCGCAACAGGCAGGGCATACGCGCTGGGTAAAGCGGGCGCTGGGTGACGTTGTCTGAGGTGGCATAGCGTAGATCAATGACCGCGTCTGGGATCAATCTACGGACATCGACCAAGTCGAAATTTTTCGCGAGTTCGATGGAACGGGCAGGCACAAAGGCACTGCGAGTTCCCCCTTTAGAGGCGCAGGCCGCCAAGCCAAAGCTGAGGCAGAGAAAAGGGATGATGCGCCAGGAATCTGAAGTCATGCGGAGTTTTTGCTTCCGTACTCATGCACGGCGGGGCAAGTTTGTAAATCCAGCCCTCTCCCATGACGCGTTATCAAGTCCTTACCACATTGCTGCATCTCCTTACCTTCTACATCGGCGCGGGGATCGGTTCGTTTCTCAATGTGGTGATCTACCGGCTGCCGCTCGGCATTTCGGTGAACAATCCGAAGCGCAGCTACTGCCCGTCCTGCAAATATCAGATCCCGATGTGGCAGAACATACCGCTGCTAAGCTGGCTGCTGCTGCGCGGGAAGTGTGCGAACTGTGGCGGCAAGATCTCGATGCGCTACTTTTGGGTCGAGTTGCTGACCGGAGTGCTGTTTTACATGGTGTTTTTGAAGGTCATCGGTGATTACGCCGAACCATGGCCGTTCATCAAAGTCTGGGGGCCGCATGTTCTATGCCTGTGGGTGTTTGTGAGCCTGCTGGTCGCGGGGACCTTCATCGACATCGACCATTTCATCCTGCCGCACTCAATCACGATTGGCGGCGCAGTGGTAGGAGTGCTCTCCGCTTGGTGGGTGCCTGCGCTGGTGGAGCAGGAAACTCACACCCATGGCCTGATCATCTCCTTGGCCAGCGCTGCTCTGGGACTCGGCGGCCTGTGGCTGGTGGTGGAGCTTGGAAAGCTGGCCTTTGGTCGCAAAAAGTTCGTCTTTGAAAAGGAGCAGGAGTGGCAAGTCACACAGCCGGATGAAAACGAGCCGCCTGTGGTCGTCTTTGGCGAGCAAAAATTTGACTGGGCCGACCTCTTCATGCGCGCCAGCGATCGCATGGTGGTTTCCTGCCACTCCTTGCAGGTGAACGAGCGCTCTTTTGGCGCGGTGACGGCGGAACTTTGGGTGGACAAGCTCAAGGTGCGTGAAGGCATTAACCTGGAGGAGTTTGATCTCGAAGGCGTAACCACGTTACGCGCCAAGACCACACAGGTCGTGATCCCACGCGAGGCGATGGGCTTTGGTGATGTGCTGTTTTTGATGATGATCGGCGCGTTCACCGGCTGGCAAGCTGTGTTGTTCACGATTCTGGCCGCGTCGGTGCTAGGCACGGTCTTTGCCGTGATTCATCGCGTCACCGGGCGGGCAGAATGGGGCGCGAAGATTCCTTTCGGTCCCTATCTGGCGATGGGCGCGGTGCTGTGGATCTTCTACGGCCCCCTGGTCGTGGACTGGTACATCAGCAAAACGATGTGGCGCTGACAGCCTCAAGTGGCCTTTGAGATCGACACACCCGGCGCTCGTCACGGCTGTCCGAAATACCCTTTCACCTTCAGCTTCCGACCGAAGATTTTCTCCCCGGCAGCAATGTAGAGGATGTCGTGATCTTTCCCGGCGAACTCAACGCTCACCACTTTGCCCAACGGATCTGGTTTGGCGATGATTCCGGCTAGGCGACCTGCGGTGTCGAAGACTTGCACGCCGAGTTCGGTGGTGACGAAGTAGCGTCCGCTGGCTTCCGTCGTCGCTCCATCGCCGGAGGCGGTTTCCTTGCCCACGGGTAGCCACATCGTCATGTAGGGCGCTCCGCCGGTCAAAGTGCCATCATCTTCGATGCGCCAAGCCCAGACATGCTTTCCGCCGTGCTCAGAAACGGCCAGCGTGCGTTCGTCCGGCGAGATCGTGATGCCGTTCGGCTTCTGCACATGCCCCGCATCAGCCACGAGGTGTTTTTTGTCCTTGGTGATGAGATGCACGCTCAGCGTCGGCGTCTCGGTGAAGTAGAGATTCCCCTTTTTGCTGACGACGAGATCATTGCACTTCACGCCAGTGAGCAGCACTTCCACCTCCCCCGTCATCGTGATGGCGATGATGCGCTGCTCCTTGTTGTGGCAAGCGTAGAACCGGCCATCCGGGCCGATTTGCAGGCCGCTGATGCCCGGCAGATTGTCCAGAAACAAGTCCGTCTTTCCCGTGGCCACGTCGATCTTGTAGATCCCCTTCCCGCCTTTGACATCCGTGAAGAAGAGATTCCCCGCTGCATCGCAGCACAGGCCGTCAGTGAAGACATAGCCGCTGGCCGCCTCCTTCCACGGTTCGCCATCGATGAGGTAATCGTGCAGCGAGGTGTCCTGGGCGAAGATGGGTGTGGCGAGGAGGGTGAGGGTGAGAAGGATGTGTTTCATGGTTGGGTCAGTTGTAAATGTCACTCCGGTGGCCGACGTCCACGATCAGCACAAGCAGAACACCATCATGGATTTCGTAAACCAAACGGTAGTCTCCAGAGCGGATGCGCCAGCGATTGGCGGCCCCTTTCAGCTTTTTACACCCCGAAGGACGTGGGTCGGAGGTCAGTCGTCGAATGTCTTTCTGTAACTGCGCCTGCACCGACTTCGTCTGCTTGCAGAAGGCGCGGTCTGCGGCCTTGGTAAACTCAACGCGATAAATCATGGCAGCAGGCCGCATTTCCGCTGCACTTCCTCCCAGGGGATGTTCGGCCCGCCCTCGGCCAACGCGGCGTCAGCACGTGCGTTGTCATAGGCATCTTCGGCCTCCTCACGCTTCTGCTCCATCCAGTCCACGAGCTCAAAAAACTGCTTGGGCGGCAACGATTCGATGGCCTGTTCGATTTCAAGGATGGTGCTCATGCGGCGGAAGGTATTCGAATCTCGTGAACGCTCAACGGCTCACTTCTTGCACAGCCAGCGCAGCGTGTCTGGCAGCATCGCGCCGCCGTGCTTGCCGTTGTGGGTGCCTTCACCAAGGACGAACTGGTAGTCGTAACCGGCAAACTTCAGCGACGCGGCCATGTCCTGGTTCGCCAGCGGCCAGTTGCCGAACTGGTTGTCGAGATCGTTCTTGCCGTCCTGCAGGAAGACCTTGAGCGGCTTCTTGTCGGTCTTGCGGATCAGCGCGGGATAGACATGACCGCCACGGATGTTCGTGAAGCTGCCGATGTGGCTGATCACCTTGCGGAAGGCGTCGGGACGCTCCCAGGCCACCGTGAAGGCGCAGATGCCACCGCTGCTGTTGCCACAGATGCCCCTGCTTTCGGGATCGTCGGTCAGCTTGTAGCTCTTGGCCACTTCCGGGAGGATTTCCTCAATGAGGAAGCGGGCATGCAGATCGCCGAGGGAGTCGTATTCAAAGCTGCGATTGCTGCGCGGCTTCTCCTTCGGATTGCTGGTCGGAAACACGCCGGGATTGATGAAAATGCCAATCGTGACCGGCATCTCGCCCTTGGCGATGAGATTGTCGAACACCACCGGCACACGGAACTGGCCGTCCGTCTTAACAAAGCCGCCGCCGTCGCAAAACACCATCACGTTTGCCGGAAGCTCGGGTTTGTACTGGGCCGGAACATAGATCCACCAATCACGCGTCGTGCCGGGATAAATCTTCGAGTTCGTCCACGCTGGCATCTGCGTCACCTTCCCCTGCGGCACGTCCTTTTGAATCTGCGAATCGGGTCCGAGGACATACTGATCATCCTGCGGAGCAGATTGGGCAAAACTGACGAGACACAACGAAAGAGCGGCAGCGGTGAAAAACTTCATGGGTCGAATCCGAACGAGAACGCGGTGGGACATCTTGCAGGTGACCCTTCTCCGAGTCCGCAGCAGGTCGTCTGCGTTGCCATGTGGAAATCATCTTCCGCGCCGCCAGCAGGCTGATCTCAGGTGAAACGGCGGTCGGCTGGACCAAGCAGGGCGCTGGCTGTTTGCGGAGTGCTGCGAGCTCGGAGGCCCGCGCTCCTTTCCAAGCCGCCGCCGGGGGGGGCGTCAATCCCCTGCCCTTGGGATTCGGCGCGACCGGTCGGAGAAGTAGGTACGTTGCGCCAGATTCCGGCGCGAGGCGGGGGAACAGGCTGCCTGGGCCGCCGTTTGCCTTCATTTTGAAGGAATGACAGCGGCGGCGAGGCGAGCTTTCACCGCATGCGGAAGACCATGACGCGGCGGTCGAGACTCCGCTCGCTCTCTGCTGCATTGGCTGGATGGGCGGCTTCCGTTTCACCGTAGCCCACGGGCATGAGGCGCTCCGCACTCACGCCGTGGCGGACGAGCTCACGCGAGATGCGCTCGGCCCGTTCCTGGGAGAGGAGGAGATTCTGGCCGTAGTCGCCCTCGGCTGAGGCATGGCCTTCGATGACGAAGGTTTCTTTGAGCAGCGCGGGGGCGTTCAGGGCTTCGGCGACGTCGATGACCAAGTCGTAGGAGTAGGCGTCGGCGAAGTCCGTGGAGCCCTGACGGAACAGGATGTCATCCCGGCTGATGGCGGAGGACGGATCGACGCTGTAGGAGACGGCGTAGGCGTCGTTGGCGGTGTAGGGCTGAGGAACCTCGTTGTAATATTGCCCAGGTGGCGGGCCTTGCGGAAGAACGTTGTAGGCGCTCTGGGACAAGGGCATGACCTGCACGCGGTTCAGGCGCTGTGAGGCGACAATCACCGGGGGGATTTCCTGCATGGAGGAGTAGCGCACCACCCGGCGGTTGCCTTCGTAAAACTGGGTGTGCCGCTGAGTCTGGCTGAGTTCAAAGCGTTGTTGATCGCGGGAGGGGCTGCCTAGCGGCGGGGCTGGCTGGGAACGGCCTTGGAAGCGCTGCACCATGCTGCCAACGTTGCGTTCCCGGTCCTGCTGGGTTCTACCCACTTCCTCGACCGGCGGACGATAGCCCTGCCTGAAACGATCTCCGGGGCGGTCTCCGGGGCGGGGCTGGTTCGAGCGGTCCTGGGTGACGGCTCCGCCGGCACCGACGCCGAGGATGTTCATGAGGAGGCGCTTGGCGTCGTCCTTGTCTTCGATTTTCTCTGCTTGCCGCGCATCGGCTTTGCGGTCGCGCTTGCCCTGGTCTTCAAGCACTTGGGTCGTCTCCTCTGAGGGAGGTTTCTGGGCGGTGGGCCGCTCCGGGCGGACGGGAGGCATCCCTGCTTTCGTGTCAGCGGTCACTACGGGCGGCGGTTTCGCAGCGGGGTTGAGCGGGCCGGGAGGCTGCGCGGGCATGGAGGGAGTGGGAGCGGGCCGGGGGTCCGGCACACCGGGGCTTTTTTCCGGGATAGGCGCGGCTGGGGGGATGACCGGTGCCGCTGGAGGCGGGGCGTTGACATCGCCTTTCGTGGGACGTTGAGAAGGGCGCTTCATTCTTTCGGCAGGCACAACGGGCACGGGTTGGATCTCCGGGACCGAAAGAGGGGCGGCGGGGTCCTTCGGTGCGGGCTTTTTCCGTTGGTCTTGGTCCTTGTCTTCCGGCTTGCCCTTACCTTTTCCTCGCTCAGGAACGTCTTCCGGCTTCGGAAGCGGCACAGGGGCGGCTTCGCCGGGCTTTTCCGTATCCGCAGGGACGGGCATGGGTGTCACCGGGACAGGCGCAGCTGGTATCACAGGAACCGGAATGGTTGGCACCACCGGGACAGGCACTGGCGGCGCGACAGATACCAGAACGGGTGGCACCTCAGGAATCGGGGCGGGAGCGGGCTTCTCCGTTGTTTGCGAAATCACAAGGGCCGGGATGGCGAACGTGACGAGGAGGAGGCGCGTGGATTTTTTCATGAGGCAAGGCGGGGGTGGAACGAAGCAGGCTAGGCGCTGCTGCGAAGGTGTTCCATGGGGCCTTACCCCACCTTAGCGGAGAGCATTGGCTGTTGGGCTGGGAGGTCATTCCCTCGCGTCATCAGGTTTTGTGACAATCCGGTGAGTCCCGCAGATTCAGAAAACCCACGGATTGCCTGAGTCAGAAAAGAAATCTGCGGGTTATCTGAATCGGCGGGAAATCACAAAACCTGATGGCGCAGAAGCTCACGCGGCAGCTTCTGGAATTCTACGGCGCGGTGCTCACCTCCGACGACGAGCAG
>JBIKYB010000258.1:0-7174 GCA_044355475.1 Prosthecobacter sp.
TTGCGATAGCGCTCGGCAATCTCGGCGGCCAGTTCCGGCCGCCCCAATTGTATGGGTCTTCGTGCCATGATGCCCTCGTTACAGCATCCCTTACCATAATACTACAATTATTCGGTCAGCTTGGTATTAATCACCCCTCGACCCCACGGAGCATTGCCCGCATAACCAATAGGGACGAAAATAATGGCTGCCAAAATCACCACTCCGGAGATTAGCCTTAGCCATTCTTTAAGAGGACTCAATATGCCTCTCCTCCTGTCGTGATTTGTCATCGGATATTGTAGCAAGTTTTCACGTGGGCCATTCTGGCGCAGAGTGAAAGGATGTCGTGACAAAGCAAGATTTGTTCGGGACGCTTCCGAAATTACTGGGAGCTGTTCGACTTCGTCTGACAGTCAGGCACGCCCCCACGCCGCTACCGCTTGAGTTTGGGCGGTGGGTTGCACGGCGATGAGGTATCAACCGATCGGTTCGACATCCACATCATGTGTGGTGCCGCATGGTTAGTTCTCACACCGTTTGTGCGGTGGTGACGGACAGTTTGCCGCAGAGTTCTGGGAGATGCGCTACGACATTGAAGTCGGCTAGGGTCAGTTGCCGATCAATGTTTTGAACGGGAGTCTCGACCGTGAAGGGGGTGAGACTCCATCGACAGTTTTCCCTATCACTGCCATCGACTTACAGCAGTGCCAGAACCGCGTCGAGGTGCGCCTCGGGTTTCACCTTTTCGAGGATGGCGGCGATTTTGCCGTCCTTGCCGATGATGAAGGTGCTGCGCTCCGTGCCCAGGTAGGTCTTACCGTACATGCTCTTTTCGACCCACACGCCGTAGGCGTTCACGATCTTCTGATCCTCGTCGGCGATGAGCGGGAAGGGGAGTTCGTGCTTCTTGATGAACTTCGCGTGGCTCTTCACCGGGTCGGTGCTCACGCCGAACACGAGCGCTTTTTTGGCGATGGATTTCCAGCCGTCACGCAAGCCGCAGGCTTGCTTCGTGCAGCCCGGTGTGTCGTCCTTCGGATAAAAATACAGCACCACCGGCTGTCCTTTCAGTTCGCTGAGGGTGACGGTGTCGCCGTCCTTGTAACTGCCGCCAACGACGGGCGCGGTGAAGTCCGGGGCTTTGGAATTGAGGGCAGGTTTGCTCATGATGGCAATTTTACGCGGCTTCGGGGGCCGTGGATGCGCTCAACCCGCGTGTCCCATGGCGGCGGCCATGAGTTTTTCCTGCGTGGCTTCGGCGCGGGTGAAGGCACCGCCGATGCGGCCGGCGTTGAGCATGAGAATGCGGTCGCTCATGCCGATGAGTTCTGGCAGCTCGCTGGATACAAGGATGACGGCTTTTCCTTCGGCGGTGAGCTGGTTGATGATCTCGTAGATTTCGAGCTTCGCGCCCACGTCGATGCCGCGAGTTGGCTCATCGAGCAGGATGATCGAAGGCTGGGTCAGCAAGGCCTTGCCGAGCACGACTTTCTGCTGGTTTCCGCCGGAGAGTTTGCCCACGACGGCCTCCAGTCCGGTCGCCTTGACGCGCAGCGAGTCGAAGATGCCCTGGTTGCGGTGGATCTCGGCATTGCGCTGGATAAATCCGCCGCGCGTGACGCTGGAAAGCGAGGACAGCGACAGATTGAAGCCAATCTCATGCTCCAGATGCAGCCCGTAACGGCGACGGTCCTCGGAGGCGAGCACGAGGCCGTTTTGAATGATGGATTCTGGCGTCCAGCCAGTGGTGGAACGGCCTTTGAGCGTCACCTGACCGGAAACGCGGCGGCCCCAGGCTCCAAACAGGTGCATGAGCAGCTCCGTGCGCCCCGCGCCCATCAAGCCGCCGATGCCGAGCACCTCGCCGGCCCGCAGTTCAAACTGGATGTCATGCAGCTTCGTCACGCCGCTTTCAGAGTCGGCCACGGCGAGGGAATCGACCTGGAGGATGATGTCTCCCGGCTGGGAGGAGCGTCGTGGGAACAGATCGCCAATCTCACGGCCCACCATGTGGCGGATGACCTCATTCTTGTTCGTGTCGGCGGCCTGCTGCGTGTAAACCGTCGTGCCATCACGCAGCACGGTGACGCGGTCGGCGATGCTGAAGACCTCGTCGAGCTTGTGAGAGATGTAGATGCTGGCGATGCCGCGCTTCCGCAGATCGCGCAGGATGTCGAGCAGGATCAAAACCTCGTGCTCGGCCAGAGCGGCGGTCGGTTCATCGAGAATGAGGATTTTCGAATCCTTAGCGAGCGCCTTGATGATTTCGACGAGCTGCTTCTGCCCCACCCCGAGCGTGCGCACCGGCGCGGCAGGATCGAGATCGACCTTGAAACGATCTAGCAGCGCCTGTGCCTCGCGATACATGCGCGGCCAGTCGATGAAGGCACCCCAGCGGCGTGGTTCGCGACCGAGGAAAATGTTTTCCGCCACGGTCATCTCTTCGACGAGCGCCAGCTCCTGATAGATGACGGCCAGACCAGCTTGTTCGGCATTTTTAATGGATTCAAATCGAGCCTCAGTGCCATTCACCTCGAATTTTCCTTCGTAACTGCCGTGCGGATGAATGCCGGAGAGCAGCTTGATCAGCGTGCTCTTGCCCGCGCCGTTTTCACCGCACAGCGCATGGATTTCGCCTTCGCGCAGATCGAAGGACACGTCCTTGAGCGCAACGACGCCGGGGAAGCGTTTGGTGATGTGGTCGGCGCGGAGGATCATTGAAACACGTCGCTTTCTTTGCGGAAACCGTCTTTAACGACGGTGTCGCGGAGGTTCTCCTTCGTGACGGAGGTGATTTCGAGCAGGACGGAGGGGACATCAATCTTGCCGTTGGAGACGGCGTCGCGGGCGACGATGGGCTGGCGGCGGGCGAGTTTGAGGGCGAGTTCAGCGGCTTTGGTGGCGATGCTTTGGATGGGCTTATACACGGTCATGGCCTGCGTGCCCTGGGCGATGCGCTGGCAGGCGGCGAGATCGGCGTCCTGGCCGGTGACGATGATTTTTCCGGCGAGTCCTTCCTCGGTGAGCGCTTGAATGGCCCCACCGGCGGTGCCGTCGTTGCTGGCGAGGATGGCGTCGAAATTCTGGCCGATCTTGGTGATGGCGGCGTTGGTGATTTTTTTGGCGTTCTCGGGCTTCCAGTCCTCGGTCCAGTCTTCAAACATGACCTCAACTTTGCCTGCGGCGATGAGGGGCTGGAGGATGTTGTCCTGTCCTTGCTTGAAGAGTTTGGCGTTGTTGTCGGTCTTCGCACCGTAGATGCGGATGAGGCGCAGCTTGCCGCTTGGTGGGATGCGATCTGCGAGGAATTTGGCCTGCAACTCGCCGACTTTGACGTTGTCGAAGGTGAGATACAAATCGAGGTCGCAGCCGGTGATGAGGCGGTCATACGAAAGCACCGGAATGCCGGCTTGGTGGGCGAGTTCGACGCCTTTGGCCATCGCAGCGGCGTCTTTGGGGATGATGACGAGCACATCGACCTTCTGTGTGATGAGGCTCTCGATGTTCTGGAGCTGGACGACGTCGTTGCTGTTCGCTGACTGCACCAGAACGTCTGCTCCGGCCTCCTGGGCAGCCTTGGTGAAGAGATCACGGTCAATCTGCCAGCGTTCCTCTTTGAGCGTGTCCATCGACAGGCCGATGAGCGAGCCCTGCCGGGCTGCGGTGACACCCACGCCGCTGCGTGCGATGACGAGGCCGGTGATGACGCTGAGGGCGCAGGAAACGAGGACAAGCAGTACGCGAACGTTCATCCCTGCTGTGTAGCGAAGTCAGTGACGGATGACGAGCAGAAAATCAGCTCGCTTTCTTCTTCGTGGCGCGTTTGGCGGGGGCTTTTTTCGCGGCGGCCACTTTCTTTACCGCAGCTTTCTTGACCTTGGGCTGTGGCTCCGGCGCGGGGGCTTCCACGGTTAGCGCCAGTTCGGGGGCATCTCCCCAGAGTTCTTCGAGCGCGTAGAACTCGCGCTTCTCGGGGGTGAGCACATGCACCATGACGCTGCCATAGACGATGATGATCCACTGGCTTTCAAAGTTGCCGTCCTTCACGTCGGGAGGCGTGTTGTGCTCCTCCTTCATGCGTTCGACGATTTCATCACGCACGGCACGGAGCTGTGGCGTGGAAAGGGCGGTGACGAGCACAAAGTAGTCGGCAATGGGCGAGAGGCCGCGCAGGTCGAGGATGCGGATGTTCTCCGCTTTTTTGTCATCGGCGTAAAGGGCGCAGGCGCGGGCGAGTTCGAGGTCTTCCATGGTTGTTCGGGTCGGCATCAAGGATAAAGCAGGAAACGCTGCCTTTGCGAGCGGAAGCTCTGATTCCAGCCCTGCCAGCGGGCGATGATGCTGGTGGCGGGAACGCCGCGACGCAGGTCGGAGTAGAGGGATTCGCTGCCATAGACCTTGTTGAAGAGGTTCAATTTCGATCCGCTCATGCGGCTGACGACCTTGCCGCCGGAGAGGCGGTTGATCTCGGCGAGCAGCAGCACATCGAGCGCGGTGAGGTCGGTGGTGTTGCGCGGACTCATGTGGATGCGCACGCCGCCGAAGCCGTTTTTCGAGTAAGGCGAGAAGGTGACGCCCGGCGTGTTCAGCCGCTGGCAGTAGGCGAGCAGGGCGTTCGGATTCACGCCGCTGCCGCCAGCGTAACCGAAGGGTTCCTCGGTGCCGATGCCAATATCGACCGCCGCAGCGCCGCCGAGGATGCCGGTGGTGACATAGTAGAAGGGAGAAATGGAGTGCGGGATGTTGGGTGAGGTGGGGTGCCAGCGCAGGCCGGTGTCCTGCCACGTCATGCCGCGCTGCCAGCCCTGCATTTTGACAACATCGAGACGCGGCGCGCGCGAGACCCAGCCGCGTGAGCAGGCCATCATGGCGATCTCGCCCGCCGTCATGCCATGCACATAGGGCACGGGAACCTGGCCGACGAAGGATTTCCATTTCTCCTCCAGCGGCGGGCCTTCGACACGCCAGCCACCGAGTGGATTGGGCCGGTCGAGCACGACGAACTGCTTTCCATTCTCGGCGGCGGCCTCCATGGCGACGATCATGGTGCTGATGTAGGTGTAGCTGCGGCAGCCGATGTCCTGGAGGTCAAACACGAGCACGTCGATGGGCGCGAGCATCGCAGGAGTCGGTTTGCGTGTGGGGCCGTAGAGCGAATAGACGGTCAGGCCCGTCACGCTGTCTCGCCGCGTGCTGACATGGATGCCCGCGCCGATGTTGCCGTCAATGCCGTGCTCAGGAGCATAAAGCGCGGTGAAATTCGCTCCCAGCGCCCGCTGAAACACGGTGCGGGTGCGCTCGCCACGAGCGGTGAGGCTGGTGTGATTGGTGATGAGACCGACACGCTTGCCACGCAGGAGATCAAAGCCGCGCGAGGCCAGCACATCGACCCCGAGCATGAACGCACCACCGTAACCTGGCTGAGGCTGAGCCACCTGCGGCGTGGGCATCTGGCAGGACACGAGGGCGAGCAAGGCGAGGCTCGAAACGGCTTTGAAAAACACGCGGGTGGAGAGCATGCGGTGATTTCTGGTGGAGGATGAATCGAGCGCCGGGCCCCGTCGTTTATTTCTTCGTGTCCGTTGCTTTTGCGTCGCCTGCTTTGGACTCGCTGGGGGCTGGTGGTGTGGTCGTGGCAGGTGGTGTAGTGCTGCCGGGCGCAGGAGGCGGCTCGGGCTTTTTGAATGGGTTTTCCCAGGTGTGGAGCACATAACCGGAGCCGATGCCGCCGACTTCACCGAGCAGGGACGCGCATTTTTCCTGCCACTTCGCGAGATCGGGCGCTGAGCGTGTTTTTTCGGCGGTACCAGGGAAGATGAGGTAGGTGACCTTGAGATCGCTTTCTGGGCGAATGTAGGGCGTGGCCTTCGGATTCACGGTTTTGGCCATGAGGAGCGAGGCTTCGCCCATCTTGAAGCTGGGGCCGTAGTCGCCGCAGATGGCGGGGTAGATTTTGCCCTCGTGAATGACGGCGGCGTAGTCGCCGATCTGCGGCGTGAATTTGTTTTGGTCGCCGTAACCGCGAAACACCAGGGAGATGACGACGAAGGGGTCTTTTTCGGCGATGAGGCTGCTGCGGGCCTTCATCTCGCTGATTTCGACTTTAAGCGTGCTGATGAGGGCGCTGAGTTCGCGATTGCGGGCGGAGGATAGGCCTTTCATGGCAAATTCATCCTGAGCTTTCTTCAAACGCTCCTCCCACTTCGCGAGGAGCGGGTTGGGAGTCTTGCTGGTCTTGGCCCAGGCGTAGCTGGTGAAGGGCTGGTAATAGTCCGACATGTAAATGTACTCGTCGAGCGTGGGCATGCGGTCGCCATCGGAGCCGTCGGCGACGACATCCATCTCGGACTGGATGAGCAGGGTGCGGCGTTGAGTGGTGGGATGCGTGAGTTCGAGGATGGTCTCGGTATCGTAGAAGTTGTGGCGGTCGAGGACGCGGTTCAGGCGCGTGAGGTCGTTCTGCACGCGGTTGGTCTTGTTTTCGTAGAGCTTGTGGTAGAAGCCGCTGACCTTTGCGGCAGGCAGCATGGCATCGAGTCCTGGCAGAATGGCGGGGAGGTGTTTGTTGATGCGGCTGAGTTCCACCATCGTCTGGTTGGCCTTCGGCACACGGATGCTGAGCTGGAACTCGGCCTTGTAGGATTCGGGATCGAGACGTTCGAGGCTGGCGAAGCTGCCCTCCTCGGTGAGCAGCTTGGTTTTGACGGTGATACCGTTGAAGAGCGAGGCAACGTCGATGTCCTTGCGCGCGATGTATTTCTCCGGCAGCGGCGGCTGGACCTCGCGGACGACTTCCTTGGTCACTTCCTTGACGATTTCCTTCGTGACCGGCACCTCCTTGATGACATCGCGCAACACGTCGCGGGTGATGATGCGTTCCTTGGTGGTGCTGGCGGACTCGACGATGTCCTGGATGCCTTTCTTTATTTTGCCGGCGAAGGGCGTGAAGGGTAGCAGCAGGCCGGTGAGCAGCGTGAGCAGGAACAGCAGGCGGATGAATGAGCTGAGGCAGCCGCGTTTCGGCTGCTGCCGCCATTGCGAATGCTGGGGATCGTTTTCGGAGATGGCGGGTTCCTGTGACATGGGATGGGGGAAAGACGAATGAGGGAATCCGAAGGCCAAATGACGAACTCAAGGCCTCGGTGTTGAAAATATCCTCGTCATTCGGGTTTCGTCATTCGCCATTTTCACC
>JBIKYB010000055.1:0-22322 GCA_044355475.1 Prosthecobacter sp.
CCCACCGACGGCGGCGGCTTTTGCACCTGCGAGCGCTGCAAGCTACTCATCGACACCGATCCGCACGGCAAACCGAGCCACGCACGCGCGATGCTCACGTTTTACCAGAAAGTCGGCGAGATCATCGCTCGCGAGCGGCCGGGGCGCAGGCTCGGCGGCTTCGTGTATTACAACTACCAGTATCCGCCCGCGAACGCGCCGAAGTTGCCTGACAACGTGAGCCTCTGCTGGGCACCGCTGAACTACTACGGCTACGGCTTGCTGAAGCCGCTGTATCGCGCCGAGTTCGAAGGCGTGATGCGGCGCTGGAGCGAGATCACGCCGCATCTCTTCTACCACAACTACTCCACCTGGATGCGCAGCTTCCACGGCGCACCGCTGCCGGTGAGCCTCGACATTCTGCTACGCGAAATCCCCACCGCCGCGCATAACAAAGCCTGGGGCGCACGCATGGTCGGCACCAGCGCCTGGGGCGTGAACGCGCCGATCAACTACCTGCTCGCCAAACAGCTCTGGAATCCGCGCCTCGATGTCAGCGCCGCGCTCAACGATTGGCTCGAACGCGCCTACGGCCCCGGCTGGCGGCACATGCGGGCGCTTTATGATGAACTCGACGCCAAGATGGCCGCGCACAAAGAAACGCAGTCGCCCATCTACAAAGGAGCCAACTACGAGGTGAACGAGGAAGTCATGAAGACCATCTACGCCCCGCTCTTTGCCACGATGGAGCAGCACTACCGCGCCACACTCGCCGAATGCGCCAACGACACGCAGCGTGCTCGTTTGCAGATGTTCGGCGACAACTTGATCCAGCTCCACTTCGCCCTGCGGCAGGCCAAACTCATCGCTGAGGATTCCAAATCCATCTTCCATCGCGATGAAGCCGCGTTTGCGCAGTTCCTGAAGCAAATGGAAGCAAGCTTCAGCCTGCACCACGTCCAACGCGGCCTCGATCCCGGCCCGATTTGGAAGGGCGAGTGGCGGGAGCCGTAATCGTTCCATGCGCTCGCTTCTTTTCCTTCTCGCTCTCAGCTCCGCGATGGCTTCGGATGAAATCACCGTGCTCGATCCGGCATCGAAACCGGCGGAGGCGTTTGAGGGATGGCTTGTGCGTGAGTTCAATGAGCTGTGCGACAAACGCAGCGCGGCGTTTGAGGTGATGATCAAGAGCGAGAAGGCGTGCAAAGCATGGCAGCAGGAGCGGCGGGCGTTTTTTCTCGAACGCATCGGCGGACTACCGGCGCGCACGCCGCTGAATCCGCAGATCACCGGCACGCTGACGGGCAAAGGCTATCGCGTGGAGAAGATCATGCTGGAGACGCGGCCTGCGTTTCATCTCACGGCGAACCTTTACCTGCCCAACACGCCGCCACCTTGGCCAGCGGTGCTGGTGCCGTGCGGGCACAGTCATGAGGGAAAGGCGGTGGGGCAGTATCAGCTCATCTGCATGCTGCTGGCACGTCATGGCATGGCGGCGATGTGCTACGATCCCATCGGGCAGGGTGAGAGGTATCAGATGCTCGATCTGGCGAAAGAACGCGCCGTTTTCGACGATGCGCCGCATGTGAAGGTGCCGCATCCGAACGTGCGCCTCGTCTGCACCACGGAGCACACGATGACGGCCATCAGCAGCGCGTTGATCGGCGCGAATGCGGCGCAGTTTCGCATCTGGGACGGCATGCGTGTCATCGACTACCTGCAAAGCCGCCAAGACATCCTGGCCGACAAAATCGGCTGCACGGGAAACAGTGGTGGAGGCACGGAGACCGCGTATCTGATGGCGCTGGATGATCGCATCCTCGCGGCGGCACCGGGTTGCTACCTCACCACCTTCAAAAAGCTCATCGAGACCAAAGGGCCGCAGGATGGCGAGCAAAACATCGCCGGGCAGATCGCCTTCGGCATGGACGAGGCGGATTACTGCATCATGCGCGCACCGAAGCCCACGCTCATCTGCGCGGGCACGCGGGATGTGACCTTCGACTTCGGCGGCACCTGGGAGCTGTTTCGCGACGCGAAGCGCTTCTACTCACGCCTCGGCCATCCGGACATGATCGACCTCGTGGCTCCCGATGCGCCGCACGGCTTCACGCTGCAATTGCGCGAAGCGGTGACGCGATTCATGGCGCGGCATCTTCTCGGCAAAGACATCGTCGTGCGCGAAGTCGCGAAACTGCCGGATTCATTCACCGACGAGGAGCTTCGAGCATTGAGCGTGCCGGATTGGACGCCGCAGCAGCTTCAATGCACCTCGAAAGGCCAAGTGAGGCTGCTACCGGGCGAGCGCAGTGTTTTTCAGATCAACGCGGAAACCGCCGCGAAGCTCAAATCGACCCGCGAGAGCAATTTGGGGCCGAAAACCATCCTCGAGGCCATCGGAGCCTCCGAAACGATCGCGGAGCCCAGAGTCGAAACACTCGCTCAAATCACTCGCGAGGGATTCAGCATCGAAAAGCTGGCTTTGAAGGCCGAAAACGCCTTCCAACTGCCCGCTCAGCTTTACACGCCGGCCAAACCCAATGGTCAGTCCATCCTCTACCTGCATGGCGAGAGCCTGAAAGCCGACTCCGCCGCCATCGAGCAGCTCGTGAAGGCCGGAAACGTCGTTCTCGCCGCCGAACTGCGCGGCATCGGCGAAACGGAGACCGGCCTGCGGCGCAAAGCCTTCGGAGCGGGTCGCTTCGGTCGCGACAATCTCGAAATCCTCACCGCCTACCTCATGGACAAAAGCTTTGTCGGCATGCGGGCGGATGATGTGCGGAGCTGGGCACGATACTTGAAGACCAAAACGACAACGTTGAGCGTCATCGCGACCGGCGAGGCCGGGATCCCCGCTCTCCATGCGGCTGCATTGGAACCCGATGCCTTCACCAAGATCACGCTGCGCCGCATGATCACCAGCTACGAGTCCCTTGTTGGCGAGGGAGAGACCTTCGACCAGACCGTGAACATGATCCATGGCGTGCTGCGTCACTACGACCTGCCGGACTTGATCCAGCTCGCTAGAAAGGATCGCATTGTCATCGAGCAGCCCGTGGACGCGATGGGGCGTGATCGAGCGCCGTGAGTCTGGTAAAGGCCTGTCAGATCATCGAAGGCTGGTTCGTTCCAGCATCGCTTATGAAAATGCTCCTTTCTCTCCTGCTCGCCGTCACTGCATTCGCCGCGAATGAATCGCCGGAGGATGTGAAACGGCGTGAGGCGATTCCGTTTGGCGGGGACTTCAAACCGAACCCGAAGGTCGGCGCGTTCGTCGTCGTGGGGCATGGAGCGCGCATTTTGGTGTCGAAGGACGATGGCAAAACTTGGACGCAGAGCTTTTTCGGCGCGCCAGGGGCGGATCATGGGCCTTGGGCGACGAAAGCGGTCGCTTACACGGGCGGAGTGTTCGTTGTGCCCGTCGGATGGGGGGCACCGACGATTTATCTGGCCTCCGACGATGCGGTGAACTGGCGTCATCTCACGAAAGGCACGGCGAAGCTCCCAGAATGCAAAGGCGATGTGCGAGTGATGTCTGGCACTTGGGGTATGGCGGGTGGCAAGAGCACCTTCGTCGGCAGCGGCTACATGACCTTCACGGCAACGAGCGATTTTGGGCAGACCTTCGACACCTTCGGCATGTGGGGCAAATTTAAAGACGATCCGCGTGGCAAGCTGAGCACGCACCATGTCGGCACGGTTTATTGCGGCGATGCGAGCGGGCGCTTCCTCGCGCTCGGTGACAATCGCGGCGACTCCGGTCCGAAGTTTGGCCATCTCTTTGCCAGCGATGACCTCGGCAAAACGTGGCGCTGGCTCGCACCGAATGGTCTCGATGGCTCCACGGGCCGAGGCACGCTGCTTTGCAATGGGCAGGTGCTCGCCATGACCGACAAAGACGCCGCGAACGCCTGGACCAGCACCGATGGCGGCGAGACATGGACCGGGCCGCACGCCACCGGCACCAAGCGTGCAACGATGAGCCTCGTCGGCAAAGAGTTCTGGCTCATCGGCAAGGTTTCGCGTGCCAGCACGAATGGTAAAACCTGGCGTGATCTGCACGCCACGATCCCAGAGGGCAGCGTAGTCGCATCCGACACCGGCACGCTCGTCTGCGTGGACAACAAACGCTCCAACATCCTGCGCAGCACCGACGGCGGGAAAAGCTGTCAGGAAGTCTTCACCTTCGAGATGGCGAATATCAGCGGTGGTGCGCAGGGCCTGCGGGCGGTAGTGTGGGGATTGGTGAGGCCGTGAAATCGGCAATATATTCTTTCTATGCGCCTCCTCCTGAGCCTCGTCCTCTTCACTGCAACCGCCTATGCCGAACTCACGCCCAGCGAGCGTGAACTGATGCAGCAACTCGGCCCCGGCACCCCGGAGCCCATTTTGCTCTGGCCGGACAAGCCGGCGCAGTTCCTCGAAAACGCCGCGCCGGAGGTCATTAAGGACAACCAGACCATCCAAAGCGTCTCGGTGCCCACCATCACGCCGTATCTGCCGCCGAAGGAGAATCGCAAGGGCATGGCCATCGTCGTATGCGCGGGCGGCGGCTATGGCGGGCACGCATGGAAAACGCATGTCGTGTATGCCGCGCAGGTCTTCAATCCGATGGGCGTGGCCGTCATCGGTCTCAAATACCGCACGCGTCCGCCGCATATTCTGCCCCACGAAGGCATTCAGGCGCTCACCTTGCTCGATGCGAAACGTGCCATGCGCCTCGTGCGACATCGCGCTGCTGAATGGGGCATCGATCCGGCGAAGGTCGGTGTCGCGGGTTATTCCGCGGGTGCGAACCTCGCGATGAATCTCGCCGCGAACTTCGATCTCGGCGATCCGCAGGCCACCGATCCCATCGAGCGACTCAGCAGCCGTCCTGACTTTGCCGTCGGACTCGGCACATGGCATTGGCGGAAGCCGGAGAATCCTTTTGTCTTCAAAGCAAACTCACCGCCCGTTTTTCTCGTCCACGCCACCACCGACAAGCCCATCGAGATCGCCACGAACATCATCGCCGATTTGAAGAAGCTCGGCGTGCCCGCTCGCCTCGATCTCCACGAAGAAGGCGGCCACGGCGTTGGCAATCTCATCCCCACGCGAGTGAAACACAACTTCCCCGGTGCCCAGTGGCCGAAGGTGCTCGTCGAGTGGCTGGGAAGTTTAGGTAAAGGCTTTTGAGATCAGAAGGCTCGCCGTAACGCCCATGAACCCGGATTCGACAAAAGAATGGGGACAGGAGAATGGATTCGCCTGATTCTTTTGTCCCCATTCTTCTGTCGATGCTGCTGAGCTTGTTTCCTGAGTGGCTCGACCCTTCCGAGGTGCGTCAGGAGGTCTGAGCCCGGCGCGAGAGGCTTCCCAGGGAAACGCTTGCGGCCTTGGGATCTCGGGCGGTGCTCCTCATCCCCGCCCGTGAAAGGGCCGCAGGGGCTCGTCGAGTGGCTGGAAAGCCAAGGGGGAGCTAGGCTCGACACGTCGCGCTATCGGCATACACTTCCCCCATGCCAGCCAAGCTTGATGCTATTTCCAGCCAACTCTTCGTTCCTCCCGCAATGAAATGCAGACAACTGGCAAGAGCTGTGATGGATAGTTTGGAAGCAGACGAAGATGCAACTCGTTGAAACCTGACAAATGACTCCCGATAAGCAGCAAGCCATTCAACGGTTCAAAACGTCAAACGACAATCTGTTGATTGTAGGTCAAGCTGGCACCGGAAAGTCCTATCTCCTCAGGCATCTGACACAGGGAATCCCGCCAAGCAAATATGCAGTTGTAGCGCCTACGGGCATGGCTGCATTGAATTGTGAGGGGAGCACCATTCATGGCATGTTCCATCTTCCCGTTGGGCGGTTTCCACGTGGGATTATCACCCGTGATGGAGAATGGTGGAAGCACCTCCGACGTGATGGCGAGTTTGAGGGGCTTGAAACGTTGTTCATTGACGAAATCTCCATGGTTCGCTCGGATGTCCTTGATGCGTTAGATCATGTGCTCCGAACACAGGGACCGAATCCTGATGCACCGTTTGGGGGAGTCAGGCTAGTTGCGCTGGGCGATCCACTTCAGCTCCCTCCGGTTGAGAAAGAAGAGGACAAGCCGTGGTTCGATGGCAGCAAACGAAACACCTGGAGTTCACCATGGTTCTTTGGCGCAAGAGCCTGGTCTGATGCGGTCTTCAAGACAATCGAACTAACAACCAATCATCGCCAACAGAGCGATCCCGAGTATGCCCAATTGCTCGATTGGGCGAGACTGGGTGACCTTATTGAATCACACCACGAACTGCTTGATTGGCTAAAGCGGCCACTTCCAAATCAGCATCGCGCTCTGCGCGTTATGTGCACAAACAAGCAAGTGGCTGACTACAACTCTCTAAAGCTGCACGAACTACCAGGGGAAGCGCTGCGGTTTGTCGCCTCCGAGCAACGCTGGGTTGGGGAAACCCCCGTCGAACGCGAGGTGTTTCTAAAAGTAGGCGCTCGCGTTTTGCTGCGAGCCAATCTGTCTGTCGCTGAGAACTGGGTAAACGGCACCTTGGCGGAGGTTGTTGAAATCGACGAAAGCAATGAACGTGTCGTGATTCAAAACCAAAGTGGCGAAAAGAAAGTCGTCACGCGCCACACCTGGACTTATGAACTAAGCCGTAGAAGAGCAAACAAGGTGCCTGACGAAGCAACATACACTCAGATTCCGCTGACTCTGGCTTGGGCCATAACGATCCACAAAATGCAAGGGCAGACAGCCACGTCACCAATCGTTCTTGAGGCTGAAAAGGCCTTTGTCGGTGGGCAGGCCTATGTAGGTCTTTCAAGAGTCTGCTCACGCAGCCAAATCTGCATTCCCAACACGCTGAAGCGCATCTGGCCGGAGAAGAGGGCTTTGAATTATCTGAAGAAGACACTTCCTCACCGCTATTGGTGAAGCCGATGGCGAAGACCCGCCCCACTCCCGACGTTTCATGTTCCCACATGAAATGCCTCCTCGCGCTCTTCCTCTCTCTCACCGCCGCAACGGCCGCAGACCTCACGCTGCTCGCAGCGGGCAAAACGGACTACCAGATCGTGTTGCCGGATGCGGCGCCGAGTCCGGCGCTCGACGCGAGTCTTCAGCAGACGGCGCGACTGCTTCAGACGGCGTTTTTGGCGAACAAGGCGGAGATTGCCGTCGTGCGTGAAAAGGAGCGGGATGCTTCCAAACCGGCGTTAATGCTCGGGAACACGGTTTTGGCGCAGAAGAACGGCGTGGAGGTGACGAAGCTGCGGGATTGGAGCTATGTGCAGCGGGTGGTGGGGCGGGATGTGATCCTCGCGGGGAATGATCAGGCCTCGAAGGCGAAGGTGGAGAATGCGCGTAGGCCGAACTGGGATCGCGTGGGCACGGCGAAGGCGGCGGTGGATTTTGCGCGGGAGTTTCTCGGCGTGCGCTTCCTGTATCCTGACCTGCCGGGCTACACGCCGGTGAGCGGCGCGGCGAAGATCGACCTCATGGCGTCGCCCGCCATCGAGTTCCTGCCGATGAAGACGATCACGGTGCCGGACTCGCTGAACGTGACGAAGACGCCGCTGCTGCGCGTGAACTCGGCGCATCCGGCGGGCGGTTCGTTTTACGATCTCGCGCACAATCGCTTCCCGCGAGTGGACGAGCAGTTCGGTGGGCACACGTGGGAGCGGGCGGTGCCGGCGGAGTTGTTTGCGGAGCACCCGGAATACTTCGCGCTGATCAGCGGCTCGCGTTTGAAGCCGGAGGGCAACGGTCAGTATTGCCTGTCGAACCCCGAGGTGCAGGAGCGCATCTACCGCGACCTCGTTTCGCACCTGGAGCGCGGCTTTGACAGCGTGGATCTCGGCCAGCCGGATGGCTTCCGCGAGTGCCAGTGCGAGAAGTGCGAGGCGCTCTACGGCACGGGCAAGGACTGGTCGGAGAAGATCTGGATCTTCAATCGCGAGGTGGCGCAGCGCGTGGAGAAATCGCATCCCGGCGGGCAGATCACGATGATGAGCTACATCCTCACCGCGCAGCCGCCGAAGACGTTTAACCAATTTCCCGCGAACACCTGCATCATGCTCACCGGCACGAACGAGGAAGACATCGCCCCGTGGCGCGGCATCGAGGTGCCGCGCGGCTTCACCGGCTACGTCTATAACTGGTGCCCGAACCTCGGCACGCGCTACACGCCGATGCGCACGCCGGGCTACATCGAGCTGCAGGTGCAAAGGCTCGCCGCCGCGCGCATCCAGTCGCTGTATCGCGACGGCCCCGGCCAGCTCTTCGGCCTCGAAGGGCCGGTGTATTACACCATGGGCCGCATGTTTGATGATCCGGCGAACAATCACGCCAAGGACCTCATCCCCGAGTTCTGCGAGGGCGCGTTCCCGGACAAGAGTATCGCCTTCTACATGCGGGCCTTTTATGACGAGCTGTATCACGCCATCGCGCTCTACTCCGACCACATCGGCACGCGCACGGATGTGTGGACCTACAAACCGCTGCCCACCGATGCTCGCGGCCGCAAAACGGTGCAGGACCCGTTTCAGCTCATCGCCTTCCTCTACACGCCGCGCGTGCTCGCCGCGATGGAGGGCCACCTCGCGCAGTCCGAGCAACTCGCCCGCACGCCGAAGATCAAAACACGCCTCGCGCTCGTCCGCGCCGAGTTTGATTACCTGAAGCACTTCGCGAAGGTCGTGCATCTGCATCAGGCCTGGCAAATGGCATCGGACCAGCCGTCGCTGCATCGCCTGCTCGACGCCATCGACACGCGAAACGCCTTCATCGCCACGCTATACGCCAAAGGGCATCAAAAGGAGTGGAACCACGTGCTCTTCCCCTTTCCCGGCCACGAGGCGAAGCACCTGCAACTCGCCCACGACGGCTACCAGGAGCCGTATGCGAACACCTGCTTCAACTGGGACACGAAAGCCATGCGCCACGCTCCGCCGCCCGGCCTCAAAAAGCTCACCATCGCCAAAACGACCGCCAAACTCACGCTCGACAGCCCCGAGTGGCAAACCGCCGCCGCGCACGAACTCACGCTCCTCCCGCCGCTGCGCACGCTGCCGCGTCCGACGACGATCCGCCTCCTCTACGACGAAAACGCCCTCCACCTCCGTGCCGAGGCCACGCTCGGCGACACGACCACTTTCACCGCCTTCAACCGGGACCGCGTCCTCACCAACCAAGAAGCCATCGACCTCTACCTCGCCCCGAATCCCGCCCAACCGCTCTTCTACCGCTTCACCCAAGGTGCCAACGCCGCCAGCCGATACGACGCCCTCAACGGTCGCATCACCGACGTGATGGACCCCCGTCACGGAAAAGACGACCCCACCTGGAACGGCGACTGGACCAGCGAAACCCGCGTCGATGCGAAAACAAAGTGCTGGCACGCCCACCTCATCATCCCATTCGCCACCCTCGGCGTCGAACCACCAAGCAAAGGCATCACCTGGAAAGCTAACTTCGGCCGTAACCATGCCTTGCCCCGCGAGCAGGTGGATCGCGCCATTTGGTCCTCATCGCTCACCAGCACGCGCATGGAAGACACTGCCGTGATGGGCGAGATCGTGTTTGAGTAATCACGGTTACATGGACTGCGGCAGCCTGCTGCCGCTTTTCCGAGGCAGCCCTGCTGCCGCCGTAGTCTCCTGGTGATCGAGAAAGCTCTTGGCTGGCGCAGATGCGAGAGTTCTTTGACGTGGCAATATCTTGGAGACGCTCGACGGCTAGCAGGCTGGCCTTCCGAAAGCGGCAGCAGGCTGCCGCAGTCCAAGGAACTATGTGGGTGTCATTGAGTCGATCATTCTCTCTGGCAGAAAGCCGTGCGGAGAGCGTTGGTTGAAGAGCCTCTCAACCTTCGACATCAATGCCATGAAGCCACTTCTCTTTGCCAGCCTAGCACTTGCCACCACCGCATTCTCCCAAGACTTGAAACGCAGCATCCCCTATGTCGAAAATGGGCACGCACGGCATGTGCTGGACATCTACTCACCTGCGAATGCGAAGGATCTGCCGGTGGTGTTCTGGATTCACGGCGGCGGCTGGCAGACAGGTGACAAGGCAAACGTGCAGGAGAAGCCCGCGTGGTTCACGAAGAAGGGTTTTGTCTTTGTCTCCATCAATCATCGCCTCCTGCCAGAGGTGGACATGGGTACACTCGTTCGCGATGTGGCGAAGGCTTTTGGCTGGATGCACAAGAACATCGCCAAGCATGGTGGTGATTCGAAGCGTGTGCTCGTCGGTGGGCATTCCTCCGGTGCACAGCTTGCGACGCTGATCTGCACGGATGATCGTTATTTGAAGGCAGAAGGCGTGTCTTTTGAAGATCTCATCGGCTGCATGCCGGTCGATGGTGACACCTACGACATTCCAGCGATCATTGAGGTCGCGGAGACGCGTCGTCGCGTGCATCACCAGCCGCAGGCGAAGTTTGGACATCGCGAAAAGTTCGGCAATGACCCCGCGAAGCATCTCGATTTTTCCGCCGTGACTCACATCGCCAAGGACAAGCACATCCCGCCTTTCCTGATCCTCCATGTGGCGGATCATCCTGACAACTCGGCCCAGGCGCAGCGACTGGGAGCCGTGCTCAAAGAGGCGGGCATCCCGGTGACGGTGTTTGGCGGTAAAGAGACGAACCACACCAAGATCAACGCCAACCTCGGTCTTGAAGGCGATCCTGCGACGAAGGCGCTGACGGAGTTCGTCGCGAAGGTGCTACAGAGCCGCTGAGATCAGCCGCCATTGACCACCATGCCGCGTAGTGCGCTGGACGACATCATCGGCTGGAGCAGGGCCAGAGCGGCGCGGAGCTTGGCCGGGGTGGTGAAGGTCGGATTGTTCACGAGCAGCACATCCGTGGCCAGCGGGGCGAGCGGAGCGACGTTGGCGAAGCTCTTGAGCAGCGGCGAGGCATCGAGAATGATCCAATCGACCTCAGTTCGGGCGCGGTCGATCCACTGGCGGTAGCCATCGAGCAGCTCATTGGTGGCGTGCGCGGGCAGGTCGCAGCCGGGGAGCAGGAAGAGATTGCTGTGGCCATAGCGCAGCGCTTCCAGCTCATGAGCGTAGGCGCTGTAACCCTGCACGGCGCGGGGGAACCACTGGTGGAGCGTGGGTGAGGACGGATTGCACTCCATCATGAACACACGGCGCCCCTGATGGCAGAAAGCGGCCGCAAGCGCGGCCGAAACGAGGGTCTTGCCCTCCCCAGACTCGGCACTGGTGATGAGGATGACACCGGCAGTGCCGCTGCGATTCATGGCCTGCCTTTCAAGCGAACTGGTGAGCTGGTGCAGAGCGGCAGATGCTCCGACCGGCTCCGGCTTGAGCAGTTCGGCGAGCATGGCCTCAGGAGAACCGCCACTGACCCAGGGCAGACGGGCGAGCACGGTCGTCTCGCCATTGGCTGGTTTGATGACCGGGCTGGCAGGCAACTGGCGAGTGGCTGGAGGTGGCGGCGCGATGGTGAAGGGAGAGACCGCCGGTGGTGCGGGCTGCACGTTTGGCGGTTGTGGCTGCGAGGGATAACCGTAGCCATAGGGAGTGTGCTGAATCGGCTCCTGGTATGCCGGCATGGGTGGCTGCGGGCGGAACAGCTTCATCACATGATCGTCAACGATGCCCCAACTGACAGGCACACCAATGAGGCAGAGGCCAAAGAGCATCACAGCGGCCACGGCGGCCACGGGCTTGCTGGGTTTCACGGGCTTTTCGGGCACCATGGCCACATCCGCCACGCGGAGCAGGCCGCTGTCACGGAACTGGCCAGTGAGTGCGGCCTGGCTGCGACGCATCTCGATTTTTTCATACAAATCACGATCCATGCGCACTTGGTCGCGCAGGAGGCTCTGCTGCACGTTTTTGCCGCTGAGGTCGAGCGCCACACCGCGTGCGCCATCGAGCTGAGCACGATAGTCGGCGAGCTGGCGCTCCTGCATCCTGACCTCGGCCTGGATCATGGCGACGACGGCGTTGATGGAGCGATCCAACGAGGCGCGCAGGGTTTCGATCTCGTTGGAAAGACCGATCATCTTCGGATGCCTGCGACCGCAAGTGGCCTCCAGGGGAGCGCGTTCGGCCATCTTGGCGTCGAGCTGCTTCCGAATGTAGGCCACATCAGGATTGTCAGCGAAGAAGCGTAGCTCGGTGAGATCACGTCCATCCTTCTGGGCGTTTTCGAGGCTGGTGAGATCGGATCTGGCTTTGACGAGTTTCAGGTCGGCCTCAGTGATGGCGGAGTTGAGCTGGCGCACTTTCTCGCTGGAGATGTCCTTGTTTTCGGTGTCCTCCATGAGGCCCTCGCTCTTGCGGTACTCGGCGAGTTTCTGCTCGGACTCGCGCAGGCGCTTTTGCAGCTCCTGGGACTTGGACTCCAGGTAGGTGGAGGCGTCGGCGCTGAGTTTGCCCTCCTGCTCGGAGACGTAATGGATGTATTCCTCGACGTAGCGATTGGCAAAATCAGCGGCCAACTGCGGATCACGGTCGCGTACCTGCACGCGGAGGACGTGGGACTCCTTCAGCGGCTCCACACGCACGTTGGAGATCATGAGGTCGATGAACGTCTCGCGCGGATCACCCGGTTTGCCGGGCTTGAACAAGCCGATGAGCTTCAGCAGCTCGTCTTTGCGGCTGAGCGTGTTCGCCTCGCGCTTGAGGAAGGCCTCCCGCCGGTCGGCGGGGAAAGTGTCGTACAAATGACTGAGGAAGCGGCGGGAGAGCAGCTCGGTGCGGTGGTTGTTGATGAGCTGCGGGGCGCTCAGCTCGGTAACGCCACGCGTCGCCATGGAGTCGAAGTTAAAGACGTTCCCGTCCTGGATGCGCAGGAGGAGCTGCGACTCCGCCTCGTAGATTTTCATGCCCATGCCGAGCCAGTAAAACGCAAACGCGCCGAGCAGCAGGCCGAGCAACGCCCCACGCAGCCAGCGCTTGCGGATGTAGCCAATGATGTCGGCGATGCTGATCAGGGACTGCACCTCGAAATCATGCGGATTGATCGGAGGCAGGAAGGCGCGTGGATCAAATACCGGCGAGGCACCGGCATGCGCAGGCATCGTCATCGACGGTGCCGCAGGGACCAGCCCGCGCTGCGGTGAGAGGGCCAGCATGGCTCCAAAACCGTGCGGAGGCGCGGTTGGAACTGGCTGCAGGCTGTAAGGGATGGCCATGACTTAAATGGACGAATGACGAATGACGAATGACGATTGGACGGCGGCTTGGCCGTTGGAGGTTTTTTGCAGGCGCATGGCGCGGATGATGATGTCGTTCACCAGACGCACGTCGAAGACCTCGGCGGCGAGCTGGCGGCTTGAGCGGCCTTGGACCGCAATCTGCGCTGGATGATGAATGTACCACTCCATGGCGCATTCGACAGCGGCGACGTTCTGCGGCTGGCAGAGGAAGCCGTTCTCGCCCTGCATGAGCATCTCGCCGTTCTGGCGCTGCACTTCACCCTCGGCAGTAAGTTTGACGCACTCACGGGCACCGACGGAGTTTGTGGTGATGACTGGGCGACCGGTGGCGAGCGCTTCCAGCGTCGCGTGCGGCACGCCTTCGCGGTACCACGTTGGCAGGACGAAGACATGCATCTTTTTGAGCAAAGCGGCGACGTCCTTGACCATGCCATGATGCACCAGCGTGCCTTCAGCGACCCATCCAAGCACCTCACTCTCATCCACGCGGTTCGGATTCGGGTCAAAGGGACCGACGAGGTGAAACTCGGCGTGCGGATGGAGTTCCTTGATGCGCCGAGCGGCCTCGGCAAAGACGCGAACTCCTTTGCTGATGAGCAGACGACTGACGAGGACAAAACGGATGCGACCGGCGTTGATGTTCTCATCCTCTTCCAGCGGCGCATGAGCAAACTCGTCCATGTTCACGCCGGAACCGGCGGTGACATGCACCGGCACTTCGGCGGGAAGCATGCGCATGTCCGTGAAGAGCTTCACATCGTCCTGATTCTGCATGAAGATGACATCCGCACGCTTCAGGGCGAAGCGGTGCAGCGCCTCGGAGATGGCGGAGACGATTTTCTGCTTCCAGGTCACCGGCTTGACGAACGTGAAGCCTAGACCGGGCAGGAGCGCATAGACGCGGCGGATACCGGCTAGGCGGGCGATAACGCAGCCATAGACGACGGACTTGATGGTGTAGGCAAAGAGCGCGTCCGGCTTTTCGGAGCGGAACAGCCGCCACATGTCCCACATCGTCACCAAATCCTTCAGCGGATGGATCTTGGAGCGTGCCATGCGGATAGCACGGTGCCTGCCACCGAGGCTGGAGACGAACTCTCTCACATGTGGGTAATCCTCTGCGGCCGCAGTGACGACTTCGCAGCCATGCGCGGCGAAGTCGCGGATTAAATCGCCGCGATGATAGACGAGCGTGTTGGCATCAGCGGTGAGAACGAGCACTTTCATGACACGAGATCCTCCTGGAGTTCGGTGGTGGGTTCGGCATCCCGCTGGAAACGACGCGGCAGCATGCGGCGGGCGGTGCGCAGGGTGTGGAAGGCGGCGGCACGCCAGCTTGCGGGGTTGCATGCTTCGAGATCGAGCAGCCAGCGCAGGCTGTCACACCACTGGCGCTTGTACTCGTAGTCGCTGGGCAGCATGTCGTGGTGGGCAAGGCCGCGCTGGATGGAGCAGTCGATGCACCAGTGCATGACGAGCTTGCCGGGGGAAAGTCTGGCAAAGGCGGGGTCCCAGCCCATCTGGAACTGGAAGAACTCGTCACGCTCCACGAAACCATACATCGCAGCGATGATTTGGCCCTCGGCTTCGAGCAAGGGAAGCAAGGCGCGGCCGTGCGGCAGCCAGAGCGCGGCAAGGCGCTGATGAAAACGCCAGGACACCGGCGTGATGAAGGTGCTGCGGCTGGCAGGCCAGTGGCGGGCATGCAGCGTGCCGAGCGATTGCAGCCCAGCCTCAAAGGAAACGCGTTCTCCGGCCACCGAGGCCACACCCGCATGCCGGGTGGTGAATGCCTTCTGACGGCGGCGGAGCTTGCTGCGCCAAGCACCCGTGCGGCGCGTGTCGTAGTCCGCCCGGGTGCTAGGCAGGCGGATGAAATGGCAGGCGTAGCGGTTCAAGACCCCGGTGCGCACGAAGGACTCCTGCAACGCAGCAAGGATGTGCGGCGTGTTCGGCGACTCCTCCGGCAGATGATTGAGGCGCACCACGTCACATTCCTGGCGCAGGAGCTTGAACACACGGCAGAGACGCGGTGTAAGCTCGTCCTCTTGACCGGCGGGGACGATGAAATCAAGCCGCTCACCGTGCGCGGGGCCGAAACCGCCGAGAAAACTGAGCGCTTTGAGGTGACGACGCGCACGATCATTTTCATGTGCGATCATCAAGGGGGCGATGGCCTGCGGCACGCCCTCTTCATCCCGCAGCAGGGCGATGACGAGCTGTGAGCTTCCTGCACGGCATTCCGCCCACCACAGGCTGACCCAGTCCCAGCGCAGGAAGGGGGAGCGCGTAGCAGTCTGATCCACCAACGCGTCCCAGAACGGGGCGAGAGCCTGCAATCCGGCCTCTTCACGCACAAGTTCAAGCGTGAGAGCCCCATGACGTGAGCGGGCCGTCGTCAACGAGGGTTGTGGCAACGTGGCGGTCATGGCGCGCCTCCTTTTTCGATGGCGGCTGTCTGTTTGCGATGGTGTGCGGCCTCAATCAATGCACCGAGTTGATGCCGAGCCTCCATGAGTGCGCCAGGGTTGTTATCCCAGTCGCCAAAACCACGCGCAAAGCTGGCAACCAGTCGCAGCGAGTCCTCATGCAGGCCGAGCTGACGCGCGAGCATGAGGTAGTCGTAGTCCTCCACGGTCTCACGCAACCATTTCAAACGCATGGAGGCCACAGGCGCGTGCCGACCATGCCGTTTCTCGGTCGCAGGGTAGATGTAGGAACCATCTCCATTGTAAACCGCGCCATCGGGCGATTTGAAGGTTCCGGCATCGGTCCAGACATCGACGCCATCAGCGGCGTAGAGCGTGTCCCAGTAGGTGAAGCCAGTGATGCCTTGCTTCGGGAACAACCAGCCCACCACACGATGCGCCATGGGTGGATAATCGAGCGCCCACACCGGCGGGAAGCTAGTGTGCAGTTGTTTCGGCATCTGGTGCTGCTGCTGCCACTCATCCGGCATCTGCACGAGCGCGGCGTAGGCCCAGACCTCGTCTCCGGCCTGACGACGCAGAGCGATGTCATGCCTGCCTCCCGCCCACTCCATGTCCTTCCACACGGAGCTGAAATGCGGCACCCAGATGTCCACCGAACCGTTCAACGTGCCCCACGCGGCCTTTTCCGCCGTGGGCTGCTCGGTGATGAGCAGCGGGACGCGAATGCCGTGCTTTTTCTCGACCTCGTTGAAGAACTCGCCCCAGCGTCGCACGGTCTCATAGGCTTCCGCATCGTTCGGCTCGTCGAGATCGCCCATGATGACGTAGCCACGCGTTTCGCAGCGGATTTTCGCGAGCAGCTTCATCCACTGCGCGACGTAGGTCATCGCGGCCTCACGATCCTTGCCCAGCGGATCACCAAACGGCCACTCAGGCCAGATCGGTAGGCCGAGGGTGCTGGCATGGCGGTGCAGCAGATGTTTGCGCAAGGCGCGTTCGACTTTGACCTCATCCAGCCGACCTGTGGCGGGGTCAGGATAGCTGCCGTGGATTTGATCAATGCTCAGGCGATGCTCGGCGAGGATATCGTAGTAGTCGTTGAGCAGACTGAGGTGCGTGAGGGAGGGGGCGTTGTCGTTGTAATCCAGGCCATGCACCTCGGCGACGCGGCGCGTGGTGGTCATGATGGAGGTGCGCAGCTTCGGCACGACGGGCAGGTCGAAATCCCACACTTTTAGAGTGTAAGCGGCGCTGAGCGAGGAGCCGTCGGCGAGCTTGAAACGCACCTCGCCGCCATAAGCGCCGGACGCGGCGGTGTAAGGCACGAAGACATCCACCCAGAAGGGCTGGTTCACCACGCTCTCGCCTGCGATCTCTTGTGCGGGCATGTCCAGCGGCACGAGCGCATCGGCGTAATCTCCGGCTGGCAGCGGTGCCATCGGCGTTGATTGAGAAACGCGGACGTAATGCTCACGCAGCACCTTGGGCGCGGGCAGCAGGGCGTCGGAATCATGCTTGGCGATGCCGGTGGCGATGACTTCGATGCCTTTGAGCTGCGCGGGTGTGGCGGTGACGATGATTTGCAGCGGTTCCCACTCACCACGCGCGGCATGCAGCGTGTGCGTCTGCGCAGAAGGCGGTGTCCCGTCTCGCGAGATGCGCGTCATGCCATCGCAGAACGAAAATTTCGCCGGCTGTGCAGCGGCGGGGCTCACTAGCGCGAGAAGCAGCAGCACGGCCTTCATTTCCGCACCTCCACGAGTTCCGCGTAAGTTTCAGCATACTGCCGGGCGGCCTGCGCGATGGTGAAACGCTCCAGCACCCGCTGCCGTGAGTGCTGGGCGATGTCAGCGCGCGCCGACGGTCCGAGGCGGAGTGTTTCCTCCCAGGCATGCGCGAGTGCCGCCGCATCACGCAGCGGCACCACCTGACCGACGCCTTCGAGCAGGCGTGAGCAATCACCGACATCCGTGGTGACGCAGGGCACGCCACAGGACATAGCCTCAATGACGGTCATCGGGCAGGCCTCGGTGCGGGATGACAGGGAGAAGACGTTCAGCGCGGGATACAAGCGCCATGGGTCGGCGCGGAAGGAGTCAAAACGCACCTGATCACGGCGCGGCAGTTGCGCGAGAAGTTCACGCTCCTCGGCGGTCATTTCGACCTCCACACCACCGCAGAACACGAAATGCGCCTCCGGCACACGCGCTTGGAGCAGCGCCGCCGCTTTCAAGAAGGTGGGAAGATCCTTCATCTCATGAAAGCGGCCGACGTAGCCGATCACGGGCGCACTTGGCGGCAGCTTCAATTCGGCGCGGGTGTCGAGCGTGGCATCCATGTCTGGCACGAAGCGCTCGGCGTCGATGCCGTTAGGAATCCAGCGCATTTTCGAGCGCGGATAGCCGAGCGCTGCGTGGTCCTCAATGGCGGCGGCGGAGCAGGACAGGATGCGCGTGGGGATGAAGCGTGAGCTGAGTCCCAGCGCCCGGCGGAAGAACGCTATTTTGCGGTCGCCATCGCCCGGATTGCGGTGGATTTCACGGCAGTGGATGCTCCAGACGACATTTCGCACGCCAGCGAGACGCGCGGCCCAACCGCCAACGAGATCGGCATGGTGCATCCACGTTTGCACGATGGCAGGGCGTTCCTGGCGCAAGACAGTGCGGAGCTTGGTCAAAGTCTCGCGCTTCAAGAAGGCGCTGCCTTCGAGATCATGCAGCGTGACCTCCGCCTCCCGCAGCCGCGCCACATGATGCGGCCAGGGTCTGGCGTTGATGGCGACGACGATGGTGCGAAAGCGGGCGGGATCGAGCGTCTCGGCCAGATTGACGAGCATGGCCTCCGCTCCGCCGCCGCCGATGCCGTGGACGAAATGCAGCACAGCAGGACGTGTGTCTGCCGCAGCCGCGCTGGCCAGGGATGACACTGGCGTGAAAGCACGCAGGCGCTGCCGGGAAGGCAACGCCGGGGCGTCTTTCGCGCTGAGCGTGATCGTCCTCATATCATCGACATCGCCTTGAGGCAGCTCCTCCTCCAGTCCTTGAGGGTTTCAAAGGCACCGGAGACCGTGGCCTCCGCCTCCCACACGGATTCCGGCGAGCCGTAACGCGGAAGCTGGAACATGGACGCCTGCTGATCGACACGGCCGCTGATCGTGGTGCAGGCGCATTTGAAGCCAGCCTCGCGCACCAGCAGCATGGACTCACGATTGTAATCATCCGCACCGCCGTTCGGGTAAGCGAAAGAGACCGGTAGGTCGCCCGTCTCGGCGAGGATGCGGTCGCGACAGGTGGAAATTTCAGCCCGCATCGCCATCGAGTCACAGCGGGACAGGATTGGGTGCGTGTGCGTGTGGCCGCCGATGTCCACATGGCCGCTGAAGGACATGTCACAGGCCATGTCCCAGGTCAGCGGGCGCATGGGCACGGGCAGGTCGGCCAGCGTCGGCGGAGCGACTTCGAGCGCCTGCTCCAGACGGTCCACCTCGCCGAGCAGGTCGGTGTCTGGCAATTCTTTCATCTCCGGCATCAACCGCACCAGAGATTGCTGGCGCAATTCACGCGTGCCGAGGAAAAGGCGCAGATTTCGACCGTTGATCCTCCAGTCGATCATCTGCTTCCGCGTGCGGCCCAGCGCCAGATCGACCCGCTGAAACCACAGCATGTCCTCCCCATCCAGGAAAGCGGTGGTGACGAACACCGTCGCGTGCAGGTCGAATTTCTTCAGGATGGGATAGGCCAGATCGTGATTGGAAGCATAGCCATCGTCGAAGGTGATCACGACGGAGTTTTCCGGCAAGGTCTGGTTTTTTGCGCGTGCTTCAATGAGGTCGGCCAAAGAAATGACCTTGTAATCTGCCGCCAGGAGGGCGCACACACTTTGAAACACCTCTACCGGCAGGTGCAGCGTCCAGTCGAGGATACCCGGATCTCCCGTGTTCTCGCAGAGTCCATGGAAAGTCAAAATCGTGGCTTCTTTGGCACGACGCGTCCGCGCAAAGGACGCAAGACCGCTGCCGATGAGGGCGGCGGCTTTGATGGCGCGCGATTGAAAGACGTGCGGCATGGAATAATGGGCGGCTGGGTGGGATCAGGCGCTGCCAGGATGACAGAAACCCAATCCAGTTATGGAAATTGCTAAATTGCGACGAACCACGACATTTTAGGAGCCAACTCGTTAACTTCAATAAAATAATCATAATTACTGTAATAATTTTACAGAGATTTTACCTTCCGGCCAAATCCGCCAAAAAAGCAGGGCCGGAGGGGTGAACTCCGGCCCTGACAAATGGAAATGGGGTGAACCAGGATTTTCAGCTCAAAGCGGCCTGATCCAGATGTTGCGGACTCGCACCGGCGGCTCGTTTTTGTGATCTTGGATGCGGATCGGGGCCATTTCTGGGAACTCGCCGCTGTAGTCGGTGATGTTCTTGTGCTTCGTCGGTCCCATGATCTTCGTGTGGTTCTGCACGCAGATGCCGTTCACGAAGGTCGTGATGTAGGCTGGTTCCACCACCTTGCCGCCTTCCAGCTTCGGGGCGGTGAAGACGATGTCATAGACCTGCCACTGACCGGCGGGGCGCACGGCGTTCACCAGCGGGGGCGTCTGACCGTAAACGCCACCCGTCATGCCGTCGGCGTAGGTGGGGTTGTTGTCGCAGTCCAGCATCTGGGACTCGTAGCGGTCCATGAAGAACACGCCCGCGTTGCCCTTCTTCTGCGAATTGCCCTTCGTGTGCGGCTCACTCATCCACTCCAGGTGGAGCTGGCAGCTTGCGAATTCCTGTTTCGTCCAGCAGTCGCCACCGGAGATCATGAGCACGCCGCTATCGATCTGCCACGGGCAGGGCACCATTTTCCCGGTTTCCTTGCCCTTGGCGTCTTTTTCCTTCGCATGGAGGGCCTCTGTGCTGGTTCCGTCAAAGATGACGATCGCGTCCGAAGGCGGAGCGCCGGGCTTCTCGCCAGGGGCCACAGCGTTCGGGCGGGGGCGGTCGATGTCATGCACCTTCCATTGCGTGCCCGGAATGACCGGCGTGTCCGAATAGCCAATGGCCGAGGGTTTTTCAGCGGCAGGAGCGGCTGGTTTTGGATCTGCGGCCAGAGCGGCAAGGCCCGTGAGCGCGAAAGCGAGAGTGGGAACGATGTTTTTCATGAGGGAAGCAGCAAACGGCCCGCCATAGACCATGTTGCAGCCCAAGTCATTTGAACTTCGGGTAAAAACAGGTTGCCTATTCCTCAGAAGGGCGGAATCTGTCGGCCCATCAAATCGCGGGATGGAGCAGCCCGGTAGCTCGTCAGGCTCATAACCTGAAGGTCGTTGGTTCAAATCCAACTCCCGCAACCAATCTCAAAGCCCTGTAAATCAATGGTTTACAGGGCTTTTTGCTGCTCTGGAAGTGAAGGGGGCAAAATGCCCTGAAATGCGTCAAAATGCACGAAAATGAGCGGTTTATTGCACGGGTTGTTGCACGGGTAAGTCGGCTTCAGCCTCTCCCAGCCTGCCAAGGGTGCCGTTTCTGGGGCCAATCGCCACGGCTACCCGTGCAATAAACCATTGCACGGGTCGATTATGGGGGTGGGCAGGCAATGGCAGGGCCGCCGCGATGGAACGCCGGGAAGTCGGCTTCAGCCAGTCCCCGCCAGCTACGGGTGCCGTTTCTGGGGCCAATCTCCACGACTACCCGTGCAATAAACCATTGCACGGGTTGGTTTTGCCCCGCCACCGAGACCGACGGATGGCATGAGGGTGGGCAGATCGTGGCATCTCCACCACGCTGGAAGGCCCGTGGCTGCGTGATTTGTGGCAAGATGGGAAGTTCCGAACCCGCCGCCGCCGCCAGTTTCACCGCTTCGGCGTTTCGGTTCCCTCTTTTTTCTGAACCCACAACTCCAGATCATCTTCCCATCATGCCATAAACCACGGAAATACAAGGGTTCCAGGGGTGGGAAGACAGTGGTAAGGTGGGAAGTTAGCGGGCCGAAAAGTGCCATTTGAAGCCGAAAGCGCACCGAAACCGCGCAAAACGCAACGCATGCGCCCAAACCATGCGCAAACACGTTTGCGCGTCCGCTCGCACAAAGGCCGTGAGACATTCAACCCGAACAGATGCCCTCCCCTGCAAAAAGATTCCTTACCTCCCCCCCCCTACTGCACGTCAGCCATGCCGTGGCATGTGGCACCACTCCACCCCTCGGTCAAAGGGGGCGCGGGGGCGGAGCGAGGCACGCTTCAGCCGGTGGCCTCGGTGGGTTTGATGAAGCGCAGCGGATAGACTGAACTCTTGCCGGTCTGTTTGCGCCCGAACTCAAACAGGCGTCCGTGGGCGTCGGTCCATTGCCGCCCTCGGAATTTCCCCAGCCGGATGCCAAAGGCTTTGCCCTGATCCATCGCACCCGTCACCAGCGTCTCCCAGATGTCGAGGTCTTCGGCCTTCTCGCGGCAGTCAGCGACGCTGAAGGCTTTCTCGGTGCCGTCGGTAAGATCAGCAGCGAGGGCGCAGAACAGCCGCTTGAATGCCTCCCCTTGCTCGTCCATCGCCAACTCCGGCGCGGCCTTGATCGGGTCGCAGAATCCAGCCTCCACGACGATGCCGCCGACGATGGCAGACCACTCTTCAAAGGATTCTAAGAGGTGGTCGTGGCGATTGCAGCCGCATTGCTGCCAGTAGCGCACCAAGGCCCACAGGGCCGCGAGGAACTGCGCCCGCGTGCCTTCCTGCGAT
>JBIKYB010000259.1:0-7162 GCA_044355475.1 Prosthecobacter sp.
GCGGTGCAATTGGCCGCTTTGATTCATCCACCCAAGCCCGCCGCTCTCTCACCGCATGCGCTGCCGGGCCACACCTTCAAAAATTGGAAGTTGGAAGACCTGGAGCCACTGCTGGCGAAGATGGACGCGAAAACACGCAACCGAGACAGCGCCCGCGATGCGCTAATCCGCACACAGTGTGTCTTCTGCCATCGCGTCAGCGCCGATCCCGCACTGCCTGCTGGTGTGTTCGGGCCGGACCTCACGCAAGTCTCAGCCCGGTTTGGTCGGAAGGATCTGCTGGATCACATCCTGAGCCCCTCGAAGTTCATCGATGAGAAATTCCGCCTTGTGACGGTGCAAACCATCGATGGCAAAACCCTCAGCGGCAGTCTTGAAAGCGAGGACGACGAACGAGTCGTGCTGAAACCGAATCCACTCGCACCAGAGACCGTCGAAGTCGGCAAAGCGATGATCAAGCAGCGCACCATCTCCGAAATCTCACCCATGCCCGTCGGCTTGCTGAACTCGCTCAAAGCCGAGCAGATCCTCGACCTGCTGGCGTGGTTTGAGACGATGAAGTGACATCCCAAACGGTTTCGTCAGATTTTTTCATTGTGATTCGGCAGCTCACACGCTTCAATGATCACCATGTTCGCTGCCGCACGATGGATCATGGTGCTGGGCCTGATGGTTTCCATCGGGCTGCACACCGTCGTCATCCAGTCGGCCGCCTGGGCTGGCATGCTGGTTTCCTACAGCATAGAGAAAGGCTCGGTGGCGCAGGGAGTGAGCGAGACCTTCGATGGAGCGCATCCCTGCCCGCTGTGCAAGCTGGCTAAAACCACCGAGAGCACCCCGGTGGATGAAAAGCAGGCTCCCAAGGCCGATGGCAAGCTCAAGCTGCATCTCATCGCGGACACTGTTCCCGCCATCATCATCAGCGCTCCTCCGCCCTCTTTTTATCCCGTCTGTGTCGAAGCTAAGCTTCAGGTGCTGAATCGCATACCGGACACACCACCGCCCCGGCGGTCTTTGGCCTGAACCTGTGAAACCGTGCTGTCGAATGAAGGCAGCGCATGGATTTCCGGCTCGGCCCACCTCCTGACAACGGCAGCACCACGCGGCAGGCAAACGGGCCTGCGTCAAACTCACGCGCGGCTGTCGTGGAGGCTCTTTCTGGAGAGCAGAGTTCGAGGCGAAAGCCTCGTTTCTTCAGACGCCTCCGTCCGGCCGTTTTCCGGGCGGGGGCGACAAATTTCCGATCCGCAGTTCACGCTGTGGATTTGAAAACCCAACAGACACACCACAAACCTGACAACACCACATGAAGAAAACAGCACTCACCCTCCTGGTCGTCACCCTCGGTCTCGGCTCTGCCGCCGCCAATGACGTCATCAAGGACGCCATGAAGAAGTACCACAAACCCGAAGACGCCCTTTGCAAGAAGGTCGGCAAAGGCGAGGCGACCGACGCCGATCTGGCCGAACTTCTCAAAGCCTACACCGCCATGTGCGCCGAGACTCCGGGCAAGGGCGACAAGGGCAAGTGGGTCGAAAAATGCCAGGCGCTCATCGGTGCCATAAAGAAAGTCCAGGCCAAAGACGCCTCCGGTGTCAGCGACTTCAAAAAAGCCGTCAACTGCAAGGCCTGCCACGATGTCTTCAAAGGCAAATAAACGCCACGCCTGATTTCCAGGAGGCTCCGCGAACGCTTGCGGAGCCTCCTTGGATCAAGGCCCTTTCCCCCACATGCTCCGCCGCACTGCACGCATTCTCCTTGTTGCCGTCCTGATGTTTTCCATCGGGCTGCACTGGGTCGTGCTGCAATCCGCCGCCTGGGCGGGCATGATCGTCACTTATTCCGTTCAACAAGGCTCCCTGATCGAAGGAGTGAGCCAGACTTTCGACAACGAGCATCCCTGCCCGCTCTGCAGCGCCATCAAGCAAGGCAAACAGGCCGAGAAGAAGGACACCAAGCAGGGAGATCAGAAAAAGAAGATCGATCTCACACTGCTGGCCACGCCAGTCATCTGCCTCACGCCGCCAGCGCCGCGTTTGCAGAAAATCGAATGGGTTGAGCACGGTGTGCAGTTCCAGCACCGTCCGCCCTCTCCGCCGCCACGACGCGGCGTAGCCTAAAATCTCGTTGGTTGAGGCACCGCGGACGCATCGTGCGTCCATGCGCCATTCGGCATGTTGATGCCGGTGCGTCTGTCGCGTGCTGTAGCCCAAGTCTGCCGAATCCAAGCGGCACCGTCATGCCTTCAGGCATCCAGACGGTATTTCGCGCCCAAGTTTAACTTTTCATCTTCACCCTCTTATCCCATGTCTGTCTCTTTCTCGTTTTCACGTCTGGCCGCCCTGCTGCTGCCGGTTCTTGCTGGCAGTGCGCTCGCGCAAACGTCTTCCCCAAAACCCAAGCCTGCGCCTGCCACTCTGGCCGCACAGGAGTCCAAGGTGCTGCCTGAGGTGATCATCACCGCCGAGCCGGATAAATATACCACCAGCCAAGGTAGCAGCAGCACCATGCGCTCTGAAATCCCGCTCAAACGGCTGCCGCAGTCCGCGCAGGTCATTACCCGCACGCTGATTGATCACCAACTGGCGCAGGATCCTGGTGTGCTGGTGCGGAATTTCAGCGGCGTGGGCGGGTTCGATACGCGGGAGATGAATAACTCGGTTGGCTTCACCATTCGTGGCTTCCAGTCCTACCCCTACCAGGATGGCTTCCAGCTCTACTACCCCGGCCCGGCCAATGAGACGCTGATCAACACCGAGCGCGTGGAGGTCGTCAAAGGCCCCACCGGCACCTTGTTTGGCGGAGCGGCAGGCGGACCCCTTGGCGGTCTGGTAAATTACGTCTCGAAGCGTCCGCAGAAGGATGCCAGCTACATGTTTGGCATCAATGCCGGCAGTTGGGGGGCCTACGGCAACATCTGGGATGTCAACCAGCCGCTGGACCGTGAAGGCCGCGTGATCTTCCGCCTCACCGGTGATGTGCGCGAGACCCGCGATGTGAATCCCTTCATCAAAGGCCATCTCACCAGTTTTTTCCCCACGCTGGCCATCTCGCTGAGCGATGACACCACGCTGACGCTGCGTGGACGGTACTCCGACCGCTCGCAGACAGATTACAGCGGTTTGCCCGCCGCCGGCACGGTGAACGCCAGCAGCATCACTCTGGACCGATACACCATTTTCCGCGCAGAAGGACAGCCTGCGACTGCGGCAAAGAACCGCTCCATCGCCGCCGAGCTGAAGCACAACTTCAACGACGACTGGAACTTCATCCTCGAAGCCAGCTACTCCGACATGAACTTCGACCAGTACTCCACCTGGGCGAACACCTTCTTCGGCCCCTTCGGCACCAATTACTTCGTGAACATGGCCACCTTGCTGCAAAACATGCACTCCTTTGCCTTCAATGCCCGCTTGAACGGCAAATTCGACACCGGCCCACTCAAGCACACGCTCACCACGGGCATGGACTTTGATCAGACCTCCGACAATGCCCTGCTGCTGTTCAATCTCGGCGCTGGCGCGCTGGATGTGAGCAATCCCGTCTATCCCGCCTTCGTCTTTGGCGGCGTCCCCTTCGGAATGCAGGAGAACGATTACCAGACCCTTGCTTTCTTCCTCCAGGATCAGATTACCATCGCCGAGCGCGTACACCTCCTCGGCTCCCTACGCTGGACCCGCTTCAACGTGCATGATGTGGACCCTGCAGCAGGCGTGAACTCTGAGATCACGGACTACCGTCTCACGGGCCGCCTTGGGCTTTCCGTGGATGTCACCGATTGGATGACGGTTTTTGGCGGCTGGGGGCAGGGCTTCCAGGCTCCCATCGGCGTGCCCATCGCTGGCGGCAAAAAGCTCATCGAAGGTGAGCAGTGGGAGGCTGGCTTTAAATTCCAACTCGCGGACACGCTCCAAGCCTCGGTCAGTTGGTTCCACAATCAGCGCAGCAACATGCCCGTTCCCGTTGGTTTGACCAATATTCAAAACGGCGAGCAGCGCTCTCAGGGCTTTGAGGCAGACCTTGTCTGGCAGCCCACCCGCGAGTTTTCCTTGTTGCTGAATTACGCCTACCAGGACGCAGAGGTCGTTTCCTCCACCGCCGTGCCTGTGGGCAGCCGTCTGCCTCGCGTGCCCGCGCATAGTGGACGCGTGGCCGTACGCTATGACTTCCAGGAAGGCGCTTTCAAGGGCTTTGGCGCAGGCCTCGGCGTCACCCTCGCTAGCGCTCGTGCGGGCGATCCGGCCAACACATTCTATACCCCGTCCTATGCCACGGTGGATGCCCAGCTCAGCTACAACCGTGGCCCTGCGACGCTTTCCATCGGCATCCAGAACCTCCTGGATGCTCGGTATTACGAGACCTACGCCTTCTTGAACGGAGCCGTCTCCCCGAACGCCCCGTTCAATGTCTTCTGCCAGGCCACCCTGCGCTTCTAAGCCCACACTTCCTTATTCACGAGGCGGCGGTCCGATCCCGCCGACCTCTTTTATACTCCTTCTCTAGCCAACTGCCATCCCACCCAGATGAATACCCCCCGCCGTGACTTCCTCCAGCAGCTTACCTGCGTTTTGCCAGGCCTAGCGGCGCTGGCCCAGACCTCCTCTGCCTCCGCTGCCAATCCTGGCGAGACTCCTGTGCCAGCCCATGACATGTCGGCCATGCCCCCCGGCTGGACGGGCAAAGAAGTCATCGCCCAAGTGCTCTATCCAGGCTTCACGGCGCTCGATCTCATCGGTCCGCATTACTTTCTCTCCTCACTCATGGGAGCGAAGGTGCTGCTGGTGGCCAAGACCAAGGAACTCGTTAGTTCCGACACAGGTGTGAAAATCATGCCCGACGTCACCTTTGCCGACTGTCCGGCAGCGCTCGATCTGCTCTGCTTGCCGGGTGGCACGACGGGCACGCTCGCTGCCATGCAGGATCCAGAAACGATGGCCTTCATCCGCAAAGCCGGAGGTGCGGCGAAAGTCGTCTCCTCCGTCTGCACCGGCTCGCTCATCCTCGGCGCGGCAGGCCTGCTGAAAGGCAAAAAGGCCACCTCGCACTGGCTTGTCAAAGATCTGCTGCATCTCTTTGGTGCCACTGCTTCAGATGACCGTGTCGTCGAGGATGGCAATGTCATCACCGCCGCCGGTGTTACCGCCGGCATGGATTTCGGCCTACATATGTCGCTGAAGTGGCGGGATCGCGAGTACACGGACTGTCTCGCTCTCCTGGCCGAGTACGACCCTCATCCGCCTACCACTGCGGGCGATCCGGCGAAAGCGCCCGCTCGTGTCAAACAGCTCATGACGGACATGCTGGCCGGATTCCATGCAAAGCTCGAAACCGTGCTCAAAGGCGGCTGAAATCCCGCTCCACATTCAAACTCTTTTCAATCCCCCCAAAAACACACCCGCACATGCCCACATTCTCCAAAAACACACTCGCGGCTCTCGCGCTGCTCGCATTCACCTCGCCGCTCATTGCTCAAAACGCCGCGCCCTCCTCTGAGTCACTCTCACGCGGCCAGACGGTTTACATGCAAGTCTGCTTCGCCTGCCACCAGCCCACCGGCCTCGGCCTGCCCGGCATGTTCCCGCCTCTGGCCGGGTCTGACTGGACGGCGGCGAAAAAGCCAGACCGATTGATCCGCATGGTGCTGCACGGCTTCACCGGCCCCATCACCATCAACGGCAAGCCCTTTGCCACGCCTGCGCCACTCATGCCGCCGCAGGGTTTGGCGCTGAGTGACACACAGATCGCCGACGTGCTGACCTATGTGCGCGACACGTTTGGAAACAAGGCCTCTGCCGTCACTCCTGACGAGGTCAAAGCCATCCGTGAGGCGGAAAAAGCCCGCGCAGCCATGTGGACCGAGGCCGAGCTGCAAAAAATCCCCGTCGAATAAATCCAAAACTGCTTTTCTCATGTCCCATCATTCCCACAAACCCTCCGGCGGCCTGCCTTCATTCATCACCAGCCTGCTTACCTATGGTGTTGGCTCTGTCATGGCTGGCGCTCTTTTCTTCTGGGTCGGTGCCTTCATTCTTGGAAGCATCGGTGCCCTACGCGCGAAACCCCAGGCACCTGTTGCAGAAGCCACCGCCCCAGCGGCGGCAGCCCCGGCTCCCGCCGCTACCGCTCCAGAGGCGGTGCCACCTGCTGCTGCGGCCGCGCCCGCACCCGACCTCCTGGCAGTGGGTCAGCGTGTTTACTCCACGGTCTGCATCGCCTGCCATCAACCGACCGGCCTTGGCCTGCCCGGCATGTTCCCGCCTCTAGCCGAGTCCGACTGGGTGACGGCGAAAAAGCCTGACCGCATGATCCGCATGGTGCTCCATGGCTTCACCGGCCCGTTCACCCTGAACGGCAAACTCTTCAACTCTCCCGCGCCGATCATGCCACCGCAGGGGGGAGCTCTGTCTGACGAGCAGATCGCTGGGGTGCTCACCTATGTCCGCAGTAATTTCGGCAACAAGGCTAGCGCGGTCAGTGTCGATGAGGTCAAAGCCATCCGCGAGGCGGAAAAGGCCCGTGCAGCCATGTGGACCGAGGCTGAGCTGCAAAAAATCCCCGTCGAATAACACCATGCCAGACTCACTCCCCGAGGTGCCGCCGCCAGGCATTCGTTACCACTCTGCCGGTGCCGAGCAGCGCCTTAGCACCGGCACTTGGCTGCGCATGGGGCTTGGCATCGGGATGGCCATTGCCGGAGTCATTTTCTTTGGCCGTTACGCCAGCAATGCCTTGCCCCAGGCCCCCTTGCCCGTCATCGCCCAGATTCACGGCGATCTGGAAGCCACCGAACGTGCCGGACAACCGGTCAAACTATCTGCCCTGCGTGGCAAAGTCACCGTTATGGCCTGCCTTTACACTGTTTGCCCGCATGGCTGTGCTGCCGTCGTGGCGCAGATGCAGAAGCTGAACACCGACTTCGGCTCCAGGCCGGATTTTCATCAAGTCTCCCTCTCCGTGGCCCCGGAACGCGATACCACGGGCTTCCTCCGCGCTTATGCGGAGGGGGTGGGAGTGAAGAGTGGCGATCCTTGGTGGTTCGTCAGCGGCGACCGCCAGCAGACCTGGGACTACATGACTCACGAGCTGCAAATGCAGGCTCCCGCCGTTATTCCCGAGGAGAAGCGCGTCAACCCGCTCGACCTCTACGAGCATGACCTGCGCA
>JBIKYB010000260.1:0-7155 GCA_044355475.1 Prosthecobacter sp.
GCGTTTTCATGCCCTCGGAGGCCGATTTCGCCGTCATCCAGCTCGCCGCCAGACCCAACATCCGCCCAGCGGTGCTCGACTCACTTTATACGGACGATGTGCGCCTCACGCTGAAGACCCAGCCTGCATTGCCCGTTCGTTTAGCACAGCGTTAGAAGGCCATAGAATGGAGGCAGCCTTATTCCGATCATTCTTCTGCCGACAATCCACGCCACATCCGCATGAAACCCCTCCTTTTCACCTTCCTCCTCGTCACCCACCTCCACGCCGGCGAGAGCCAGCGTTTTGACCTCTCGAAGCGGGCCAGCGAGATCGATCCGCGTGCGAAGGAGCATCCGGAGATCAAGTTCACCTTCACCGATGACAAGGGCAAACCAGCCGACCAGCAACATGCTGTCGTGGACACGCGTGTGCCGCCGCAGGGCAAACTGGTCATCTGGCTCATGGGGCACAATCAAGGGCTGTTCGAGCGCATCTCCAGTTACGGTTATCACGGCATCCAGCCGCATTACTCGAACGGCTGGTTCGCGGGCATCACCAAAGCCCAATACGAGGACGGCTCTGGCACCGTGCTGGGCAATATCCGCCTCGAAGCTGCCACGGGCGAGGATCACAGTCCGCTGGTGAACATCCCGAAGCCCGATGGTATGATGGAGCGCTCGTTGCAGTTCGTGAAATGGCTCGTCAAAGCGAACCCCGAGGGGAAGTGGCAGCAGTTCCTCACCGACGACGGCAACGGCCTGCGCTGGGAGAAAGTCATCATGAGCGGCATCTCGCACGGCAGTACCACATCAGCGCGTTTTGCCATGTATCAAAAAGTGGATCGTGTGGTGATGTTCTCCGGCCCTCGTGACAACACCGAGACCTGGCAAGGCGGCCCCTCCGCCACGCCCTCGAACCGCTTTTTCGGCTTCACGCACATTCTCGACGGCGGCTGGACCGCCGATCACTACTGCCGCTCCTGGCAACTGCTCAAAATGCACAATCATGGCCCCATCGTGAACATCGACGCCGCCAAGCTACCCTATGGCAACACGCGCCGCCTCATCACGAACATCGATGTGAAAAACAACGCGGGCCGCGCCCACACCATCGTCGTGCCCGGTGGCAAGGATCTCATGGGCCAGTGGGTGTATGATGAAGTCTTCCGCTACCTCTTCACTCATCCCGTCGATCAAAATGGCCCCGCAGTGCCGATGGATGCGGATTGCGAGATGGATCAACCACAGCGGAAGTGAAATCCGACAATCACGGCCTCTGACTCTCCATGATCGAGCGGGCTCCTGTCTCTCGTAGGTAAATGCAAACCCTTCAGCCTATTCTCCTGTCCCCATTCTTCTGTCGAAACCTGCCCCCGAACGGCCCCGGATATCGTCAAGAGAATGGGGACAGAAGAATGACTGAGTCCTGCTTCATCGCTCCATGTTCATCCGACATTTCTACACAGCACTACTCCTCGCCAGTCTAGCATCACGGGCCTTTTCTGCCGACACGAACGACCAGTTGGCGTTCTTCGAAGCCAAGATTCGGCCGGTGCTGGCGCAGAACTGTTTTGAGTGTCATTCGGCGCAGGCGCAGCAGAACAAGAAACTCAAGGCGGGTCTGTTGCTGGATAGCAAAGCGGGAGTGTTGCATGGCGGTGAGACAGGACCGGCGCTGGTGGCGGGGAAACCGGCGGAAAGTCTGCTCATGAAGGTGCTGCGGCATGAGATCAAAGGCGCGGAGATGCCGCCGAAGGGGGCGCTGCCGTCGGGCGTGATCGCGGATTTTGCGAAATGGATCGAGATGGGCGCGGCTGATCCGCGCTCGGGTGCGGCACCGGTGGTCGAGCACAAGAGGGTCATCGATGTGAAATCCGGCCAGGGCTGGTGGGCCTTCCGGCCGCTGGCCGAGCCTGCGTTGCCGAAAGTCAAAAATAATGCGTGGATCCAAACACCCGTGGATGCCTTCATCCTCGCTCAGCAGGAAGCGAAGGGCCTCTCGCCGAACTCGCTGGCCGCGAAAGAGCAATTGCTGCGCCGTGCCACGTTTGATCTCACCGGCCTGGCACCGACAGCGGACGAGCAGGCCGCCTTTTTGCAAGACACCAGCGCAGACGCCTATGAGCGACTGATTGACCGCTTGCTGACCAGCAAGCACTACGGAGAGCGCTGGGGCCGGCATTGGCTGGATGTGGTGCGCTTTGCGGAGAGCAATGGCTATGAGTTCGATGCCTTCCGTGCGGGGGCGTATCACTACCGCGATTGGGTCATTGATGCGCTGAACGCGGACATGCCCTACGACCAGTTCATCCGCATGCAGCTCGCCGGGGACAAGCTCATGCCGGGAGAGCTGGATGGCGCACGCGCGGTGGGATTCCTCGTCGCCGGGCCGTATCCGGGCCAGATCACGGCGAAGACGCGGGAAAAGATCCGCTACGACCAGATTGATGACATGGTCTCTACCATCGGCAGCGGCATGTTGGGCGTCTCGATGGGCTGCGTGCGCTGCCACGATCACAAGTTCGATCCGCTGCCGCAAAAGGACTACTACGGCATCGCCGCCGCGCTGGCGACGACGGTTCACTCGCCGGAGAAGATCGATCTCAAGCACGCCGAGACGCAAAAACTTCTCGTGCGTCACAATGCGGCCGCTGCGCCGCTGTTGGCCGCTTTGAAGCAATACGAGACCCACGAGCTGCCCAAGCGGCTCGCCGCGTGGAAGCGCGATGACATGCCCAAACTGACCGCCAGCACGCCTTGGCAGATTTTTGACGTGCAGAGCGCCACCGCGCAAAAAGCACGACTCACGAGCAACCGCGACGGACATGTCATCTACCTCGGCAACAAAGAAAAAGACGACACCTACACGATCAAAGTCGTCACGTATCAGAAAGGCATCCGCGCCTTCCGCCTCGATGCGTTCAGCGATCCCACGCTGCCGAACAAAGGCCCGGGTCTCTCTGACAACGGCAACTTCGTGCTCGGTGACGTGAAGATCGTCGCCCGTCCGCTGGACAAGCAAAACAAGACCAAGCCCGTGACACTCGATCTCGCCGCCGGAGCCGTCACCTTCGAGCAGAAGCGTTTTGAGTTCGCTCAAGCCGTGGACAACAGCCCGAACACCGGCTGGGGCGTGGCCCCCAAGATGGGCAAGGACCACACGGCCACCTTTGAGATCGATGGCGATGCCGCAGGTTTCGATGGCGGCACGGAGTTTGAGGTGCAGTTGCGCTTCAGCGGCTTTTTCGGGCTTGGGAAGTTGCGCCTAGCATTTGCGCAGGAGGCCAAAACCGCGCTCACAGCGGAAGCGGACATGCAAAGCCTGCGCGAGCTGCAATCCATGCCCGCAGCCGCCACCGCTGATGCGCTCGTCACGCGCTGGTTTGCCCGCATTGATCCGCAGGCGAAAAAGCTGCTCGCCGCCATCGCCGAGCATGAAAATAAGCGCCCGCAGCCGTTGCTGATGGAGGTTTACACCACGAAGCAAGGCGGCGAGGACGTGTATTTCCTGCGCCGTGGCGAGGTGGATCGCAAAGAAGGCAAGGCGAACCCGGATTTCATCCAGGTGCTCATGCGCAATGGCAGCGCGGACAAGTGGACCGGCACGCCGAAGCCCAAAGAGCAGCCCAAACATCCGCGCATCGCGCTCGGCGACTGGATGACGGATGCGCACAGCGGCGGCGGCCCTTTGCTGGCCCGTGTGATCGCGAACCGCGTGTGGCGCTTTCACTTTGGTCGCGGCATCGTCGCCACACCGAACGATCTCGGCACGCAGGGCACGCCGCCCACGCATCCCGAGCTGCTGGAGCACCTGGCCGAGCGGCTCGTCGCGCAAGGTTGGAAGCTGAAGCCGCTGCATCGCGAGATCATGCTCAGCGCGACCTACATGCAATCCGGCGCGATGAACGAGAGCAATCAACGCCTCGATCCTGACAACCAGCTCTGGTGGTATCGCCCCGCACGTCGTTTGGAGGCCGAGTCGATCCGCGATGCCCTGCTTCAGCTCGGCGGCAGGCTCGATCCCACCATGCACGGCCCGTCCATCACCGATGTCGCCAGCCCGCGCCGCAGTGTGTATCTGCGCGTGAAGCGCAGCGAACTGGTGCCCTTTCTCACCATGTTCGATGCGCCCGAGCCGACCCAGAGCATCGGAGATCGCGGCAATACCACCGTGCCCACGCAAGCGCTCACCGTGATGAACAGCCCCTTCGTCCGCGACATGGCCACCCGTTTCGCCACCCGCATCAAAGCCGCCAAACCCGAGCAAACTATCGCCCAAGCCTTCCAGCTCGCCTTTTGCCGCCAACCCACTCCCGCCGAGACCCAGCGCCTCACCGCCTATCTCCAAGCCCAGCAACAACTCGGAGCCAAATTCCCCGAAGTCGAGCTCTGTCTGGCTCTGCTGAGCCTCAACGAGTTCATCTACGTGGACTGATTTCCTCATTCGCCATTCGTTCCCATGCCCCTCAATCACCTTCTTCCCAATCGCAGGCGCTTCCTCGCCCAGTCCGGCCTCGGTTTCGGCTCCGTGGCGCTGGCTTCCATGCTGCAAGACGAGGCCCGCGCCGCTGCTGCGGTGGCCAATCCGCTCGCCCTGCGTCCTTCCCTTTTCATGCCGAAGGCCAAGTCCGTCATCTGGCTCTTCATGACCGGCGCTCCATCGCAGGTGGACACTTGGGATTACAAACCGGAGCTGCAAAAGCGCCATGGTCAGCCCTTGCCCGGCAGCGATGCCAAGACCGGCTTCTTCACCACCAGCGGCAAGATTTTGAAGTCGCCGTTTGAATGGAAGCAGCACGGCCAGTCCGGCTCGTGGGTCAGCGGCATCTTTCCACATCTCTCGCGTCATGTGGACAAGATGGCCTTCATTCACAGCATGCATCTCCAGGCCAACAACCACGCCCCGGCCTCCATGGAGCTGATGTGCGGCTCCAACCAGCCCGGCAGACCCGCCGCAGGTGCCTGGCTCACTTACGGCCTCGGCGCGGAGAACCAAAACCTGCCCGCCTACGTCGTCATGCACGAGCGCCGGCCTCGCGGCGATGACCAGATCTGGTCCGCAGGCTTTCTGCCGAAGACCTTCCAGGCTCTCGCGCTCGATGCACGGCGTGGCGGTGTCATTGACAACCTCGACCGCAGCCAGTCGCAGACCCAGGCCCAGCAGCGCGGCACGCTCGATCTCCTGCGCGAGATGAACCAGCAGCACGCGCAGTCCCGCTCTCCACAGACCGATCTCGCCGCCCGCATCAACAGCTTCGAGCTGGCCTATCGCATGCAAACCGCCGCGCCTGAGGCCATGGACATCGCCAGCGAAAGCGAGGCCACGAAGAAACTCTACGGCGTGGACAACAAGACCTGCGAGGTCTTTGCCAAACAGTGCCTCACCGCGCGGCGACTCGTCGAACGCGGCGTGCGCTTCGTGCAGATCTTTGCCGGAAAAAACGCCGGTGGTGATGGCGCGGTGGATGACGTGCCCTGGGACGGCCACAGCAACATCGAGACGAACCATCGCAGTTGCGGCGCGGCCACCGACCAGCCTGCGGCGGCGCTTTTGGAGGATCTCGAAGCCCGCGGCCTGCTCGACGAGACACTCGTCATCTGGGCCGGCGAGTTTGGCCGCACCTCCGACTCCCAAGGCAGCGTGGGCCGCGATCACAACCCCAACGGCTTCACCATCTGGATGGCCGGCGGGTGCGTCAAAGGCGGCGTGCATCACGGTGCTACGGATGAGTTTGGCTACCGCGCCGTGGAAAACAAAGTCCACGTCAACGACCTCCACGCCACCCTGCTTCACCTCATGGGCCTCGACCACGAAAAGCTCACCTTCCTCCACAACGGCCGCGACTACCGCCTCACCGATCTCGGCGGAAAGGTGATCACGGAGATTTTGGCGTAGCCTGCTGAGTCACTCTCGTTTCGAACCCAACGTCGCTGCCCTCAAAGATGAATCTGCATTAGGCAGAAGAATGGGAAAAAGAATCCAATCGATCATTCTTCTGCCCCCATTCTCCTGCCTAAACTCAGCTCATTTTCAGCCCGGCCCAGCAGTGAGCCGGGTTTGTGCTTTGTGAGGTGTTTTTCAACAGGCTGCTAAGGTCTGCTTTGTTCGCGGTATCATTCTCCGTATGACCGATTCCCGCACACAGCAGGTGCTCCAGCTTTTTGTCCGCCATCAGCCGCGGATCAAAGGCTTCATCCTCGCGTTGCTGCCTGACTTCGCAGCGGCGGAGGATGTGCTGCAGGAGACCTTTCTCGTAGTGCAGCGCAAGGCGGAGGAGTTTGATCCGGGGTCGAACTTCCTCGCGTGGGCCTTTCGCATCGCGCGGTTCCAGGTGATGAAGGCACAGACAGCGCATCAGCGTCATGCGGAGAGGCTTTCGGACGCCGTGCTCGAATCGCTGGCCGATTGCGCTCCGGTGGAGCCGTGGGATGACCGTCGGCTGGCGCATCTGCCGATTTGCGTGGAAAAACTTGCCCCGCAGGCACGCCGCATCGTGGATTTGTTTTATCGCGATGAGCACAAGCCGCAGGAGATCGCCGCGCGGCTCTCCTGGACTCCTGCCGCTGTGAGCGTGGCCCTATCACGTGCCCGTAAGGCACTGCGCGAGTGCATTGAGCACCAGATGACTCTTTCAAACCCTTCCGCCTCATGAATGACGAACGCCTAGATCACCTCATCGCCGCGCATCTTCACGGCACCCTCACCCATGACGAGCGCTCCGAGCTGGAGCAGCGCCTTCAGCACTCAGCATCTGATCGCGAGCACTTTTGGCAGCAGGCGGAAATGCATGCACTGCTGCATCACACGCTTCAGAGCAGCCTCGGCGCGGAAAGACAGCCCCCTAAATCTGTGCGCTGGCTGCAATGGCGCCCACTTACCGCTGCTGCCGCAGGCCTCCTGATCGGCCTATTCAGCGCCACGCTGGTCTTTGGTTATGCGATGCCCCGCGCGGTCGCGACGGCTTCGCGGTTGTTCACTCTGGCGGATGGCGGTTTTGAAGGTCTGCGCGGTCGAGTGGCTTCGGGATTCCCTTCGGTGTTTGGCGTCTGGAGTGGCGATGGCGCGGAGGCCGCGAACGAAAAGGCGGTGGAGGGCCATCAAGCGCTGCGATTTGTGCAGGCGGAGCGCGAGCCTGCTTTGCCCAACTACGGCGCGGCTTCCTGTGATGTGTAT
>JBIKYB010000056.1:0-22174 GCA_044355475.1 Prosthecobacter sp.
AACTGCTCGCCGCCGAGCCAGAGGCTTCCGCAACTTCGAGAACCTCAAAACCATCTGCTATTGGATGGCTGGCCGTCTCGACCTCCAAATCCCATCAGCTTTCACCCATCCAGCATAGCGGAGCGCCCAAAATAAGGTTGAGGAAATCGGAAGGCACGAACCACTTCGTTGCCGTCCTCGACCATGAAAAGTGTGTCTCCATTAGGATCAAAAGCGAGGAATCCCTTCAGAGGATCAAAGTGTTCTCCCCAGTTAGTTAGAAAATCGAACTTCCAGTAACGATTAGAGAGAACTACAATCTCTTCGATGCCTAAGTTCGTCCCGGTGTAAATGGCTTCATTGAACTTTTGGAAAATCTGAGCGTCTTCGAGGCCATCAAATGTCGCATCCCAGAGGTCTGGGTAGGCATGGAGCGCAGAACGAAACCTCTCTGATGCCGAATAAAGGGCGTTGTAGGGGTTCTCGAAGTCACCAAACGACTCATTCTGACACCAGACTCGCATTCTCCCCCAAACCGCGCTCGGCAATGTAAGATCGACCTCCGTTTGGGCTTCGATACCGAATGAATCTTTAGTGCCGAATAGCATGAATTTCTTTGGCGAACATCGAAGATCATTCACAGATCGTGGGGTTTGTCAGCAGCTTTATAGCCGACGGATCGGAGGGAATATCACGCGGCAGTGCGCTCTCGCCTGCGGAACCACAGCCAGGGCAAGGCGAAGGCGGCGGTGATGAGGACGGTGAGCACGCCGATCATCGCGGTCATACCGAGGGTGATGAGACCGCGATTGCTGCCGGTGGCGAGAGCGCCGAAGGCTAGGCCGGTGCTGAGGCCGCAGTAGGCGAGCGAACGGCCCAGCGCCGCCACGCGTTCCCGTGTCATGCCCGGCTCCCGCAGCGCGTGCATCACATGAATGGTGAAATCGAGACCCAGGCCGAGGCAAAGCGGCACCGCGCCCACGCTCATGAGATTCCAGGTGAGGCCGAATGTGCTCATGCCGCCGAGCAATATCCAGCCGCTGGCGGCGAGCACGAGGAAGGCAAACCCACGCTCCCGCCAGCCGTGAAACACGAGGAAAAACAGGAGGATGGCGATGGCGGCCGTCGGGACGCACACCCGCAGGATCTCACGCTTCAACAGCGGTTCCAACGAGGTGCGCAGAAAGGCCCAGCCTGCGGGATGCGCCCCAGGGATTTTCTCCAGCGCATGCAGCACGGCGGCTTTTTCCACATCGCGGCCTGCGGCGAGGCGGAGCGACCCAAGCGCCATCCAGCCGTGTTCCTCGTGCTTGGAAACGATGCCGCCGAGGTTTTCCAGCACGACGGGTTTCGGCCACAGCGGCAGCGTGGGTCGGGTAGTGGTCCATTCGCGCCATTGTTTGAAGACGTTCTGCGTGAGCGCGAACGCCACCTCGGTGAATCCGGCGGCATCCACGGCTCGGCGAAGTTCGTCCTCACGTTGGGCGAGGGTTTGCAGCGCGGTGAGATTGGCTTTCTGCGCCTCGGCATCAGGCACGAGCGCTAGCGGCAGCATGTGGCTTTCGACCTCGTCGGTTTTCAGCACGCTTTGCGCGGTGATGATGCTCTGGCGCAACGCGGCGGCATCGTCAGCGGCGAAGATGAGCGGGATGTTGCGCCCTGGCTCGGAGTTCGCGTCCATCAGGCGCTTTTCGATGTCCTCGAACACATCGAAGGCCTCGCTCTTGTCCGGTCGCAGCACGGCGGAGCCGAAGTCCATCTTCGGCAGGCCTTGGGCGATCAAGACGACCGTCGCGGCGATCAAACCGAGGCCGACGAGCCAACCCATGACACTCTGCATTTTAAGGGCGATGTTGGTGGAGCCTTGATGCTCCTCGATCTTGCCAGCTTTCATGCCCAGCGGCAAAAATCCGAACAGCATGACCGCCGCGCCGATCAACACGCCGAGCGCGGACAAAACCCCGAGCTGCGCGACTCCTGGAAGCTGGCTGAGGCCCAGCATGGCGAAGATGCCCGCGATGCTGACCGCCGACCACGCCACGCCGGGCTGCACACGACGTCGAATGCTTGCAAAACTCTCGCCCGGATGCTCGTGCGCCACATGCAGGCCAACGACGCCGAAGTCCTCGATCAAACCGGTCAGGATGGCCGCGAAGCCCATCGACATGACATTGAGCGCGCCATAGATCACACCGGCGGTGCCGAGAGTGATCAAGTTTGCGCAGAGGATCGCCAGCAGCAGCCAGAACAACGGCTTCACGCTGCGATGCAGCAGCCAGAAAAGGAAGCCGACGATGAAGGTGACTGCGCCAATCGACTGCCGCATGTCTCCTTCCATGCCGGTGGCGATCTCGGCTTGAAACGCTGGATCACCGGTGAAGCCGATCTTCACGCCAGTGAGTTCACTCTGCTGCGGCTGCCACTTCTCACGCACCTCGCTCTTGATCTGAGTGAGCCAGGCGTTCGCGGCACGGTAATCGGCCAGCGCTTTGCCGGGTGGTGTGACAAACAACAAGCGCAACGTTCCGTCGGCGCTGCTGAACTCATCGCTCATCATGCTGCTCATGTCCGCGCCGCCGCTGAGGAGCTGCATGGCTCCGCGTGCGAGTCCGAGCGGATCATAACCGCTCATGGTGGCGTTTTGCAGATCAAGCGAGGTGCCCGCCGTTTCCTTCGCTTTCGTCAGCAGGGCTGAGAGTGAACCGGCATCAAGCGAGGCAGTCAGCTTCGCGACTTCCTGCGGCGGTGCGTTGAGCCAGAGATAAGCGACAACTTCCGCGATGATCGCGGGATCGGATTGCAGCAGCGACTTGCTGCGCACGCTGGCGCAGAGCTCTGGCTTCGAAGCGAGATGTTCCGCTAAAGCTTCCGCTGTGACCTCGACCAGTGCGGGATCATCGGCTTGAACGGCGATGAGCAGCAGATCGCGCTTTTGCTCGCGTAGCAAGCGCGTGCCTTGCAGGCCCGGCAGTTCCTGCGGCAGCAGGCTGAGCGGATCGACATCGAAATCCAGCCGCGACACACCAAACCAGCCCGCCACGATGACGAGCAGCACAAACAGCAAACGAAGCGGGGCGGGTTTCATGCGGCGGTCGGAAGAAGCCTGCCGTTAGATGATTTCAGGAGAAGCTCAAGAAGGGTTTTGCCCGCCGCATGCCAGTTGCACCGCGGCGCATTTACCGTTTGGTGCGGCGCATGACGCACCGCCCTTCGTTCGCGCAGGTTCTTTTGATTCTGGGGTTGTTTGGGATGGTGAGCTGCTCGATGCCGGACCAAGCGCTGCGTTGTGTGGGCTGCGCGTTGCTGGATCGTAAAGCGCTGCCACCGCCCGAGGCGGGCCGCAATGATGTGAGCCGTTTGCATTCAGGAGTAGAGCCGGCCCGTGTGTTGAAGGTCTCTTCAAATCCCGACAAGGCGGAGAGCGAGCTGCGGGAGCTGCTGGCGGCAGCCCGCGCGCGTGGAACCCATGTCAGCATCGCCGGGGCACGTCATTCCATGGGCGGACAGACCCTGGGAGCGAAGGGTGCCTGGACGGTCGATATGTTGGGTTTGAATCACATTGGCGAGGTGTTTCAACGACGACACGACCCGCGCCGCCGCTGGATGACCGTGGGCGCGGGAGCGCGATGGCTGGAGATCGTGCCGAAGCTGCGCGCGCAAGGATATGCGCCGAAAGTCATGCAATCGAACAGCGATTTCACCGTGGGCGGATCGCTGTCGGTGAACTGCCATGGCTGGCAGCACAATTCGGAACCCATCGCCAGCACGGTGGATTCGATCCGTCTCATGACAGCAGACGGGGTGGTGCGCACATGCAGCCGGAGCGAAAATGCGGAGCTGTTTTCCCTGGCGCTGGGCGGTTACGGACTGTTTGGCGTCATTCTGGAGGCCACGCTGGAGGTGGTGCCGGACGAGTATTACCAGGCGCGGCAGAAGCTGGTGCCGCCAGCGCAGTATGTGGCCACGTTTGAGGAAATGACGAGCGGTCAGGCCACCGGCATGGCCTATGGCCGGATCAGCACCGCGCCGAGTTCGTTTCTGCGCGAGAGCATGGTGACGGTGCTGCACCCTGTGCCTGCTCCGTCGAATCGCCATCACAACGGCGTTTTCGACGCGCTCCTGACCAAGGCCAAGCGCACGGTGTTTCGTAACGCGGTGGGCAATGACCGGGGCAAGGACTTCCGCTGGGTGATGGAGAAGAAACATGGTGAGACCGGCGGTCAGGTGCTTCGACGCAGCGACATCCTGAGCGAGCCCGCCGCGCTCTTTGGCAATCACGATCCGCGGTTCACCGAGCTGCTGCATGAGTACTTCATTCCGAAGGACAAGCTGGCGGCTTTTCTTGAGAAGATGCGTGTCATCCACGCGGACATGGCGTGTCCTGATTTGCTGAACATTACCGTGCGCAATGTGAAGCCGGACCGCAGCACCTTCCTGCGCTATGCCCGCGAAGAGGTCTTTGGCCTGGTGATGCTGTTCCATCAGCGTCGCGGCTCTAGCGCTGATGAGGAGCGAATGATTCGGTACACGCAGCGCCTGGTGGATGCGGCGCTGGCCTGTGGCGGCACCTACTACCTGCCCTACCGCCTGCATGCCCGGCGTGACCAGTTCGCCCGCGCCTACCCGATGTCCGACCGCTTCTTTGCCCTGAAGCGCCGTTACGATCCCCACGGCCTGTTTCAAAACCACTTCTTCCAGAATTACGGCCCGCGTGGGTGAAGTTGTGCGCGCGGCATTTTCGGCTGGATCATTTTGCGAAGACCCGCCAGCATCGCGGCCATGTTTTTCCTTGCCGCCACCTCGGCCAGTTACTGGCCCTTCGTCGTTCTCGCTGTCAGCGTCGCTTTCATCATCGTCGGCATCAGCAAGCTGCGCATGCATGCGTTTGTGGCCTTGATCCTGGCGGCGATGCTGGCGGGCCTGATGACGAACAAGGATTCGTGGGACATCGTGCAGAAGGATGGCAAGACGAAGGCGATGTCCTCGATGGTCGGTGTCGTCGAGATGGTTTCCAAAGGATTGGGCGACACGGCGCGTGACATCGCGATCTCCATTGCGCTGGCGGCGATCATTGGCATGTGCCTGATGGAAAGTGGCGGAGCTGACAAGGTGGTGCGGCGCTTCCTGGCGTTCTTTGGTGAGAAACGGGCTGGCTGGGCGCTGCTGTGGAGCACCTTCATTTTAAGCGCGCCGATCTTCTTCGACACGATGTTCATGCTGATGGCCCCGCTGGCGATGGCGCTGCGACTGCGCACGGGGAAGGATTACACGCTTTACATTCTCGCCGTTTGCTGCGGTGGCACGGTGACACATTCTATGACGGTGCCGCATCCGGGGCCGGTGGCGGTGGTGGATGACCTGCATCTCAATGTGGGCGAGTCGATCATCGGCGGTCTGATCATCGGCGCGATCACCTGCTTCTTTGGTTTCATGGTTAGCAAGTGGCTCAACAAGCACACCGACGTGCCGCTGCGCGAGGCGAACGGTCTCTCACTGGATGAATTGAAAGGCGTGAGCGCCAAGCCGGAGAGCGAGTTGCCTTCGTTCTTCTGGAGCATGACGCCGGTGATCCTGCCGATTGTGCTGATCAGCCTGACGACGGTGTTTGAACTGGCGCACAAAGGCGCTGCAACCGGTGCTGGCTGGGGCTTGGGGATGGTGAATCTGTTTGGTGGTGAGCCTGGATTCAATGCGGTGCGGGCCTGGGTGGACTTCATCGGGCACAAGAACATCGCACTTCTCATCGGCGCGGCGATTTCACTCTGGGTGCTGGCGAAGCAGCGTGGCTTTGGCTTGAAGAAGCTCGAAGATCTTGTCGGGCCGCCGCTGGAAACCGCGGGCATGATCATTCTCATCACCAGCGCTGGTGGCGCGTTTGGCCTGGCGCTGCGCAGCGCGGGTGTGGGCGGTGCCGTGGAGATGCTGGCACAGGGTTATAGCATCAATCTGGTGCTGTTGGGCTGGATCGTGGCTGCGGTGGTGCGTGTGGCGCAAGGATCGGCCACGGTGGCGATGCTGACGACGTCCTCGATCATGGCTCCCATGCTGGTGGGCTCGAATCTCGGCTGCCACCCGCTCTACCTCTTCACCTCCATCGGCTTCGGCGGGATGTTCTGCTCCTGGATGAACGACAGCGGCTTCTGGGTCGTCTCCCGTCTCAGCGGCATGACGGAGAAGGAAACGCTGCGCACTTGGTCGCTTCAGCTCACGGCGGATTCGATCATCGGTCTGCTGGTGACACTCATCTTGAGCAAACTGCTGCCGATGGTGTAAGGGTAACGCGTTCATGCCTGACATCGCCACGCATTCCCAACTCAGCGCGCTCATTCGCCATCGACGCTCCATCAAGCCGGTGGACATGGATGCGTCGCGTGACGTGGAGCGTGCGTTGCTGACGCAGTTACTTGAAGACGCGACGTGGGCGCCGACGCATGGATTGACGGAGCCGTGGAAGTTTGTGGTGTGTCAAGGCATGGCGAGACAGCGCCTTGCAGAAGCGATGCAGCGGATTTATCGCGAGACGACACTGGCGAATGAATTCCGCGAAGACAAGATGAAGAAGATGGGGGAGAACCCGCTTCTCTCGCCCGTGGTGATCGCGTGCGTGATGGAGCGAAGTGGCGGTGCGAAGATTCCTGAGATCGAGGAGATCGAAGCAGTGGCTTGTGCGTTGCAAAACTTGATGCTCTCGGCCACGGCGGCTGGTTTGGGCTGTTACTGGTCATCACCGCCGTTGCTGGGCACGCGTGAGTTTGCAGAGTGGCTGCAAATCGGGGCGGAGGATCGCTGCGTGGGTTTGATCTATCTCGGCTGGCCGCGTGCGGGATTGAACTGGCCGCGAAGCGTGCGGCAGTCCGTGGAATCTAAAACGAGGTGGTGCGATGATTGAATGGCTCTCCAACGCGTGGAATGCGACGGCGCATTTCTTTACTTCCATGCCATGGGAGATGCTGAGCGTGTGGTCGCTGACGATTTGTCTTCTGCTCGTGGGCATCATCGGTTCGGTAGTGCCGTTTCTGCCGGGGCCGCTGCTGATTTTCGCCGCTGGAATCATTCACACCGTGCTGCTGCCGGAAGCGGGGATGAGTGTCTGGGGCTTTGTGGTTCTGTCGCTGGGGATTGTGCTGTCTTATGTGATCGATTTCGTGAGCGGCGCGATGGGCGCGCGCTGGTTTGGCGCGAGTCGCTGGGGCATCGCGGGTGTGTTCATCGGCGGCATTGTGGGCATGTTCTTCGTGCCGGTGGGATTGATCCTCGGCCCGTTGCTCGGTGGCGTGTCGTTTGAACTGATCTTTGCCAAGAAGCGACTGCAACCAGCGGCTAAATCAGCTTGGGGTTCGCTGCTGGGCACGGGCGTAGGCCTCGTGCTGCGCCTGATCGTGGCACTCGGAATGGTCGCTGCATTTTTGCTCGACGTGCTGGTGTGGTGATGCTCAGGCCTTGCCTTGAAGCAGCATGCGCAGGCCGAAGATGACAAGCACGGTGCCGAAGATACGCGTGAGCGTTTCGTTGCTCATCGTTTTGAGCCAGCCAGCGCCGAAGTAGGCGAAGATGGAGGCCGAGATGGCGGTGATGGCGGCGATTTTCCAATCGACGAAGCCGGAGCGGGCGTTTTGCGTCGTGGCCATCAACGCGGTCGGGATGATGATGGCCAGCGATGTGGCGACGGCGGTCTTCTGCGGCAGTTTGAGGAAGAACACGAACGCGGGCACCATCACGACACCGCCGCCGACACCACAGAGCGCGGCGATGACACCGCTGACGATGCCGATGGCGAGACAGGTGAAGATGGTGGCGGTGGACATGGATCAGCGGGATTGTCTGGCGAGGAGACCGACGAGCAAGCGTTCGAGCACGAGCTTGGGATCGAGCGAGGAGGTGACGAGTTTGGAATTGGCGGCGAGGCAGGCTTTGAAGCCTGCGTGGAGTTCTTCGAGTGTGTAATTTCCGGTCTCGGGAAGGGCGAGAAACATCGGGTAGGCGTTGAAACCGGTGCCGTCTTTTTTACGTGGCAGATGCGATGTCGCAGACGATGGCAGTCCTTCGAGCGAGGCGCAGAAGCCGGCGTAGTTGAACTTGTTCAGCTTGTAGCGTGAGCCGAGGTCTTTGATGAGCAGCAAGCTGCGCACACGTGGCACGATGGCGGCGAGCAGCAGACCGATGGCGTTTTGCCCCTGATACATGAGCGTGCCGAGCAGTTCGAGCGCACGCGGCAGCTCGCGTTTTCCGATCGCGTTGCCGAGATCCCACAGCACACCGGCACGGCTCATGGACACGAGGCCCTGCACCGTTTTGAGTCCAGCGCGGCGACGCTCGCCGAGGTAAAGGTCGATCTTTTCGAGTTCGTTTTCCAACTGCCGCGTATCATCGCCCGCCATCTGCACGAGCAGCTCCAGCGCACCGCTTTCAAAGGTGATGCCGAGGTCTTTCGCCTTGCGTGAGGCCATGGCGAGCACAGGGCCTTCCCAGCCTGCTCTCGAAGTGTCCGGTTTGTCGAAGACCTCGATGTTGGCGATCTTGGAGATGCGCTTGTAAGAGCTGCGGCGTTTGTCGATCGTCGTGGCGCTGATGACAAAACGCACATCGCTGCCGAGGCCGCCTTCGACGATGTCGAGGATGCGCTCGAAGCCGAGCACCGCGTCCTGACCACGACCAGGGCCGGAGTCGCCAAGGAAGTTGGCGTTCTTGAGCCACACGACTTTGGTGCCACCAAAGAAGGGCAGCGTTTGCAGAGCCATGCAGATGTTCGAGCAAATCGTACCGGCATGATCGGCGTTGTCGGCGGTGCCGTCGATGATGTCATTGCTGAAGTCTCCGGCCTCGGGCGGCGTGAGGCTGCGCACGAGGAAAAGCGCAGCCTCTTTCACACGCGCTTCGTCACTGCCCATGAGGACATTGACCTGGCTGGCGGCGGTTTTTTTCGGCGGCGGCATGCTTCACCGATGGAGCAGGATGCGCGTGGCATCAAGCCTCGCGGCGCGTGCGATCTTGACATGTGTCCTGCGATTTGATGAAATCAGCGCAAATCCAAACCAACCTATGAAAACACACTCGATTAGGGCAAAGGTTTCTGCGGCCGCATTCACTGCGGCCTTTTTAATGATCACGGCTTCCGTCCAGGCGGAAGATCTGAATGCGGTGTATCAGCAAGGACGCGCCGCGTTTTATCAAGGCGACTTCACCACGGCGCAGCAGCTTCTCTCCCGCGTCGCGGCGGCGAATCCGAAGCACCCCGACACCGTGCGCATGCTGGCCTACATTCGTGCGAATCATCGTGCACCGGACAACACGCTCAAGACTCAATATGCCGCCGTGATTCTGCCGAAGGTCGAGATGAGCGATGTGACGCTCACCGAGGCCATCGACGGACTGCGGGCGCTCTCGAAGAATGCCAGTGGCGGCAAGGTGATGCCGAATGTGATCGTGAAAGGCGAGGAGCTAGCCCAGCGCAAGATCAGCCTCTCGCTCTCCAACATCCCGCTGACGGAGGCGCTGAATTATGTGACGCAGTTGGCGGGAGCCAAGGCCACCTACGACAAGCACGCCGTCATTCTGTCCAGCATGGCAGACGCCACGACTTCGACCGCTGAAACAGCGCCAAAGCCTTCAAAATGAACTGATTACGCCGGTTTTGGCGAGCCTCAGTCGTTGAAGAAGTGCCGTCCGGTCTGCCCGGCTTCGGTCTTGTTGTCCACTTCCCAATAAACATCCTCAAAGATGGTCTCCGGCTCGGGATAGGGGCTGGCCTTGGCGAACTCGGCAGAGTCCTCGGCTTCCTTCTGCGCTTCCTTGTCGATCTTCTTCAGGTCTTCCTCGGTGGCGACTCCTTCGTTGAGAAGGTTGCGCTTCCAGACCTGGATCGGGTCGTGTTCGTTTTGGAATTTCTCGACCTCTTCCTTGGTGCGGTACTTGAACTTGTTCGCGTCGGCGACGGAATGGCCTTCCCAGCGGTAAGTGGCGATTTCGAGAATGCTTGGCTTGGATTCGTTGTGAGCGCGTTCGATGGCCTTGCCGACTCCGGCGCGGACTGAGTAAACGTCTTCGCCATTGAACTGCTCCCAGGCCATGCCGTAACCTTCGGCACGCTTGGCGAGGAAGTCGGTGTAGGCGGAAGAGCGCTGCTGGCTGGTGCCCATCGAGTAGCCGTTGTTTTCGATCACATAGATCACCGGCAGATCCCAAAGCTCGGCCAAATTCAGCGACTCATGGAAGGCACCCTGGTTCACCGCGCCATCGCCGAGGAAGCAGAGCGCGGCACCCTTGATGCCACGGTATTTCAAACCGTAGGCGAGGCCGAGACCGAGCGGCGTTTGGCCGGCCACGATGCCGTGACCGCCCCAGTAATTCTTCTCCGGCGCGAAGTAATGCATCGAGCCGCCCTTGCCGCGCGAGCAGCCAGTGGCTTTGCCAAACAGTTCCGCCATGCACTCGTTCATGCCCATGCCGACCGCCAGTGCGTGGCCGTGATCGCGGTAGGCGGTGATGACGTGATCGTTCGGACCCATGACCGAAACGGTGCCCACGGCGACCGATTCCTGGCCGATGTAAAGGTGGAGGAAGCCGCCCATCCGGCCCGCCTGGTAGTGCTGGAGGGACACCTGCTCAAAGCGGCGGATGCGCACCATCTGGCGGTAAAGGTTCACTTTGTCAGCCACGGTCAGCTTCTGATTGATCGGGGCCGAAGCGTGCGCGGCGAGGGGGGAGGTAGAGTCTTTGGTCTGGGCCATGCGAGGTCTCCGATACTAGCGGGAAGGGTGCCAATGGCAAGCGAACCGTTTGATCGAGGGATTGACAACCTTCGTCCTTTTTCGGAAACTATCCAGCATGCCCATGACCTCCGAACAGCTTCGCCAAGTGCGCTTGAATCAGCCGCGGCTTTCTTGGGCGGAACTGGAGTCACAGTTTCGCCGGAATTGGGCGGGTTTGATCGCGAGCTCGTTCGACGGGAGCAGCGAGAGCGACTCACCCGATGGGCCGATCAGCGCGGACTCCTCACCACAGCCGATTCAGGTCAAGAAGCCTATCGTCGGCTGCTTCACGCGAGTGATTGGATAAGTGGCAACGAGCACTCGGTCGTCGTTGCGCCGGAAGAAGCTCGTGTTTTCAAGCTCACGCACACGGATCGGTTCGGCAAAGCCTATCCTCGGGTGGCAGGCCTGGCCGTTTATCGTGAGGCGACGCCGCTGGAATACCTGACTCGTCTGCTGCTCTGCAACCAGGCCTTTGGCGATGATCTGCGGCTGGAACAAGTGCTCCTCGATGAGAATCGGGCCGTCAGGCTTGTGACCAGCCAGCCGATCATCGTCGGCACACACCCGCTGGAAGCCGACCTGCATCGCCAGCTTTACGCCGACGGGTTTGAACCCCTTGAGGCTGTGGATGGCATTCCCACCAGCAAAGATTGGTTCCGTCTGGCGGACCGGGTGCTGATCTTCGATGCCCACAATGGCAACTACATCCAGACTATCGAGGGCCTCGTCATCCCCATCGACATCTATGCCGAGCACGTTCCCTGACCCCGGAGTTGTTCCACATGGAACAATGAAAGGCTCATGCTATGCTCCGTCCCCTCCCCTTCTGGACTTCTCACGTTTCACCTCTGACCTCTCACTCTCGCCCGCATGTCCAGCCTCTACACCTTCCCCAAGCACTATGACGTCATCGTCTGCGGAGCCGGACACGCAGGCGTGGAGGCGGCGATGGCGGCGGCTCGTCTCGGCTGCCAGACCGCCATCCTCACGCAGAACCTGGACACCATCTCCCAGATGTCCTGCAACCCCGCCATCGGGGGTCTGGCCAAGGGCCATGTCGTGCGGGAGATCGACGCCCTGGGCGGCGTCATGGGCCGGAACACCGACGCCACCGGCATCCAATTCCGCATGCTGAACGCCCGCAAAGGCCCCAGCGTCCAGGCCCCCCGCGCCCAGTGCGACAAGAAGGCCTACCAGTTCCGCATGAAGTGGCTGATCGAGAACCAGCCCAACCTCGACCTCCACCAGGGCAATGCCGCCGAGCTGCTCGTCGAAAACGACGCCATCACCGGCATCCGCACCAGCCTTGGGATGATCTACCGGGCCAAAGCGGTCGTCATTTCCTCCGGCACCTTCATGCGCGGGCTGCTCCACGTCGGCCAGCAGAACCAGGCTGGCGGCCGCATGGGCGACAGTATTTCCACCTTGTCCGACAGCCTCCGGGCCCTCGGCTTCGACGTCCAGCGCTTCAAAACCGGCACCCCCTGCCGCCTCAACAGCCGCAGCATCGACTTCTCCAAGTGCGACCTCCAGCCCGGCGATGAACCCGCCCCGCGCTTCAGCTACCTTTCGGGAGTGTTGCCGGAAGACGAAGCCGAAGACCCAGCCGGGGTAGTGAGAAGTCAGAGGTCAGAAGTCAGAGGTGAAGGCGACTCCACCTCTCACCTCTCACGTCTCACGTCTCACGTCTCCCCCACCCTCCCCAGCACCGGCCCCAACCAGTTCACCCTCAATTCCTGGTCCCCTGTAACGTTCCACGTGGAACAAATTCCCTGCTGGATCACCTACACGACCCCCCAGACGCACGACATCATCCGGGCCAATATCCACAAATCGGCCATGTATTCGGGCAAAATCGAGGGCGTCGGCCCGCGCTACTGCCCCTCCGTGGAGGACAAGGTGGTGCGCTTTGCCGAGAAGGAACGGCACCAGATCTTCCTGGAGCCGGAGGGCCGCCACACCCGCGAATTCTACGTGAACGGCGTCTCCACCTCCCTGCCCTTCGAGGTCCAGTATGACTTCATCCGCTCCATCCCCGGCCTCGAAAACGCTGAGATCATCCGCCCCGGTTACGCCGTGGAATACGATTACTGCCCGCCCACCCAGCTTCACCCCACCCTGGAGACGAAGCGTGTTGCGGGCCTCTACTTCGCCGGGCAGATCAATGGCACCTCCGGGTATGAAGAAGCCGCCGGTCAGGGCCTCATCGCCGGGGCCAATGCCGCCCTCAAAGCCCAGGGCCGCCCCCCGTTCCTGCTCCAGCGCAGCCAGGCCTACCTCGCCGTCATGATCGACGATCTCGTCACCAAAGGCACCACCGAGCCCTACCGCCTCTTCACCTCCCGCGCCGAATACCGCCTCCTCCTCCGCCAGGACAACTGCGACCTCCGCCTCACCCCCTTCGCCGCCGCCATCGGCCTCGCCTCCCCCTTCCGCGTCCGGCACACCGAGGAAAAAATCACCCAGCTCGCCGCCGCCCGCGTCCTCCTTCAGGAAGCCCGGCTCGACGGCATCACCCTGGAAAAGTGGCTGCGCCGACCCGAAAACACCCCCCCTGCCCTGCCTTCCGAGATCTACCACCAGTTCAGTTCGGAGATCTGGAGCCTCGTCGAGAACGACGTCAAATACGCCGGCTACATCACCCGCCAGGAAGACATGGTCGCCAAGACCTCCCGCATGGAGGAAAAAATGATCCCCGCCGACTTCGACTACCACGCCATCCCCGGCCTCAAAACCGAGGCCAAACACCGCCTCACCGCCCTCCGCCCTGCCACCCTCGGCCAGGCCGCCCGCGCCCAGGGCGTGAACCCAGCGGACATTGCCCTGCTCGCGGTCATGCTGAAACGCGGCAGTCCAGAAGCGGAGAGCGCAGGGCCAAGGGCGTAGAGTCCAAAGCGGCTCCGTACGAAGTTTTGGTCGTCCTCGTCCTCCTACTCGAACTCGTCCTCGATAAGGGGGCTCTCTTCACTCCACCCCTTTTCATTCATGGAAGCATTCCGCCTCATCCTTTTTGTCCTGAGTTTGGCCGTCTTCATTGGGGTGCTGGCATGGCTGGTCGTGAAAATCGCCGCTTGGATGTTGGGTTACCGATCGGTGCCGAGACCGCTTCATCCGGAAAGCCAGTTCATCGTCACTCTGAGCGATACGATGGCAACCTGTCGCCGACCCGACGGGACGGAGGAATCCATTCGGTGGGCCGATCTTCAAAAGGTCGAAGTGTACACCACGAGCGACGGCCCCTTCCTCCCCGATGTGTTTTGGGTCCTGCACGACACCCAAGGCAGTTGCACCATCCCCCAAGGTGCCAGCGGCGAAAAACAACTCGCCGACCTCCTTCTGGCCCTTCCCGGCTTTGACCACGAGGCCTTCATCCAGGCCATGAGCAGCACCGAGGAAGCCGTCTTCACCTGCTGGACTCGGCCCGCCGTTAGCTAGCCTTTTCGTCCTAGCCCAGTGCCTTCTGTTCCCTGTCGTTGGCAGGGGTGGAACCCTGCCCTCTCCGAGCACCGCGGACTCGGGACAGTCCGCCCTACCGGGTAGGGCGCTTGCTCCCGCAAGCGCTCGCACGAACCACCTCCGGCTCACGGAGCCCGCTCCACCGCCTCATCGCTCCAGGTGCCGGGACCGGCGGCACCGATGGCGCGGACGCGGAAGGCATAGAGCTGACCCGGTGTCAGATTCGTCGCCACGATCTTCCGCGTCGTGCTCGCCTTGATCGCCTGCCAGGCACCGTTGTCCGCATGCGGGCGGAATTGCCACTCGTAGCTGTTCGCGCCTGCCACCGTGTCGCAGCGCAGGTCGATCTGGCCTTCTTCCGAGCGTGCGATTGCCCGCAGGTCGCCAGGGGCGGGCAGTTCGCCCACGGGAGTGCTGGCGCTGCGCAGGGGGAAGCCGGTGCTTTGCAGCGCTGCCAGATCGGTGGGCGTCACCGCCTCACAATTGTTCGCCCGGGCGGTGATCACCGTGTCCCAGGCGTCTTCTTTCTGATCGCGTCCTTGGATCGCCATCTTCCAGGCGATCTCGGTCGCATCCACCGCCGCGTCCGCGGCTTCCAGGTCGTCCTGTGCGGTCTGCACCTGTGCATCCGTCGGCACGCGGGTGGCGGCGGGATAGTTCGTGTTGCCGGTCATTGCTGCGATGTGAGCGGCACCCAGCGCCACCTTGTCGGCGGGCTTCAGGCGTTTCAGTTCCAGTTTGAATTTAGTCATGGTCTTGCTGCGTGGTTTGGGTTGGTAAGGGGACGCCGCCGGAGCCGCCGCATCAAACCGCAGGCCTGCATCGAATCTCAGGCCGGAGTCAAAAGTCAGTGGCATGGTGTGTCGTCCGTGAAGGCCCGCATTCCATCACAACCGCCGCCCTCCGCCCACGCCACAAGAGTTGGCCTTGTCTGGGAGGGCAAACCTCCGCGTTTTGCCGATGCATTTCTTTTCCCTATTGGCCCAGCTTCTCCCACTCGCGGTCCACCCGTTCCGCCTGCGCCGCCAGTTCGAGGTAGGACACGCCCAGCGCCGCACAAAGCCGCCGCACCGTGCCGATCTTCGCACGGCGTCGTCCGCGCTCCACGAACTGGATCTCCGCGCGCGACAGACCGCTGGCATCTGCCAGCCGTTGCTGCGACCAGCTCAAGCTCATCCGCCGTTCCCGCACGCAGTGACCGATGATGCGGCTGTAGCGTTCTTCCAGCGCATCGAGTTCATTTCTTTTGAGCATCGGATGTAGGAAGGGCGATAGGTGAAGCTAAAAGCCAACCGTTGTTGGCCTAAGCCTAAACACAGCCAAGACTCGGCCTTCTGCCAAGTGAAAAAAGCAACAATTCAACCTTCCCTTCCCCTGCTCCGTCGTCGCATCGACCACACTCCGCCCCGGTTCCGATCACGCTCCCGCCGCGGACACCCTCTTGTTCCAGTCCGGAGCACGCTGGGTTTTAGCGCGGACACACCCTTCTCCCACCCCGGACAGAGCGTGATCCTGCCTCGCGGCAACCCTTGTTTCCGCCCGGTCAAGGCCTTGTCCTGCCTTGGACTACCTATTCTCCCGCTTTGAAGAGACCTTTGTCCGCCCTCGGACAACCCGTTGTCCGAGGGCGGACAGGCGGCAGTCCGGGCTTGGGCAAAGCTTCGTTTCAGCCGCAACTGCTTTGTTTCGCCCTCTGAATCAGCGCGTTACGTCTTTACGCCGCTGTCTCGTAGAAGTGCTCAAACACCGCTTCCACCTTCGCTTCGTAAAGCGGCTTGTCGTAGGCGCGGGGCAGGCCGTCGTCGAGGGCATCAGAGATGGCCCCTTTGACTTGAGCACGAGGTCCGGCCCGCTTTTGCCAGTCGAGGGCCAACAGGCCCTGCACCTTGGCGAGCAGTTGCTTCGCCACCTTCTTTACCTCTTCACGTTCGGCGTCGCTGAGGTCGGGGGCGGGACGGGTGAGGATGTCGAAGATGACCAGTTCATCGGGCAGCATGTTCTCGCGGACGTGCCGCGTCTGCTCCTCACTGAGTTCACGGCTGAGCTTCAGAAGTTCCTCAAAGAGTTCGTCAATATTGCGGCTTCCAGCGTTGTAGCTGGAGATCAGTTCCTCGAACTTCTGCTGGTAGTCGGTCCGCAGGGCGCGGTGCATGTGGACGATCTTGTCCAGGGTGGCGCGGATGGCGGCTTTGAGCTTCTCGATGTCGAGGTTCTTCTGTTTCGACTCTTTGAACTTCTTCGCCAGCGCCTCGAAGTTGATCTTCGAGAGGTCGATCACGCCATGCCGCGCTCCGGCTTGGCCTTCGGCAATGGTGAAACCTTCCGCGCCGATGGACTCGTCGAGCAGGTCGTTCAGCTTGCCCATGATCGGCGTGATGTCGGGCGTTTCGCCTTCACCGGTCTGCGCCTTGATCGTCTCCGCCAGCGTGGCGAGCAGCGAGCACATCGGCGCGAACTCAATCGCGGCCTTGTCCGGCTTCACGGCCTGGTAGAGCGCTCGCACCAGCTTTTCATGGGCGAGGAATTGCTTCCGCAGTTCGTCCGGGGAGATCAGCGCATTCACCGCTTCGCTCAGGAGGTGCAGCTTCTCCATGCCGGTGGCGTCGTGAATGGCGGTCAGGGTCACGCCCTGCTTCGCGCAAAACTCCGCCGCGTCCTTTAAGGCGGTGCGCAGTTGCTCCACCAGCTCCTTCTTGTCGCGCACGGGCGTCTTGCCGCCTTTGCCTGCACCGTAGATGGCGAGCGCTTTCTCCAATGACGCGAAAACATTCGCGTAGTCCACAATCAAGCCGCTCTGCTTCCCGGGATACACGCGGTTGGCACGCGCGATGGTCTGCATCAGCGAGTGATTCCGCATCGGCTTGTCGAGATAGATTGTCGAGCAGCTTGGCGCATCGAATCCCGTCAGCCACATGGCGCAGACAAAGGCGATGCTCAGCGGATCAGCCGGGTCTTTAAACTTCTCGTCCAGCTTCTCCTCGTTCATCCGCTTGCGGTGCGGCACGATGTCGATGCCCTTCGCGGCCATCTTGGCGACCTCGTTCTGCTCGCTGGAGACGATCACCGCCATGTCCGTGTGCTCCAGCAGAGCGAGACGGCGTTGCAGCTCACGCATCTTGTCCGCGTCGTAGTCGTCTTTGAAATCAATCTTCTTCTGTCCGGGTTTGAGCGGTTTGCCACGCGTTAGCTCGTCCAGCTCTCCCTGCACCCGCTCCTTCTCCGCCATCCAGTGCTTCTGCACCTTGGCGTGCATCTTCAGCGCCGTGGCCTTGTCAATACTCACCACCATCGCCTTGCCTTGGAAGCCACGGCCTAGGAAATGGGTGACGATGTCCTTCGCCACGGTCTCCAGGCGGTCGTCGCGGGTGATCAGATGGTATTGCTTGCCGAGTTCCTGTTGCAGCTTCTCCTCCGCCTCGGGGCTCAGTTCGGCTTCCTCGATCAGGGCGTAGATGTCCTCGTTCAGGTCGGGATTGTCGAGGTGCAGCTCTGGTGTGCGGTTCTCGTAGAAGAGCGGCACCGTCGCGCCGTCCTCCACGCTCTGCTGGAAGTCGTAGATGGAGACGTAATCGCCGAAGACTTCGCGCGTCCGCTCCTCGCCCGCGATCAGCGGCGTGCCGGTGAAGGCCACAAAGGTCGCGTTAGGCAGCGCGGCCCGCATGTTGAGCGCCAGCGTGTCATACTGGCTGCGGTGCGCTTCATCGGTCAAAACGATCACGTCCCGACGATCTGTGAGCACCTCGTCGGTTTGGAACTTATGCACCAGCGTGAAGACGTAGCGGTGATTCCCGCGCAACAGCTCGCGCAGATGCTCACCGCTGCTGGCGTGGCAGATTTCGCCCTCCGCCTCGCTCACGGCACCGCAGGCTTTGAAGGTCGTGGCGATCTGCTCGTCTAGTTCCACACGATCTGTCACAATGACGAAGGTCCAGTCGCCCGGCACGGTGCGCAGGATCTTCTGGGAGTAGAAGACCATGGAGAAGCTCTTGCCGCTGCCCTGCGTCTGCCAGAAGACCCCGCCGCGTCCGTGGCCTTCCGTGCGGGCCTTCAGACTGGCGGCGATGGCATTGTTCACGCCGAGGAACTGGTGGTTCTGCCCCACGATCTTGACCAGCCCGGCCTTGTGCTCGGAGAAGAGGATGAAATTCTCCACCAGATCCAGCAGGCGCGTCTTGTCGCAGGTGCCGCGAATCATCACCTCCAGGGACACCCGGCGCGGCTCGTCCTCGCTGGCGATGCGCTTCCACTCAAAGAACCGCTCCCAGTCCGCCGTCAGCGATCCCACGCGGCTGTCCGTGCCGTTGCTGGCAATCATGAGCGCATTGCCCCAGAACAGCGCCGGGATGTCGGCCTTGTAGCAGGTCAGGTTGTCCGTGAAGGCCTGCTGCGCGGGCACGCCCGGCTTCTTCAGCTCCACCACCACCAGCGGCAGACCGTTGACGAAGCCGATCAAGTCCGGCCGCCGCAGGTAGAGCGGCCCTTGGATGGACATCTGGCTCACCAGCAGGAAATCATTCGCCTCCGCGTTCTCCCAGTCGATCACCCGCACCCGCTCCGGTTTCTGTCCGCCGCGTTCCCTGTCCGGAACGCTGACCTTGATGCCCTGCTTCAAAAGCTCATGCACCTCCCGGTTCGCCGCTACCATGCTCATCGCCGAGCGGTTCCGCGTCAGCTCGTCCATCGCCAAGGTGATCGCCTCCGGTGGCAGACCAGGATTCAGCTTCTCCAAAGCCGCCCGCAATCTTCCGCTCAGCACCGCTTCCATCTTCGTCGTTCGTCCGAGCGTGCCAGCAGTTCCGAATATCTCCTCCGCCGCTGACACCGTCTCCCAGCCAAGATCCTCAAACAGCCCGATGGCGGGCTGCTCGACGAGCTGGTCTTCGGTGTAGGCGTGCGGCATGGAAGAAAATGAAATTTAAGGTGGAATGCTTGGTTTCGGCGTGGTTAGCTATTTGCGGAGACTCGGCCAAGAAGAACCTTTTCCTTAAACGGAGCGGGGGCTTCAAACGCATTGTCTCCTTTTTTATTCCCTGCGGGTGAAAAGATCGGGCACACAAACGATGCCAAAGCTGGGGAAGGTGCGGAATCCATCGTAGCCAGAGCCGCGCCATCTCAGACGCTCGATCCTTGCTGCGAAACGATCCGCGATTTCCTGCCTCACCGGTGCATCCATCCCAGCCCCAGCGTGACGGAATCCCCAGTTGATGCAGTAGATGACCACATCGGCCATCTGCACGGGCAGGGCCATGTCGGAAGAGACAAAAAAGGGTGATGGCACGATCCAACGGGCCCGCTCTCGGCCATTCATCGTCTTCGTGAAATAGCTGTGCAGCTTGGCGACGAAGCGCCGGTCTTCGGTCTTCTCGACTTCATCCATCACCAGGATGCCCATCTGCCGTTCTTTCTCCAGATGGTAGAAAAAGCGCTCCAGGAGAAAGGTATGATCCTTCCGCAAAACACCCTCCATCTTCGGGTCGAGGACTGGCGGCGGCGCAGCCGCCCCGCGAGGCACAGCCGAGGCAAAAAGGCGGGCCTTGTGTCGTTCCAAGAGGTCAAAGATACCCTCGGCCATTTTCAACGAGGCCTGGCCATAGGCAGTCAGTTGCGCCCTTGTTGGCGGCCGCTTTTCCAGACCGCCTTGCAGCAAGGCTCGGCAAAGCTGCTGACGCTCCGTTGCCTCGATCTCCTCCATCTGGGCCGCATGTTTGAAGCGCTCCTTTTTCAGCAGTTTTTCACCTTTGATCTCGGATTTGTAGTCGGCCAGCCGCGCTCCATAGCATTCCAGTTCGAGCGTGTGAGCATCCTTCACCAGCGGCCAGAGAGCCTCATCGTGAAGCGCAAAGCCGCCACGCACCTCATAGGGCATCTGTTTGTGATCGTGCCCCGTCTCGTCCATGAAAAGAAACCACGCCATGGCTATTCATCCTCCTTCTTTGATTTCGATTTCTCCTGGGAAGCCTTCAGTTTGACAAGTGCGGCCATCAAACCCTTGAGATGAAATCGATTCGTTTCTCCGATTCTCATTTCTCGCTTTAGGTAGCCCTTCTTTTCCAAACTGGCAGCCCAACGTCGCGCAGACTTCGCAGACACATGCATTCGATGTGAAATCGTCTTGTAGGCTGGGAATGGCGCGTTCTCGTCCCACTTGTGCTGCATGATATGCACCACGAACATCGCCTCGCCGTAGGTCAGGTCATAGGGCTTCAGTCGATGGTAGTTTTCGAGGAAAAATGTGCTGATCGGGACAAACCCGGCGCTTTTCAATTCCTTTGCCCATCGCTTCTCAAAGCTAAATTTTTCTCGACTCGTTTCAGTGGTCTTCATGGTGGCAAAGTCCGTTGTGATTCATCTGGTGGCAACCTGCGGTAAAAACGCACGCTGCTTTTCCCTGTATGGCCTTGGCTTCATGGCTGTATATCAGGACATCTACTTAGATAGACGCTGGCGTCTAGGGGTGTGGACAGTTTTGTCGGGACGCATGGACACGCACGACTAGTCGGGGGTGGACATATTTTCCTTTGGTAAAACCTCAATTCCTCCAGACAGCAGACGCGGCAGTAGCAGGTCGCGCGTTCGGCGGAGGGTTTGGATGCGGGCGTGGAGGGCTTCTTGGGCTTGGGCGAAGGAGAAGCTGAGGCGGGCGAAGTGGTCTTGGATGGCCCTTGGCGGCAGCGAGATGGGGACGGAGGAAAGCAGGCCGGTGTTGAGGTTCGGCATCGTCACGCCTTGGGCGCGTCCGGCGATGAGTTTTACCACGTCATCTTGGCCGAGGTAGTTGAAGAGATACCAGCCATTCACCTTCTTGGCATCGGGGCGGATGCGCAGGCAACCGGTGCCGCAGAACCAGCCGGACTGGTGCGGCATGATGAAGGCACGGCGTCCAATGTCACCGCGTCGGCCATAAACGATGTCGCCAAGCTTCATGCGGTGGCGGCTGAGCTTGTCAGCGGTGGCTTCAGGGATGTGGGCGATGCTGTCGGTGCGGATGCGGAAGCCGATGAGGTCTTTGGGCATCACGACGGGCACGCCTCCATCGGAATAATCGGCCTCGTGAAGCTGACTGCCAAAGGGGCCGGTCTGAATGCCTTTATCGTCATCGCAGACAGCAGCCAAGTCTGTCGCCTCCCAGCCCTGCGGGAGGTCGCCGAGGGCGGAGGGGAGGCGGGGGACGGATTCGTGGCCGGGGAAGCGGAAGTGGACGAACCACTCGCGGTAGAGGGCGCGGGCCATGTCCTCCAGCAGCCGGATGCGCCGCTGGCTGTTCTCGATCAGCTCGTCGTAGGCCGACAGGATGCCCGCGATGCGCCGTTGGACGGGGAGCGGGGGCGCTGGGATCTCAAGTTCCGCCGCCGTTTGAGTGTTAAATACTTGCTGGGCGGCTCCAACTTGGCGTCCTGCCACCTGAGCTTTGCCCCAAGGAGAGTTGAAAACGTAGCTGAGATACTTTGAATCGAGCAGCCCCTTGTTGGGCCGCACAATCACCAAGCTTGCTGCATTGAGGTCGCCCAGTCCTTCAGGGATCACACAAGCAGTGCCAGGGTAGCCGACGCGAACGATGACAACATCGCCGGGCTTCAACGCTGACTTCTTCCATTTCCGGTGAGTCTCTGGTGAAATGTATTTGAGGTTGGTGAGGTCCAGCGAGTACGGCCGAATGTTCTGCCCTCGCAGAAGAGGCACCCCTTCGTCGCAAAACAAAGATGACATTGAACCAACAAAGCCAACCGTGATGTACTCGGAGAGGCTTTCAACCTTGGTCCTAGGCCATGACTCTTGCGTTGCAGCCGTGCTCATACCTCTAGAATCTCCGCCACGTTGAGGGCGATGGTTTGCTCCAGGTCGCGTGCCTGGGCGTTGAGGGTTTCGAGTTCTTCGTTCCAGGTGCCGAGCTGGGTCTTGAAGTCCTCGTCGCTGACGGTCTCGCCAGGGGCGACGCCGACGTAGCGGCCGGGGTTGAGGCTCCAGCCTTGGGCTTCGATCTCGGCGAG